>NZ_JBIARB010000023.1:0-111225 GCF_042889545.1 Streptomyces sp. NPDC002574
AACGACGACACCGTCGTGCCCGCCGAACTCACCGCATAGCCTCAAAGAAGAGATCACCGAGTGGCCGTCGATACACCACTCCAGCGGACGTGACCGTCGGTGATCGTCGAGATCGTCTGCTTGGACACACTCGCGCCGTAGACCTCGGCCAGGTGCGCGGAGATGTCGCCGTGGGTCAGTCCCCGCGCAGAGAGCGACAGCACCATCTCGTCGACCCCGGTCAGACGCCGCTGGCGTTTCTTGACGATCTGCGGCTCGAAGCTGCCGTCGCGGTCCCGCGGCACCGCGATCTCGACCGGGCCGACGTCGGTCAGTACAGTCTTGGCGCGCACACCGTTGCGGGAGTTCCCGCTGCCGGCGCCCGCCGGATCGTGCTTGTCGTAGCCGAGGTGGTTGGTGATCTCGCCCTCGAGGGCGGACTCCAGCACGCGCTTGGTCAGCTGCTGCAGCAGGCCGCCCTCACCGGTCAACTGCAGGCCGCTCGCGCGGGCCCGCTCGACCAGCTGCCCGATCAACTGGTCGTTCAGCAGATCCGCCGACAGCTCGACCGGCCGGACCTCTTCAACCGCCTCGGCAGAGGCAGTCACGTCGCTCATCAGGTGTTCTTCCTTGATCGGGAGTTACACCGTTCTTTTTACAGTCCCATGCCTGGCGAGGGTGGTGGCCTGGCATCCGCAATGGCAACGGCCCCAAGTGGGAACCGAGTTCCGCTACGGGGATCGTCCAACACCAGCCCTGGACTCTGCCACCGATACACCTGCGGCTCCTCGTACCCACTCAATCGCCCTCAGGCCGCCCCATCCGAAGTCTTGTGCGAAATGTAAGCGCGATTCGTTCGAAGTCCGCGGATCACCTGCGCTGCAATCGTGGCGAAAAGAACTTCACTCACCCTCACAGCTCGTACTTTTGATATAGGTGCATACGTAGAGTGAGGGAGGCAGAATGGATCCAGTGGTTCTTGCGGCAGGGACGGCGCTAGTGAGTGCCATGACCACCGATGCCTGGCAACAAACAAGGGCCGCAGCGCTGGAGTGGTGGCGACGCGTGCGCCCCGCTCAGGCGGACCAGGCAGAAGTAGATTTGGAAGCGGACCGAGCCCGGATCCTGACGGCACGACGACAGGGCAACCAGGACGTGGAGCAGGCTGTGACAGATGCCTGGCATCTGCGGCTACACGATCTCCTGGTCAGCGACCCCGCTGGGATCGAGGCGCTACGGGAGTTCTTGGAGGAACAGTTCCAGGGTCCCTCTTCGGGCGTGGAGCCCCACGCGACCGCACAAGTGATCATGCGAGCTGAGGCGAAAGACAGCGCACGAATGTACATGGCCGGCCGCGACCAGCACATCACCGAAACGTGACTACCCCGACAGACCACGATCCCTCACAGGGACCCGCCCGTGAGGTGCGGATTGAGGGTCGGGCGGCGGATAGTGCGCGGCTTTATGCCGCCGGGCGAGACCAGTTCATCGTCCAAGAGGCCGCTCCAGCTTCGGTAGTGGTCACGGCATTGCGGACTCTGCCGCGGGACGTGCCCGGCTTCACGGGCCGGCAGGCCGAGGTTGAAGAGCTCGTGACGGCGGCGCAGCATCCGAGCAACGAGTTGGTCATCCGTACCATCGACGGTATGCCTGGAGCAGGCAAGAGTGCACTGGCGGTGCATGTTGCCCACCGTCTCACCGACCGGTTCCCCGACGGGCAGTTGTTCGTCCGACTGCATGCTCATACCCCTGGCCAGACAGCGGCTGATCCCGCCGATGCGTTGGCCGCCATGTTGATCAGCATCGGCGTCGACCCGCGCAGCATCCCCGACGGCCTGGACGCCCGGGCTGGCATGTGGAGGGACCGACTCACGGGGAAGCAAATGATGCTGATCATGGACGACGCCATCGGCCACGAACAGATTGAACCGCTGCTTCCTGGGGCCGGGGGATGCATGGTACTGGTCACAAGCCGCCGCCGCATCGCCGCGCTGGACGGCGCCGCCCCTCTGCCCCTGGGCTCCCTCTCGCGCACTGACGCGGCGCTGTTGTTCACTCGCCTGTCCCGCCGCACCGCGACGCAAGCTGCCGATACGGAAGCCGTAGCCCAGATCGTGGAACTGTGTGGCTTCCTTCCCCTGGCCATCGCGCTGCTTGCCGGACGCTTCGCCCACCATCCCCACTGGAATCTGCCGGAGTACGCACAAGAGTTCAGCGCAACACACGACCGGTTAGGTGAACTCGCCGCCGGTGACAGGGCGGTAGCTGCTGCTTTCGACATGTCCTACCGCGCCCTTCCACCCAGACGACGGCGCCTCTTCAGGTATCTGGGCCTCCACCCCGGACTGGACACCGACGCCTACGCCACCGCCGCCCTGGGCCAGATCTCTCTGCCCCAGGCCCGTCACGAGCTGGAAGCCCTCTACGATGACCACCTCATCGACTCACCCTCAACCGGTCGCTACCGACTCCACGACCTCATCCGCGCATACGCACGGACGCTCACTGTCAGAAATGACCCACCTGAGGACCGAGACGCCGCTCAGGGCCGAGTTCTGGACTACTACCAATACACCGCCGAAACCGCCGACGACCACTTCACGCCCGTCCCCCGCCCCACGCTACGAACAGAAGGACCGGCCCCAACCTCCGTACCCGCCGTGGCCGCCTACCAGCCGGCCTTGGCCTGGATGCGCGCTGAACGCGCCAACCTCACCGCGTGTATTCATCACGCCACCGCCACTGCACAGCACGTTCGCGCCATCCGCCTTACTGCCAGCCTGGCCGCACACCTGCGCCACCAAGGACCCTGGGATGAGGCCATCGCCCTTCACCAGAGCGCTGCGGTCACGGCACACCGCACTGGCGAGCGCCTCGGCGAAGCGAACGCCCTGTCCGAACTGAGTCGGGTACACCATCTGGTGGGAAACCAGACGGCAACAGCCGACCTCGCCCAACAAGCGCTTGAGCTCTACCGCTGCCTTGGCAACCGACTTGGCGAGGCGTCGGCGCTGTCTCAGCTAGGCCAGGTGCGGTATATCAGTGGGGAATACGAGACGGCAGCCAATCTCGCTCAACAGGCGCTTGACCTCTACCGCTCCCTCAGCAACAACTACGGCGAGGCCGACGCCCTAGTGAGTCTGGGTAGAGCGCGATACATGGTTGGGGATTACGCGGCTGCAGGCAACCTTGCCCAACAAGCGCTCGTTCTCTCTCACTCTTTTGGTGAGCATCTCACCAAGGCCAACGCATTGTCGGATTTAGGGAGAGTGTGGGATATCACCAGCGATTATGCAGCTGCGGCCGACTTCTCCCGGCAGGCACTGGATCTCTACCACACCCTGGGTAATCGACTAGGTGAGGCAAATGCAATGTCACATCTAGGAAGAACAGAGTATACCATCGGCAGATATGCCGCTGCAGCCGATCATTTGCAGCGGGCTGTGGACCTGTACCGCACCCTCGGCCACCGCCTGGGCGAAGCCAACGCCCTCTCGGATCTGGTTCGGCTGCAGTGCCGTACCGGGGAGCACGCAAGCGCAGCCGACCTCGCCCACCAAGCACTAGCCCTGGCCCGCGCAGTTGGCAACCGCCATATCGAAGCCAACGCCCTGTCGGATCTGGGTCGTGTGCAGTACCTGATCGGCGAGTACGCCCCGGCGGCCGACCTACTACAGCAAGCAGTCATGATGTTCCAGGAGGTGGGCGATCCTCAAGGAGAGGCCGAGACACTCAACACCATCGGCGCTCTGCTGACGGAGACCAGGCACCCACGGGAGGCACTTCCCGCCTACCAGCGGGCTTTGCAACTGGCACGCCAGGTACAAAGCCCATTGGACGAAGCGCACGCCCTCGAAGGCGCTGCCCGCTGCCACGTCAGCGCCGGCGACCACCACGCTGGCCTTGCCGCCCTCGGCCGTGCAGTGGACCTCTACCAGCGCATCGGCGCTGCCGAAGCACCCGCCGCCGCCCAGTACCTGGCACAACTCCAAACAGAACATTGACAGGATGAGCTACGGGTGTATGCCGACCCCGACAGGCAACTCCAGGCTACACAGTTGGTCGAAGCCACACGCTGCCGACACCGCCGTGCACCTGGTCGACGACAGCCTGAGGCTCAGGCATCCCGCTGTCTCGTACCGAAACAAGCAGCGAACGCCGACAGCCGACAGACCCGACCGCAAGCCAGTCGGCTGCCAGCGCGCCCATCTGGTACCGGAAATGGGCCGGTTGCATCGATCCAGCGGGCGTTCACGATGCGGGTCTGTCGGGCGCGATGACGACACTGCGGTCCTCAGGGTAGGGATAGTAAACGGTGGTCTCGGCGGCGTCCGGGTGCTCTCGGGACAGCAGGATCTCCAGGGCGCTGCGAGCCTCGTCCAGTGTCCGCAGGGCAGCACCCACCTTCTTGTGGGGGATGCCCTCGGGTCCGCTGCTCGGGTATGCCTTGTCGACGGTGAGCGAGTTCGTCGCGGATGCCGGCAAGAATTCGTCCCATCTCGAGGTGTTCATCCAGGGTGAGACGGGGCTTCCTGGGCATGCGGGTCTCCGTTCGGCCGTTGACTGGGCGGAATGCTCAACGACGGGATACGGGCGAGCGGTTCCGCAGACTGCCCTCACCGTTGTCATGTGACTTGGCTGACCTGGCGAAGCCGCTACCCGCCCCTTTCCGTAGCGGACAGTCCAGGACCCGCGTCCGCAGATTTCCGGTGACAACGTCTCAGCCGGGCAGCACGACAGGTGCCAGGCCGGATGAGCGCTGGGGGTTGCCGGTGGGGTGATCGTTGATCCAGTTGACGCCGCTGGGGTCGACGCCGATGAAGCGGCCGTTGGTGGGTCTCATTCGCTGGGCGCCGAGGTGGGTGAGACCGCTGGAGTCGTTGGAGCCGCTGACGAAGCCCTTGCTGCCGGGCTGTGTGCTGCGGTGATTGCCAAAAGCCGAAGTTCGCTGCTCACTGATACCCGTGACGACAAGTTCTGAACAGGGCACCCGAACAGGAACAACAGGGCATAACATCGCTTGCTGATCATCCCTGCTGTTGTGCAGCGTGATGTGCCTGGGGTTGGGGGGCGAGCTGAGCTGTGTATGTGTCCGAGGGCGGCTGCCGTGCGCATGCCACATGCGCACGGCAGCCCCAACAAACCGCCTCCTGTCCGCGGCCACCCGCTCGGTTTTGGGCGGCCGGTGCCGGTCAATGCTCGGGCGGCCGAGAGCCGGGTCACCGAGGCCTGGGCGGAGGCCCGTCGCTGCCGCGGCCACAGTGGCCAGCGACGGGCTTCCCCAGGTCGCACCTTACCTACCACCGCCTGGGTCCCTGGTAAATAAAGTGGGTATTTAAGAATCAGTCCATGTCGGGAACAACCGGGCCTTCAAGGTCGAATATTGGGATCTGATGCTCATCCTCGGCCGACCATAGCGAAAACATCCACTCACCGTATGGAAAGTCGCTGAAGATTTCAAAAACGCGTCCCGCCCGGGTCTGAAAACTTAGATCGAGACCCACGGAGCGAGACTGAAATCCCACTTCGACGAGCCCGTCTCCAGCCAACTCTTCGATACCATGAGATTTCCCGCCATCATCAGAGAGTGATGGCGAGATCATCACGACGCCGTTCAGGGAAACGCGCCAACTCGTATTGACGCGCAGACGCCATCGATCTCCGCTGAGACAGATACCACCCTCATCTGCCTCAGCAGTAGAGATCTCGAGTGGAAGAAACGTTTGGATCTCGTCAACGATTAGCGACATCAAGGCCCCAGAGTGATGTGAGTTCGGCGTCGAACATATTCCTTGGGAGTCATACCAAGGTCTACGCCCTTCGGCGGCTGCACCGGTTTTCCCGTGAAGGGGCTAATCGGCGCGTCCGATCCATTGGTGAACGAGGCCCGAAGGTCAGCGTTCACATTGGGCTGACATGATCCGAATTCTACTACCCCCCGGCAGCTGGAACCCAACCCCCGCTGACTTCGTGGGAAAGGTGCTAAAACCCGCCTCGCCAGCGTCAACTGCCGCCATTAGACCTGCTCCCAGTCGGGCTGCACTCGTCGGGACAACAGTCCCGTTCGCATCTGCAACGAACGTAGCAGAGCTATTCGGGCAACCATTGTGGACGAGAACCGTGGCATCGCCTGCGACGACATAGTACGTGTGAAGCTCAGCGACGGTGAGGTTGTAGATCGACCAGCAAGCCGCAGAAGCTGGCGATATCGCCGCGAGGCTGCGTTTGATGGTGTCCGCGGTCTCGGAGACCGAACACATCGCACACACAGAAAAGTTTGCAGCCGACCTGGAAGCGGAGGCAGCCGGCGCAGGCTGTGCCAGCGTGGCGCACTATCTGACCGCGCTGACCAAAGAGTCATGGACCCAGGCAGGAGCCGAACGCCTCGAGCGCGAGTTCCGCAACCGCGGTTACGAGGGCGCCCACGGCGTCCTGTCGCACCTATGGTCATTCGCCAACGACGAGGAAGCCAGAAAACGCGCCTACGAAGCCGGGGCGGCCAGTGGCCACCCAGAGGCGCTCTACCAGTTGGCTCTGCTGAAAGAGCAGTCTGAAGACAACAGAGGCGCGACGGATCTTTTTCAACAGGCGGCCGAGGCCGGGCACGTCGAAGCGAACCAGACGTTGGCCTGGCGCCTTGAGAGTGCTGGCGACATGGCCGGGGCCGAACGCTGGCATCGAAACCTGGCCGATCGCGGGCACACCCAGCACTTGATGTACCTGGCGAACCTGCGGCAACAAGAGAACGACTTGACCGGCGCTCTGTCCCTGTACCAACAAGCAGCAGTCACGGGTGAGGTGGACCTCTTGCCGATACCCGCTTTTGAATCATGGATGCAGACGGAATGGCGAGACATATTCCCCTACGGCCTGGAACTCGACGGAACGCCATCTACTTCTTGGTAATAAAGGCGCCGTGGGCACACCCTACAATTCAGTCGGCGTTCACGGTGCGGGTCTGTCGGGTGCGATGACCACGCTACGGTCCTCGGGGGAGGGGTAGTAGACGGTGGTCTCGGCGGCGTCCGGGTGCTCGCGAGACAGCAGGATCTCCAGGGCGCTGCGCGCCTCGTCCAGGGCCCGCAGTGCGGCGCCCACTTTCTTGTGGGGTACGCCGTCGGGTGCGCTGCTCGGGTAGGCCTTGTCGAGTTGGACGGCCCGGTGGGCGAGTTCATCGCGGATGCCGGCAAGAATGCGGCCCATCTCGGTGTGCTCATCGAGGGTGAGACGGGGCTTCCTGGGCATCCAGGTCTCCGTTCGACCGATGGCTGGGGGCGGAATGTTCAACGACGGTTCCGTGCGGGCGTCACCGCAGACCGGTCTCACCGCAACTACGGGGGGATGGACCTTTGACTCGCCGGGTCACGGTCCGGCACGGTGAAATCGAGTTCTTCAAGGTCGAGTTCGCCCTTGACTGGGCCAGCCCGATCGTCCACTTTCCCTTCGTCCTGAGTGTGTCCTCCGCAACGGTTCCCTCGTTGACCCGGAGGGCCGCGTGAACCGCTGAAAGGGACAAGATGGGCCGAGCTGTGCCGCCCGCCGTGCGTGAACGAGCGCGAGAGCGAACCTGCCCGCGGTGTCACGCCGCACCTGGGCAGAAGTGTGCGCCTGACCGGGCTGGTCGCTCTCAGCTGCACAGCGACCGGATCCATGCCGCCCGCCTGTCTCTGCAGCCTCTTCCACCGCACCGCATCCTGCCGCCAGAAGAAGACCGAACCTTCATGGAGTGGGACGTTGACGCTGCGGACACCCCGGTCGTGTCCTGGCATCCGGAAGTGGTGCGGGACCTGTGTGACTCTCCGGATGAGATCGCCACCCTGTTGTGGCTCACACTGGCCCAGGCCGGCATGCTCCGGACTGACGGGCCCTCGCTCAGCAATTTCGTCCTCGGGCTGATGCTCATACCGATCCACTACCTGTCCGCCCAGGAGGTGCATGAGGCTGTTGACCGGCTCGCCGCGCGTGGCTACCTGCGGCGCATGGACTCGAACGACCTCAACGCGGTATCGGTCGACCTCAACGTCGTTCAGATCGTCAAGCGCCGTGAGCTGGAACCGCGGTTGCTGATGCAGTGGAACGCGGCA
Organism: Streptomyces sp. NPDC002574; assembly: GCF_042889545.1. Taxonomy (NCBI): domain Bacteria; kingdom Bacillati; phylum Actinomycetota; class Actinomycetes; order Kitasatosporales; family Streptomycetaceae; genus Streptomyces; species Streptomyces sp. NPDC002574. The sequence continues at coordinate 8,064 of NZ_JBIARB010000023.1, forward strand.
AAGGCAAGCTGGCCCGGGCCGCCCGTTCCGCACCCGGAAAACTGAGAGCGACGGCAGCCAGAACCGCCGGCCTTGCCTCGGAGCTCTCATGGCTGGCTCCCTGCACCGGGCGGGCTGGCAGACGGCGCTGTCCGCTCAGAACGGGCACTGACGGGGTGCCGGGACAGATCCGGGGAGGAACGCGGAGGTGCAGATCACGGCCGGCCCTGGTGCCGCTCGCCATGGAGTCCGTGCGGCCTACGCCCCCCGCCCGGTTCTTGGCCGCCCTCGACAATCTTGGCGCAGGCATTTTCGCTGTCCGGTGGAGCTGACGGAGCTTGCACGTCTGGGCATGGGCTTTCCGACGTGCTCAAGCAGAGCCGCGCGGTGACCGCCGCGTGCGCGTCCGCGACTCTTCGCATGAGACGGCGTTTCGCAGGCATAACAAAGCGGCCTCCCGGCTATTGCTAGGGAGACCGCTTCAGTCCGGGCGCTTCGCTGCAACGAAGCTCCATCGGAGGATGCCTGGGCCACAGGCAGAGTCCCCCCTGGAGGCGGGGAGATACTCATGTCCAGGTTGTTCCCGCTACCTGCAGATCTGTAAACTCTCTGCAGTCAACTTCGCTGCTGAGCTGGGTCAGTGCTGTTCAGAAAAGGAGACAACGTTCAAACACCCGGTGTCTTCTGAGCGCACCGTGCATCTCCTCCCCCCCTTCGCATCATCTTGCACTACACCAACTCAACGTGCGTCTTGACTCATTGGCCCCGTGAGTTTCCAGGTGACGCCATCGACAAACGTCGAAAGGCGCGCTCGCGAAACGATGTTGTGCGAAACCGAGGCAACTGAACGAGATATGGGTACTCCCGTCTTGAGGGAGCTCCGGCAGCGTTGGCTGCAACCGGCGCTGAGCTTGTTCCAGGGCTCCTGCTGTTGTCATCGTGTGCCTGGGCCAACAGGAGAGTCGGATGAGCGTTTCGCCGTCCTCGGAGACGAGGCGTAGGTCAGAGCAGGTCCCTAAGCTTCCCGCGGTGAATGCGGTAGCGGCCATTGCCGTGCTCATATTGGTGCTGGGTGCGGCGGTCACCGTTTTGGTGATCCTCCCTGCCAGCGCTCAAGCCTCAGGAATCGCAGCAGGCATCGCAACTGCGGGCTTCACGCTCGCCGGCCGACTGGCGATCCCGAGCAAGAAGTGAGAACCCTCCGGGGCCGCCAGCAGACCGGCGGCCCCGGGTCTGCGCCAGGGCGGGGGCGACAGGGGGACCCCCAATAGGGCGGCGATGCCGTTCCACCGGACTGTGGCCGGCCACCACCACAGGGCCGCTGAAGGAAGACGGGCGCTGAAGCTCACGCGGCGCACGACCATCGGCGTCCAGGGGACGCACGGAGCTCGTGGAGCTGAAGTTGGCCACCCGTCGAGTCAGGAGCTCCTGCGGCTGCACCTGAGGATCAGTCGGGCACCACGGTGGCGGCGGTGGACCTCGTCAGCGTCCTGCCGGCGCGGAGCTTTTTGAGAACGCGTGTTCACATTTCGGGTGAGCGTTCTTGAGTAGTTACTGTTTCGGGTGACGTTCGCCGCCCTCCTGGACGGCTCAGGCGACGCTGCTTCCCCCGTCAAAGGGCTGGGGCGCCGGGGGCTGGTGGCCGGTGCAAAGGGTGCCGAAAAGCTGGTCCAGTGGGGCCCCGAGGGCGTGGGCGAGGGCGTGCCAGGTGGCAAGGGTGCCGATGGTGCGGCCTTGTTCGATCTCGATCAAGGTGCGGCGTGACAGGCCGGTTCGGGCGGCGAGTTCGTCGTAGGTCCAGCCACGTTCGGCCCGCAGCCGGGACAGCTCCTGACGGAGTGCGGCAAGGTTCGGGTCGGGCGGCGGAGTGATCGTCACCGCTCTATCGGATGGTGCAGAGCCCTGCCCTGTCAGTGCAGACCTCTGCCCTATTTGCCCTCGTCGGACCCTGAGCAGCAGGGCAGGGGTCTGCACTACGGTGTCCGGACACCGGCACTCCCCACCTCGGACGCCGGCCGAACCACTCGCCATACAGCAAGGAGGACAGTTCTCCATGGGGCACGGCGCACTCCCCCACCCGGCGAACCGCACCTGGACACTCCAGGTCCGACCCGGCCCCAACGGGATCATCCTGAATTGCCCCCAGTGCGGCCGCTTCCCCGTCAACCCCGGGTGCGAACCCGCACAGGCAGTCGTTGTCAACCACCTGGCCCAGCACGCCCGTTCCGAACCACTCCCTGGCCACTTGCGAACCTGCCGCTGCGGCGAGCACGGCTGCCACTGGCACCCTCGCCACCGAGGCTGCGACGGACCGATCAACTTGCTACTCGCGCGAAGCGCATGCGGCCGCATCTGGCGCTTGACGGATGCGTGCCGGGCCTGTGCCTCTGTCACCGAACACACCGCCACGGTTCCCGAACCCCGTAGCGGCGTCGCCGAGGCCGCCGAGGAAATGACCAGCAGCCTGGTGGAGCTCTTCCCAGCCAAAACCGACGACCTCGTGGAAGACGGGCTCTACTGGCAGGACGGAGCAATGTACGGATAAGCATCGAGAGCGACCCGCTGATGCCGCACCGTTCTAACCGCAGGCTCGCACCATAGGGGCAGCAGTGACTATCAGCGACAAGTGCAACTATCAACGGACCTGGAGCCCCCACGGGCGTTCCCCTAGGGGGCTCCAGCCGCATTATCGTCAACAGTTCGAACTGACGTGCTCAGCTCAGAAAATCGACTTGCGCGTGGGGTCGAGGATGTTTACTCCCTCAGCGTCCATCCTCGACTCGAATTCATCGAGTGACCCACGTTTGATGAATTCAGCCTCACTCTGATGGATTGGGAGTAGCCACACGAATTGCGCACCCCCAGCTTCCGCCGGAGCCCATTCGAGTTCAGGACCATAAGGATACGGCAGACTCACCAAAAGGCGATCCATGAGCGAGCCTGGCATCCACGGGCGGCCAAGGTTGACGACGGAGCCGACACTCAACCGATGAGCTTCGAACGAGTGAAAGTGACTCACCATCGCCAACGTTTCCGAATGAACCTCAGAAGCCACAGGTGACATGATAAAGAATTCCATGCCACCGCCCACGGCCCCACTGATCGAGGATCCCACTGTTACATAGACCCAGGCTTTCCCAGCTCGCTGAGGGATGACTCGATAACAAGAGAACCATGGAAGCCGCTCCCGGACCGGCCCCTGCTCCCAAGGAGCAGATTCCACGATATACCCGCCCCAGAACCCTCGAACATGTCGCTCAAGGGCGGACAAGCGCTCGCTTTCGCTGGTCAAAGCCCCAGATTCCTTGCAATCGCGATGGAGACCTTCATCATTTCCAACCCCTGCTCTTTCTGGCATTGCCAGCACGCAGCACCGCTTATACCCTCAGTCCGGGCGTACGCTCTGCGCTCGGCGTCTGTCATCTCCGATCCCCCAAAGCGATAGTAGTGGAGAAGCAGCGGAGGGTCGTGCTCGGGAACCGGGCGAGTAGCAGTCCCGGATATCATCGTGTTACCACACACGGGGCACGCCTGGCCTTCAGCAGCCGCCCGCGCAGCACGTCCCGCCGGCGTCCTTGTCTGCGCACCACCATACTGCGAAACTCTGTCGTAACGTTCAGTTGCCGTGACCGGATATTTCAGATCATCGACAACCCCATCGGATCCTGCTACAAACCGCGCTACGGTGCTGTCACAGTTGTGAACGAGAACCGGGGTATCGCCTGCGACTACATAGTAGGTGTGCAGGTCATCGACGGTCAGGTTGTACATGTCGCGGTCGCCGGGGCGGGCCGTGACGCGGGCGACGATGGCGTGGTTACCAGTGTTGGTGTTGAGGGCGTGGCCAGCGATGAGCTTGCTGGTCGGTACCCATTTGTGGTCGGTGTCGTCCCAGACGAGGTGCTTAGCGGTGGTGTGGATGGTGGTGACAGCACCGCTGGGCTGGCGCACATCAAGGTCGACGAGGTCGTAGTCGTGGTTCTTCCAGACCGCCGCGACTGGTCGGCTGCCCTTTCGTTTTCCACTACCCGGGTCGGCTGTCGCGACGTGATCGCCGGGCTCCATTTTCCCGATGGTCTTGGAAGTGCCGTCGGCCATGAGGACAGGGGTATCGGGCGTGAAGCTTTTGCACCCTGGGGAGCTCCCAATAGCCTTTACAGCCTTCGCGCCCACGGATTCGGCTGTAGCCGCGGTGCGTGTGGTGGCAGGACTGGCTTCCTTGCTTGCGCCGACGACGACGGCTGCTGTGCCGCTTGCAAGGGTTACGGATGCGCCGAGGGCCAGGCCTCCTTCAGCTATAACCGTGGTGGCCCCGGCAACGACAGCTGCTGTGGCTCCCATAGTGGATGCCTCAGCTACCGCGACAGCGGCACTCAACGCGATCGCCCCACAGGCGACGGTGGCGATGCAGGCGACCGTTCCGACGACAACAGCCGTGGCTACGACAGCGGTCAGGACGGGGTGCTCATGCCAAATCTGTTTCGCGCCGCAGCCGACGTCGTACCAGGAGCACTTTTGTGGTTCCTCACGGTGGCCACCGCCACCGCCGCCACCACCGCCACCGGCGTCGATACCGCCGCCGCCAGGGGTGCCATTGGGGTTGACGTTGCCGCCGTTGTGCGGACCACCGGTGCTGGGGCCGTGGGGCTTGCCATCGGCGCTGCAGAAGGGGGGACAGTGGCTGGCGTTCGCGTCGGGGTCTGGGGGCAGGCAGGCTCCGGCACTTGGTCCGCAGCCGTAGTCGAGTCCCGTGGGATCGGCCGACGTGGCGGGACTGTTGTTGCTGTAGGCGTACCCGTTGAGGGACTGGGGGTTGGTGACGTCGAGGACCGGGTCGACGCTGATGAAGCGGCCGTTGTCGGGGTCGTATTCGCGGGCCCCGAGGTGGGTGAGACCGCTGGGGTCGTCGGTACCGCCGACGAAGCCCTTGCTGCCGGGCCATGTGGTGGGCTGGGTGCCGCGGGGAGCGCCGAAGGGGGTGCTTCGGCGGATGCTCGTGGCGCCGGTGGCTGCGTCGATGGAGACGTCGGAGGTGTCGTGGTGGTCGCTGGCGAGGAAGGAGATCTTGCCGTCGTCTGTCTTGACGGCGGTGGCGCCGTCAAGGTCGTAGTAGCGGGTGCAGGTCGGTGCGGTTGCGCCCTTGGTGAGGCTGAGTTCGGTGTTGCCGAGGTAGAGGACGGTCTTTTCGGATGCCGGCTGTGCGGTGTCCTTGACGTGCTGGACGAGGCGGTTGCCGTCGGCGTCGTAGGCGTAGTCGGTGGTCAGGGTTCCCTGTGTGACCATCGACAGGTGACCTGCGGCGTCCCACGCGTAGCTGCTGTCGGTGCCGGCTGTGGAGGTGTGGGTGAGGGTGTTGCCGGTGTTGTCGTAGGTGAAGCCTTCGGTGCTGGGGGCCGTGCCGGCTGTGGTGACCTGACTCAGACCGTGCGCGGTGTGGGGGGCGTCGTAGGCGTAGCTGCGGGTGACGTCCTTGGCGGTGTTGCCGGCGGGGTCGTGCTGGGTCTCGCTCTGGCGGCTGCCGTCGCTGTTGTAGGTGTAGTCGGTCCAGTACGGGGCGGGGCCGCCGATGAGGCTGGTACTGGGTGAGTCGGCGCAGGTGTCGGTCGACTGGGTCCATGCCTTGCTCAGGCGCTGGAGGTAGTCGTAGGTGAAGCACTGCGTGTCGTGGACGGCGCCGGCCCGGTCGGACATGGCCTGGACGTTGCCGGCCTGGTCGTAGGTGTAGGCGACGGCGCGGGCGGCTGCGGAGACGTTCTGGCGGTCGGTGCGGGTGGCGGCCAGACGCTGGGTGCCCCACTCGTATTCGTTCTGGATCTGGACCGTCGGGCCGCCGGTGCTGAGGGTGTACTGGAGGGGCTTGCCCGTCAGGCTGTACTTGACGTCCGTGAGGAAGCCTGTGATGGCGGTGACGCGGTGCAGGGCGTCGTAGGTGGGGGCGATGACCTCGTTGGGGAGGTTGCCGGCGCCGGGGTAACTCGTGGAGGCGAGGGTGCCGTCGGGATTGTAGGTGGTGTTGACCTGGAGGCTGTCGGGGAACGCCTCTTCGCCGGGGACGTTCGGGATGGTCGTGGTGGTGCGGGTGGGCCGGTACAGGTTGTCGTAGAAGTTGACGGCGGTCTTGTACTCGTACTGGGTGCCACCGACGGTGCGGTAGCTGCTGGAGGAGGCCAGCTGACCTTCGTAATTGGAGGGGTCGTACTTCCACGAAGCGGTCAGCAGGCCGGTGGCGCTGCCGGTGTGCACGGCTAGCTTGCGGCCCAGCTGGTCGTAGTCGTAGTACAGCTGCCGGCTCTCGGAGTCCTTGGTCCAGATCAGCTGGTCACGGTTGTCGTAGTGGCTGTCGCTGGTGCCCTTGTCGGGGTCGACGGCCTGGATCTGACGTCCCTGCAGGTCGTAGGTCCAGGTCCACTGGGCGTTGTCGGGGCCGGTGAGGGTGGTCATGTGACCGGCGGGGTCGTACTTGTACGTGGTCCGGTCGTAGGCGCCGGTGGCGTCGGCGTTGTGGTACTGGCGCAGCTCGGAGGTGCGGCCCTGTGCGTCGGTGATGGCGGTGGTGGGGGTCGCGCCCAACGGGGGGATGACGGTGGTGCGATCGCCGCCGTAGATCGTGGTGGTGGTGGACAGCAGTTTCGGCTGGTCGCTGCTACCTGCCGCGGTCTTGACGGTGGTGGGCCGGCCCAGTCCGTCGTAGGCGGTGATCGTCTGGGTTTCGACGTTCTCGGTGTCGTCCAGGGACAGCAGTTTCCCGGCGGTGACGGTGGTTCCTGCAGCGTAGTAGGGGGCGAAGCCCAGGACGCTCTGGCCGCGGTCGTCGTAGAAGGTGTCAGTCAGCAGGTAGCCGCTATCGGGGCCGGGGGCCTGGGTTTGGCGGGGGCGCAGGAAGCCGTCGTAGAGGGTCCACGAGCTTTCCTGGGTGCCGTCCTTGCGCAGAGCTTTGGACTCGACCGACACGATGGTGTTGGCGGTGACGTGGTAGACGTACTCGCTGTTCGGGGTGTCCTTGTTGGTCTTCGACCGATTGGGCAGCCACACCTTGCTGAGGCGGCCGAGCGGGTCGTACACCATGTCGGTGCGCTTGCTGTTGGTGTCGTTCTGCCCCGTGGTCAGTCCGCGCAGTGCATCGAAGTAGCTGGTAGTGGTCTCCGCCGAGGCACTGACACCGGCCGTCGCCGGCGGGGAGGTCACCGTCATGCTGGCGGGACGCGGATTGTTGGTGTTGATGGGGGTGTAGCTGGTGGTGGTGGTCCGCGTGTCGGTGGCCTGGGTGGTGACCGGGCTGGTTTGGCCTGTGGTGTCGTACTTCGTGGTGGACTCGATGTCGGACACCGTCAGTGGGCGGCCGTAGGAGTCGAAGGTGGCCTTGCTGTCCTGGTAGGTGGCGTAGCGGCCGTCGTGACCGGTCAGGGTCTCGGTGATGACGGATTGGTTCTTGGTCGGTGCGGTGTTCCAAGCTTGGCCGTCGTAGAGCGTGCGGATGTCCGAGAGCACCTGGGAGCCCGTGCCGTCGGCCTTGGTGGTGCGGACCGGGGTGGTGCCGCAGCCGACCGAGACGGCTTCGACCTCGGAGGGCATGTTGATGATGCCGGTGGTGTTGGGGGGGTAGGTGGTGCGGGTGCAGGTGGCGGTGCCGTCGTCGTGGGTCACCTGGGCCTGAGTGATGCGGCCGGCGAGGTTTTCGTAGGTCGGATCGGTGGTGGTGACGCGCCACTTCTGGCCCTGACCGTCGTCCAGGGACGTGTAGTCGCGGCTGAGGTCGGCACCGATCAGGTTGGCGGTCGCCGTGCCCCAGGTGCGTACACGTTTGGCGGTCTCGTGGTGCCACGGGGCGCGGACGGTCTTGCTGAGAACGACACCGCCGGGCTTGCTGTAGGTCTCGGTGCGGTACTCGAAGCCGGCCGCGGACTCGTGGTCGGTGATCGAGCCGCCTTCGCCGTCGTCGACGGTGACGGCCTTGCTGCCGCCGGAGGTGTCCTTGCGGTCGCCGTCCATGCCGCGCAGGAAGTAGTGGTCGGACTGGGTGTGCTTGATGGCGTCGGAGCCGGTCTGCACCCGGACGTGGGCGTATCCGCGCCACTGCGACCAGGTCTTCAGCTTCTCCTTGGTGATGCCGTCGTCATCGTCGTAGTGCCAGGCGGCGTCACCGAGGTAGGTGTAGGCCGTGACCATGTCGGGGGCGCCACCGGTGCGGTCGGTCTGGATGACCGTGTCGACGACGTACTTGTTGAACCATTCCAACGTTTTGGCGACGTCGTTGCTGGGCTGGTAGTACTGCGGCATGCAGCGGGTGGTGTTGGTCTCGGGCACCGGGGGGCTGTCCACGCTGCAAGTGCCGGGCTTGTAGTTGACGTCGATCTGCCCGCCGTACTCGTCATCGACGGTGCCCAGGCGTTCCTTGATGAACGGTGCGCGGCCGTCCTCGGGCTTGTCGGCGCGGTTGGGCAGCTGATCGTAGTCGAAGGTCACCTTGGGCAGGTCGAGGGTGCCGCCCGCCTTACCGGTGTGCTGGATGGAGTCGAGCAGCAGCTGGTAATCGATGTCGGCCATACCCCAGTGGTGACTGAAGGACCAGGAGTCCACGGGGAGGTAAGTGTTGTCGGACTGCAAGGTCTGGGCGGTGACCGAGGTCAGACGCTTCCGGGTGAAGAACACCGGGGACAGGCGACCGTCGGTGCAGTCGGTGCCCGCATCACAGTTCAGGTCCCACGGAGTGTCGTACCAGTAAAACTTGTTCGTCTTGATGTCACTGCAGATGCTCCCGGCTTCCAGGCAGCGCTCGCTGTTGCCGAACACGACCTGGGCGGCCGGGAGCTTCGTGGTGGAGTAGATGTCCTGCTGCCGCTGGCCGTAGTCGATGCGGTTGAGGTAGCCGCCGCGGACGTACGGGGTGTCGTCGGTGGCCTTCAGGTTACGGCCGTAGGAGTTGGTCTCCTGGGTGTACCAGTAGGTGATGTCGTTGCCGTGCGGGTCCAGGACGTAGTCTAGGTTCCACCGCCAGGCCTGCTGGCACCAAGACGCGGCGAACGTGGAGGCATGGCACGGGTCGCCGGTGTCGTCACCGAAGACCGGGGCCGTCCAAACCGACTTGGTCTCCGGCTTGCTGGTCGTCCAGTTAGGCAGCCGGTTGTACCCGAAGAAGTACTGGATACCCGAGGGCAGAGTGACCTTCCAGTACTCATTGTTGTCGTCACCGTTGGCCCGGGTGGAATCGCCGTCGATGCGCTCAATGCGGGTGCCGTCGTCATTCTTCAGCTTCCACAGTCCGGCGGTAGAGGTGGGGATGAGCTCCCCGCCCTTGCCGTTGAAGCTGATGGTGGCGTTGTCATAGGCCCAGCACTGGTCGCCGGGCTCCACGCCGTCGGTCTTGATGCCATCGTCGCCGCAGGGTTTGTAGCGCCGCTCGATGTAGCCCGGCCACATGTCAAAGCCGTCGCCGATCCAGGAAGCCTGGTTGTTGCTATTGCTCGACCGGCCGTCGATCGAGCCGGAGGAATACGAAAGGCCCAGGTCAGGTGCGAGTCCGCCAGGCACGCTGGGCACCGGCATGTCGTACGACCAGGAGAAGTCACCGGTATTGAGGTTCGTGCTCCACGTCGACGACGCCGACAGCGAGGTGGCCTTGTAGTCACCCTTGTCCGATGCCGTACCAGCAGTGGCGGCCAGGACCGTCACAGCGGACGCGTTCGTCTTGGCTGCCGTCCCGGGCACGGTGACCGAGTCCGCCGTCAGGACCTGGCGTTCGGTGTCGTTGCGTGACGGCACGGGAACGCCGGTGCGGCACGCCGCCTTGTCCGGGGTGGTCAGGGCACACTGCGGAAGCCGCACCAACTGCAGGCGAGCGCCGTACCCGCCGCCGTAGGCGTCGGCGAAGCCGCTGTAGTCCAGCGAGAGGCCGACTTGTCCCTGCGTAGTGGCACCGTCGGCGCGGCCGGCGGTCAGGACCACGCCTCGGATACCGGCGGCGCGGGCCGTGTCCTGGCCCAGCATCGAGATCTTGGCCTTGCCGACAGTCTGCGCCGCGGGAATCTTCGCCGTTTCCGCCCGCAGTGCCTGCTTTCCGGCGCGGGCCGGGCTCACGGAGACAGGCAGGCCGGCGGCCTTCGCTTCTGTAGTGCTGAGGGACGGCGCGGCGCTGGCCCGACCGGAAGGCTCGGTCCCGGCCGGCACGTCCACGGTCGCCGTGCCCGGCGTGGGCCATGCCACCCGTGGAGCGTGTACCTTCGCCGTGTGCGATGCGGGCCGCGGCTTGACCTTGCCAACGGTGCCGGAGACCGGCCTTTCCGAGGCTGGCAGGTCGGGAAACCCCTGCCAGGTGTCGGCCGCGGACGCCGGTGATGGAAAGCCCTGCAAGAGGCCTGCCATCACCACGCCTGAGACAATGGCGGCTATCCGCGCACGTCTACGTTCAGTCCTGCCCATACCGTGTATCCCGTCCCCTGCAGGTGAATTACGGATGCGTGATGCTGCGCGGCCACATCGCGGTGGGTGTGTGCGACGGCGCGAAGTGTCTGTGGCTTCAGGGGTGGCGGCGGCCGCTGGCCTGGCCGCCACCCCTGAGGTGTCCCTACGATTCGGGCTCGGACGGCAACTCTGCGGAGTTGGCAAGCATCTCGATCTGCGCGTCGCTCAGGATGCCCTGGTAAGCCCAGACATCATCGATGAGACCCGTGTAGTACTCCTTCGCCGCTCCGGCCGACCAGGTCCGCCCGAACTGCAGGCCGCCGGCGCCGTCGAAGGGCTTGACGTCCGGCGTGATCGACGTCGCCACCTCGGACTGCTGCAGGTCACCGTTGACGTACAACCGCAGTTCGTTGGCAAAGGCGTCATAGACGACCGCTAGGTGATTCCAACTGCCGAAGGTGCCGTCGGAACTGTACGAGTGCTCGGCGGTCTTCCACTGCGCCGACGAGGTGTCCGCGTCCGGGACGGCGACCTGCCACACTCCCGGCGCTGGGCTGCCGGAATCCTCGGAGTACCCGGTCACATGCCAGCGCACAGTGAATGCGCTGTGGAAGGGGCTGCTCGTTTTGCCTTGCATGCTCAGCACGGTGAGATCACAGTCGCCGAGAGCCTTCGGTGCCTGGCACACCGGCCCAAGCCCGCCCATGTCGGCCCAGCCGGCCACCGTGAAGCTCTGGTTCGTGTGCACGGGCGAGGCAGCCGTGCTCGCATACGCCCCGCCATTCAGCTTCAAATCCCCAGGGCCGACCAGAGCGCTGTCTGAGTCGATCGCGGCGCCCGCATTCAAGGTCGCCGGGTACCGGTTATCGACATCATCGGGTGTGACGAGCGGAGTTCCGGAGGCGGAGTTGAGCATCCACCGGCCGGTCACCTGCGGGCGCTGCTTGACCGTGTCGGCTGCCTCGGCAGCGGTGACCACACGGCCGAAGATCTTGACGTCGTCGATGGAGCCCTTCCAGTAGTCGGTGTAGCCGTCCTGGTACCGGTACCGGCCCAGTTGCACGCCAGCGTGCGCCTCCCATACGGAGGGTGCCGCTACCGGTGCGCTGGGCACGCCGTTGACGTACAAGGTGATCTGGCCGGTCTGGGCGTCGTAGACACCGAGCAGATGGGTCCACTCGCCCAGGTCCACCGGGACGGAAGAATAGACGCCCTGGAAGGCGGCTCCCGTCCCGTCCTTATCGGGCAGACGGAACCCCCACTTGTTGCGCGTCACCTCGTATCCGAGCATGTAAGAGCCGTAGGAAGTGCCGCTCTGGCTGACTGCGGCCTGATTGTGGGAGTCGTCCTCCAGCTTGACCCACGCGGCGACGGAGAAACTGCGGTTGGTGTCCACCGTCTCCCGGCCCATGGCCCCGTACGCCGTGGCGCCGTCGAAGTGGATCGCGGTGCCCGCGGCGCCCGACTTACCCGCCTCAACACCACCATCAAGGGTGAAATCCTGCACCTCGCCGGCGCCACGCAGCGGTCCGACGGTATCCTCCATGGACCAGATCGCCATCGTCGGCCGACCGGAGGTCATCACGCCGTCGGTGTAGAGCTGCAGCACCATGGCATCCGTCGAGGTGCGATCCCACACCCGCAGGTCATCAATCTGCCCTGCCCATGGATCCGACCAGGCCTTCTTCCACTGCAAACGGCCGACCTGGAAGTTCCCTCGGGCATTGATTGCGGTGACCGTCGCTGTCGGTCCCGGCACCCCGTTCACGTACACCGTCGCCGTGTGGCCGGAGGCGCTGTAGACACCGACCAGGTGGGTCCACTCCCCCGGTGTCACTGCCGCGTCGGAGACCGCCATTTGCGAGTTGATTGCCGCGGTCGAGTCATCTGTGGTCGGGAACCGCATCGCCCACTTGTTCACGGTGCCGCCGACGTAGCCGAGGGTGAAACCGCTGTTCTCGTTGCCGGCCTGCGACACCACGGTGCGAGAAGTGTTCAGGTCATCGATCTTCGCCCAGGCCGAGACGGTGAAGTTCCCCGGGATGTCGACGAGCGCACCAGGCGACTCCGCATACGCGTCGCTGCCCCGCAGGGTCAGACCCGAGCCTTCGTGTCCCGCCTCGCCGAGAACGGCACCGGCGCCGAGGTCCAACTGGTAGGAGCCTCCGCGGCCCGACGCTGTGGTTGCTCCGGCCGCTTCGTCCAAGGCCCATCCGGCGCGTTCCGGCTGCCCACGGCGCACCTTGAAGTAGTACGTCTCCGGCTGGCTCGCATTGTTGTTGGCGTCCAGCGCGACCACTGACAGGAAGTGAATTCCTTCCTCTGCGGGCAGGAGAGTGATCTTTTGAGCGGCGCCGCCGCTCGTCGGCAGCTGATGCGCCGAGGTTGCCTCAGCGTCAAGACCCCACCGATAGCTCACCACATCGGTGGCGACGGAGTCGAAGGTGAAGGCCCCGTACCGGCCGATTCCCACCGTGAGCGGCAGCTCGTCGGTCAGCTCGTCCGAACCCGGGTAGTCCGTCGAGGTGATCTTCGGTCCGTCAGGCGCTGTGGCGTCGTATACGAACACGCAACCGGGGTCGGCGTTCCATTTACCCCACTCCCCGCCATCCCAGGCCCGCACATACCATCGCACCGTCTTACCCGAAGGCACTGCCGACGTCGGCGGCGTGATCGAGAACTGCGACCCCGAGTCCTTGAACGACCCACTCGACGGTGCGGTGCCCTCGGCGCCAGTCGACCACCAGCGCCTGATCATCCCCTTGCCGTCCCCGGCATCCCAGGCGGTGGCGAACTGCGCGCCGATCTTTTCAGGGTTCGGATCAGTGAGCTTCTTGGCCGTGATCTGCGGACGGCGGTTGATACGGACCGCCGTCGACTGGCACACCGAGCCAGGCGACATCGTCAAGTCCGATGCGACCGGCTGCTTCGGCGGAAGGTTGTACTTCACCCGCAAGCTGGCGTCGTCCGCCCAGCGCTTCCAGCCCAGCAGGTCGTCCTCGTCGAACGCCTTCAGACCGAACGTGATCGTCGGCCATGCGGCGTTCGCCGCCGTTTGCACGATCGACTTGACCGGTGAAGCAGCGAACTCCACGTTCGCGGCAGGACAGTCACTGCTCCAGCCGTGGGCGAACGTCGACTTCTCCAGGAAGTTCGTCCAAAAACCCGAGGCGTTCTGTGCGTTCCAGTCCGTACTCGACTTGATCGGCTTGGTCTGCCACAGCTCAACCGACTTCGCGGAGCAGCTGTAGGAGTGCGTCTCGTGCGCGATAAACGTCGCTTCGAGGATGTGCTGGCCGGCAAACTTCGACGCCGGGAACTGGAAGAACACTCGCTTCAAGTCCTGCGGCGCGCAGTACTGCGTGTCGCCGCAGTACCCCATGCCGAAGTCGGGGTCCCCGGAGAAGTGCCAGAACGATGTGTCGCTCCAGTGCCGTGACACACCCGCCCAGTCCGGCGCCTTCGGCGTAGTCGTAAGCGGATCAATCACCAGAGGAAAGTGTGTGTCCGGCCCGTGCAGAAGCTCCTGGTCCGGCGTCAGCACCAGGGCGCTCGCGTCGGTGTCCACCGCCAGGTCCACCGGTGCCATGTGCGGGGCGTCATCCTCGGAGCCCTGCGCGACAGCGGACTTTGAGGTCCGTGCCGAAGATGACGGCGAGGCCGCGGTCGTCTGCGCTGAGTCCCACATCATGGGGGTGGGCGTGGCCAGCAGCACGCTGCCTGTGTCCTCGTCGACCGCCTGATATCCGCCCGATGCGTCCTCGCGCACCTCCAGGCCGTCGGTGCCGATGAGGAGTTTAAGCTGCTGCAGCTCAGGATTCTGCGCCGCCTCCGGCGTTCGCACCACAATCGACTCCGAGACCGCGGAGTCCTGCGCGGTGACCTTCAAGTCCACGCCTGGAAGGACGGACTTGTACGTGGCAGTGGCACCGTCCAGTTCCGGCTCCGGCAACGATGTCGGCCAGGACAGACGCAGCTCACGCCCCGACTGACGCACCCGTATCAACGGGTCACTGCCACCACCGGAAAACGCCACATCGAGCGCCGTCGCAGCTGGAGCCACCACCCCGTCGACCTTGCGCAACGTCGTGTCGATCGGGACCCACTTGCCACCTCGCAGCGTCCGCACCGGCTTCACGTGCTCCACCGCGGTGAACGACCCGTCCGGCTCAGCGAACACCTCGTTCGCCTCGCCCCGACGCGACGTCACCTCAACGGATTTACCCGACGCCGCCGCCTGTGCAAGGGCCTCCGCCTCCGTCACCACGTCACCGGACGACTCGTCGCCCGACGCCTTCGCTGAACGCACCCCCTGAGCCGGAGCCCCCGCGGCATGCGCGTTCACGACCAGAAGCGGCGACCCCCCGACCAGCAAGACTGCAGCGATCACGCCACTCAGCGCTCTCACCGTCGGCCCACCTTCGGCACGACGACGCACACGACTCCACCCCATGTCCCCCACCCAAGCCTTACGTGATCTTTACCGCGCACGAGGGAAACATGGCCACGCCAACCACCTCAAGACCCCAACGCCCTTCAGTCGCCGTCCTATTCAGGCCGAGGCCTGATCCGGACGACCCGGATCGCACCGATAGGGAAACCTGAGACATCTGCTGAATGAACGAGGCGCGTCCGAACACCCTTCTTCCAGGGAAAGATCAACGTCTTCAGAGGCCAGATACCGGCTCGAAGGAGGCCAACGGGACGACCCGCCGTCCCGCCGAGTCGGGACAGTGGTTGTGATCGCGAGGATGCGGCCGCGAAAGCCCCTTGCGGTTCCACGGATGGACGGGCGAGGTTGCCCGCCCCTGCCTGACGACACAGGTGCGCCGGCGCGCAGAGCAGAACGAGCCAGGTCCGGAGTACGTTCCACCGTGCACACACCGACAGAATCAAGCGCGCAGTACCGACCCAAGCCAGACAGCACACCAAGCCGACCACGCCCCATCCGCACGTCCTGTCGGCCTGCAGCAACCAGCCTGCACATCACCGGATTTCGCGCAGACACTAGGGTTCGCATCCGAACCCTTCACATCGCTAGCAACCATGTTGCTCGTCAGGAGAATTCGCCGCATGACCACCACACGACGCTCTGTCCTCCGGTCCGCCGCCGGGGTTGGGGGCTTCACACTCGTTGCAGCGGCAGCGAACCATGGCAGTGCAAACGCGGCCACGACGGGCGTGGCCTCGCACAATGTCCGCGCCTACGGAGCCCACGGCGACGGCAGCACTGACGACTCCGCCGCAATCCAAACCGCCATCAACACCGCCAGCAGCAGTGGAGGCGGCACGGTCTACCTGCCGCCAGGCGATTACGCATGCTCGAACTCTCTGACTCCCCAGTCAAACGTGACGCTCAGCGGGGACCCTGGGACGACGATCCATCACACTGCCAACAACAGCGTTATCTACGGCTCAGGCATCGCCTTCACCGACTTCGCAATCGAAGGCATCACCTTCGTCGGTCCTGTCAACGAATACCCGATCACACCCAAGCACGCTCGCACCACCTCGGGTACCGGTGCACAGACCGCCGTATTCCTCTCCGGCGATCTGGACCCCACGGGCAGTGACCAAGCAAAGCTCACCAATTTCACCATGCGCAATTGCGCAGTACGGAACATGTCCGCCTTGCCCATCCGCATCGGCGGCGTCCGGGGCAAAGTATCCGTGACTGGCTGCGAGTTCACGAACAACCAGGACGCCGGCTTCCTGTTCTGCGAAGAAGTACTCTTCAACAACAATCACATCTACCAGTCCGCCGACAACGGCGTGTCCCTCTCTCGCGGCAGCAGTAAAATCACCTGCATCGGCAACGTCATCGAAAACTGCGCCTACAATGGCATCTGGGTCGCAGGATTCTCCATCCACAAGGGACCGGTCAACTTCACCGTCACCGGAAACATCATCCGCAACGTCGGCCACAATGGAATTTACATCGATTACGCCTCCAAGTACGGCGTGATCGTGGGAAACGAGATCGACGGCGGGCTGTTCCGTGGCCCCTCCGACGCCCCCAGTAACGTGAACGGTGCAGGAATCTACATCGGCGGTTTCCCGATCACCGACCGGGCAAATCCCAGCGACTGGGCCGAGGGCATCACGGTGACAGGTAATCACATCCGCCGGACCGCCCGCACAGGAATCTACCTCAATGGCGTCAAGTACGTCCAAATCACCGGGAACCAGATCAGCGACGTCGGAACCCAGTTCCTCGCGGACGGCATCACTGCCGTGGCAAGCGCCGACACCGCACAGAACATCGGCATTCTCATGGAGAACCCGTCCACGTCGACCGAAGTCATCGTCTCCCTGAACTCCGTGGTCGACAGCAGGACCACCCCGTACACCAACCAAGGCCTGGTCCCCCAGAACACACCGGGAATCAATGCCTACCTCAACACCGTGATCGGCACCCGGCAGGCGAGCGACCTGCTGGAAACCGGTCCGACCCGCACCTGGCAAAGCCCGCACATCTTCAACGAAACACTGCAGACGAACGCCCACATCATCGATGGCAGCAACCCGGTAACCATCACCGCAGGGGCACAATCGGCGTCGGCAGCAGCCGGAAGCAACGGAGCCAAGGACAACTCCGGCGTCGTCAACACCATCGCAGCCGCCTCGCCGGCAGCCGGCACCATCGCCAAAATAACCTACACCACTCCCTACGCCAACATCCCGAAAGTCATCCTCACACCACGCAACGCCGCCTCTTCCAAAACCGGTCTCTACGTCACCTCAGAAAGCACCACCGGCTTCTCCGTGGCCACCGCAACTGCCCCCAGCGCCGGCGCCTCACTGTCATTCGCATACCACGTCATGGGCTGACGATCCCGAAGTCATCAGTTACTCATCGGCGAAAAAAGAACCCTCGCTGAACTCTGGTCACGGGAGCACGGCAGGGTCTGTCCATTGAACGGCTCTGGCCCGTAGTCGGTGGTGACACGGGGTAGCGGTCAGGGCAGAAGAATGCGGTGGCGGAGGAGGTCGAATCCGGCGCGTCCGTGCATCTGTCGCATGATCCTCTTGGTGCGGGTGTTGACGCCTTCGGTGCGGCCGTTGTGGTACGGCAAGGTGAGGCCGGCGTTCACGGCGGACCGGTCGATTTCGAGACCGTTGGTGAAGCTGCGCAGGTGCGGTAGGTCGATGGCCCGGGCGGTCGTGATCCACTCGGTGAGTTTCACGTCGTTGTCCTCGGCCGGTTTCAGCAGGATGGCGAAGCCGCGGACGAGATCGGCGAGTGCGGTCATCTCCGGGCAGGCCGCAGCGATCTTCTCCAGCAGGGTCGTTTCCTTCGGGCGCAGGTTTTCAGGGTCGGTGAGCAGGAGGCGGCTGGCGTGACGCGGAGTGGTGACGGGGCGCTCGCCTTCGGCCCGGCCCTGGTTGAGGTAGCGGACCAGCAGGTTGGCGCTGCCGGTGTAGCCCAACTCCCTGATCTCTTCGAGAAGGTGGGTGACCGGGACGGCAGGTTCCTGGGCCCGGCGTCGGCGCAGGTGCTCGCGGTAGGGGTCGACGAGGGTGGGCCGGTAGGCGGGGGCGATGCGCAGGGCCTGGGGTTCGGGCATCCGGGCGTAGCGTTTGACGGTGTTCAGGGCCAGACCCAGGCGGCGGGAGCAGTCGAGCAGGCCGACTCCCTGGCCGAGGAGATCGTGGATCTTGTTCCAGCGTTCGCGGGTGGTCTGCTCGCGTACTCCGCCGGGGCGTGGCGGGTTGATGGTGGCCCAGCATCCGGCGTGGGCGCGGACCTCGAGCTGGACTTTGTCGCAGAGATTTCGCCAGAGGTGCCATCGGTCGCTGACCTGCACCGTGTCTGGCAGGGCTCGGCGGACGGCTTCGGCGTAGGTGGCCGAGCCGTCCCGGCACACGACCTCGACGCCAGGATGTTCGCGCAGCCAGGACTCCAGGGTGACCATCTCGCGGTCGGGCAGGACCGCGACGCGTCGGCCGGTCTCGGCATCCGTGATGATGGTGGCGTAGCGGTGGCGGCGACGCAGAGCGAAATCGTCCACGCCGATCACCCGCGGGACCGCCTGCTGCGGCAGCGGCAGACGCCGCAGATGGCGCAGCGCGGTATTCCGGGAAACGGGCACCGCCAGCAGGCCGGCCAGGCGGGCGGCCGCCCGGCCGCATAACTCCCGCGCCACCTGGGATATCTGGCCGGCAAGCCGTACCGTGCGGCGTTGATGGCGCTCCAGCAGACCGGGAATCTGCTCGCGGAAGGTCTGCCGTCGGCAGCCCAGGGCCGGACAGACCAGCCGTCGTACGCGAAGGTGGACGACGACCTGGCGACCGTCGACCGGCACGTCCCTCACCGTTCGGCGGTGGTACCCGTGCACCTTCGCCGTCGGCGTCCCGCACACCGGACACGGCACCGCCACATCTGGAGTGCGGGCCGTGATCATCACCGCGTCACCGGCGTCCGCCACGTCCTCGATGACCAGCGCCGAAAGCCCTGAAAACACCGTCCCTATAAGGGAGTCGATACCCATCACAAGATCATGATCAAGGTCGGCTACTCGGCGTCACCACCGACTACGGGCCAGAGCCGAAGACCGTACAGACCCTCATCACGCTGATCTCGGTCTTGAGCCATTCACCCGCATCTCTGGCCAGAGGACTCCCTAGGCGGATGAAGATCGCTTCCCACTGACGGAGATCGTTCTCATCTCACAGGTAGCCACGTGTCCCCATCGTTAGGCACGGGAGCGAGAATGAGAGGCATGATGAAGACTGCACAAGACTATGCGTGGTTCGAGAAGGACTTCCCAGACATCGCTGAAGCCTACTGCTTCACCCTGGTACATGGGCTGTCGCCAGCTGAGGTGATGTCTCGGCTCGAAGGACACCCAGAGGCGCCCGCACGCGGTATACCAGCATTCATCGACGCAGCCATTACCCGTTCCGACCTGGTGGAGACGCACCGCCAGCTGGTGGCCATGACAACTTTGGGTGCCTGGACGCTGCTGATCGAGCACAACGGCTATCTGGGGGTCACAGAAAACCGGGCGCTACCGGCCTCCGCAGGCGCGACATGGGTTTCTCACTTCGTCAACGTCAACGGCGTCGGTACGTTTTTCTGGGCTGAGGACCAGGAGCTGCAGCTGTGCTTCGACCTCATATTCCCGGAGGACCGGTGGGGCAACGCACCCGACGAACTCGTCGAAGTCATGGGGCGGATTGGCTTCCACTTCGACGAGGAAGCAGCTGAGACGGATCTTTCCACACCGGCAGCATTTGCTTTGGCAGAGTACGTGACTGGCGTCGCTATCACCCCGACGCTACTCCAAGAGACCACGTTCAACTGCTCCACGGTCCAAGTTCGGTGACGCCCCTCTCTCGCAGCACCGGGTCGACCCCGGATAGCCACGTGGATGGTGGGCGGTAACGAGCACCAGTCACGACTACGAGTTCCGGCAGCGGGTCTCGACGGAACCACAGTCAAGACAATTCAGGGATGCTGTGCTCGCGCTCAGCGCGGACGCCAGGTGCGGATTTCCAGGTGGGTGATGTGCGCGTCGGCCTGGATGCGGCTGGTTTCGACGAGCCATTGGTGGACGGCGGCGGTGACGTCGCCTGCGGCGGCGTCAACGCGGCGGGCGAAGTCTGCGGCGTCGAAGCCGCCGGTGGATGCGGAGCCGTAGGAGCGTTCTTCGGTGTGGTCGGTGCGCTGGATAACGTCGCGGCGGATGCCGGCAGAGTCGGTGCGGCTACCCGAGGGGAGCAGGTAGCCGGTCTTGGCCATGCGGACGGTGAAGGCCAAGCGCAGGCCTTGGCGGGCGGCTTCGGCGATCAGGGGGCGCAGGCGGGCGGAGCCGGAGGCGATGGCTTGGGCGGCGACGCGGCCGGTTCCGGTGCCGGTGGGGGTGATCAGGACGGCTTTGCTGCGGACACGGGCGCGGGCGCCGGTGTGGGTGGTGCGGCGGGTGATGAGGGGGGCTGCGATGCGGGTGAGTTCGTCGATGTCGGTGATGCCGCCGGTCTGGACGGCTTGGAGGGCGCGGGTGAGGGCGGGGACGAAGGCGGCGCCTTTGCCGCGTGTGTAGAACTGGGAGACCAGGGAGGGGTCGCGGGCGATGACGCGGGCGATGTCACGTTTGGTGAACCCTGCAGCCTGGAGTTGGTCGGCTAGGCGGGCGGCGTCGTTGAGCTGCGGGGCCGGGGGGCGGCGTCGGCTGGGCGGCATCAGGCACCCCCGGCGGTGGCGCGGGTGAGGGCGGCGCGGCCGGCGTCGCGCAGGGTGAGGAGTTGTTCTTCGGTGGTGGGGGCGGCGAGGAGGCCGGTGAGGTGGCCTTTGAGGAGGTAGTCGCCGGGCTGGCCGTGGTAGGGCCAGTTCTGGGGCTGGGTGAGGTAGATGGCGTCGGTGCGGAAGGCGACGACGGTGCCGGGGGGTGTGTGGAGGGCGCCGACGTAGGTGTCGTCTTCGCGCATGCGCATGGTGAGCAGGGAGGCGCGGGCGCCGGACCAGATCGCTGCGGCCCATTCGGGGTGGGCGTAGGGGTCGCGGGCGAAGTCGGTGGGGCGTTGCCAGGTGATGGTGTGGTCGTCGAAGCCGATGATTTCGGCGTCTGTGGGGACGTCGCGTTCGGCGGTGCGGGGGGTGGTGCCGGTGACGATGCGGGGGCGTTGGGCGAAGGAGCCGATGCCGTACAGGAGGATCGCGCGCACGGCGCGGGAGGCGAGGGCGGCGGCTTGGCGTTGCTGGGGGTCGGCGTGGAGGTCGGCGGTGGCGGCCAGGCGGGACCAGCAGTCCTTGAGTTTCTTCGACCAGTCGTCGAGCGGTTTGCCGTCGTCCCACAGCAGGCCGTCGAGGATTTCGATCCTCCACGGCGCGACGGGATTGGTGAGGGCGGCGTAGACCTCGGGGCCGCCGGCCCAGGTGGTAAAAGTCTGGCCGGGGGTGCGCGGGTAGTGCCAGGCGCGTTCGCCGGGTGCGGGGGCGGACAGCAGGCCGACGTGGTTCCAACCGTCGGGGACGGTGGCCCGGATCCGCCAGTGGCCGCAGCCGAACAGGGCCTTGCTCTGCTCCTTTTCCGACCAGGAGGCGAAGGTCGCGGCGGTGATGCGGCGGGGAATGCCGACCGGGGACTTCCAGGTGTGCTTGGCGTAGGCGAAGGTGCGGTCGTACTCCACCAGGCCTGGCAGTTGTTCGGGGACCGCGGGCGGGGTCAGGAGTTCGGTGCGGCCCTGGCCTGCGGTGGCGTGGAGCAGGCCGCGCAGTTCCTCGGACAGTACGGGGAAGCCGTCGGCGAACTGGCCACGGGTGGGGATGGTGCGGGTCCACAGGTCCCGGCCGGTCTGCGACGGGGAGCCCATGACGACGGCGTCGGGCCAGTGCGAGCGAAGCGCCTTCCACAGCAGGACGAACGCGTCGCGGATGACGGCCGGATCAGCGCTGTCGGCGTCGAACCACTCCCCCACCGAGCGGATCTCGACGTGCTGTTCGCTGTTCTCGCGCTGGTAGCGGCCGACGGGGTTGCGGGCGTGCACGAAGTGCCCGGCCATCCGGTCACGGCCGCGGCCGGTGTCAGTCCGCCATCCCTCGGCGGGAGCGTTCAGCCAGGCGGCGACAGCGTCCTTCAGGTAGGGGTAGCGCTCCGCGTCGCGGTGCCACGGGTCGCCGCCGGTGATGTAGATCCGCTCCACGCCCTCCGGCACCACGTGGAAGACCTGGTGGAGGATCTCTGCCGCCGTAGCCGTCTTCAGCTCCAGGCGCACCGTCTGGTCGCGGTGGACCAGGACGCCGGTGGCCGCGTCGAGAAAGACCGTGGAACGCGTCTGCTGCGTGAAGTTCGGGTGCGTGGAGGCCAGGTTCGCGGTGTGGGTGAACCAGCGGTCCCCGTCCGGGCCGGCGGGGATCGACGGCAGCACCCGCGGCCCGGCCGGAACCATCCCGGGGGCGGCCGGCGCCGCGGCTGCGGGCTGCGGATCCGGCTCCACGGGGGTGGCGGGGCGGGGCAGGGCGACAGCCCCGGAGACGCTGGGCCCGGTCCCGGCACCGGCACCGGTGTCCGTCTGCGGCCCGGGGGCGGGTGCCGGGGCGGTGGGCCCGGGTGCGGCGTCCGGGGTGGCGAGGCCGTCCGGGGCGAGAGTGGGGGCGATGGCCACGACGTCAGCGACGCTCAGCCCGGCCGCAGGGGCGATCCGCTCCGCCTTGGCCTTGTCGTGGCCGGCCAGGGCCGTGATCTGCTTGTCCCGTGCCGCGGTGAGCCTGGCCAGGGCAGCCTGCGCTTTCTTGATCTCGTCACGCAGAGCCCGCAGCTCACCCAGAGCAGCGGTATAGGTCTTGGAGTCCATCACATTCCCTCACGCAGACAGATCAGTTGGCCGGGTGCGGACGTAGGCGATCGCCCCGCCTGAATCGGAGACCAATCGGGTACCGAGCAGCAGGTCCGCGACCTCACGGTCCTGCGGGCAGGCGGCGGTGAGCTGTTTGACCGGAGTAGCCAGGTCGGTCAGGTACCCGGCCAGCACCGCCTCGGGGAAGCTGCGCAGCCCACGGCTGTCCCTCTCGGATGCCCCGAGGCCGGTCAGGACCGCCACCACATAGCCGGACAAGGTCACCGGCAGCACGCCCCCGGCCGCAACACTCGCCGCATCGCACCGCCACCAGCCGCGCAAAGCTTTCAGCAGGACCTGCGGCGGCAAAGATGCCGAAAACCCGATCCACTCACGGTCGTCCTCCGAAGCATGTCGGGCGACATCCACCCGCAACACCGCTATCTCCGCCACGTCCAGCTGTCCCAGGGGGGCTTCGGCGCGGTCACGCAGAGCCTGAACGGTCGCCAGCGGCAGCATCACCCGCACCCCCCGCCGCGACAACCCGGGCAGCAGCTCGGCGCGCACCAGCCGGCGGAACGTCGTCACCGCACAACCCAGCTCCGCCGCCGCCTGCCCCGTCGTCAACAACACCCTTACAACCCAACTCCGATATCTGATGACGGATACACGCTAGTGACGAACCCCACACCCCGTCAAACCAACCCGGCGGCCTCACGCGGCTCTTGAGCTCCGCCACGCCCCACACGCCGTGCACGAACCGTCGTGGCCTGCACGGATAGCGCCAGGACAGGGCTGAGTGCGCCCTGTCAGCCACGGGCTCACGCCGTCAGACTGGATTCCATGAGTGAATCGCTCCGGGTTCGGTGCAGAGCGCTGAACCTTGGAAGGATGCGCTCATGCCGGCGCAGAGGAAGTACCCAGCGGAACTGATCGAGCGGGCCGTGCGGATGGTCGCCGAGAAGCAGAGGCAGTCCCCGGGGCGCTCGGGGATCATCCGGGAGGTTGGGGATCTTCTCGGGATACATCCCGAGGCCCTGCGGCACTGGGTGAAGAAGGCCGAAGCCCAGGCCGACCCGCAGGCGGTTTCCGCCCAGCAGGAGCGTGAGCGGATCAGGGAACTGGAGAAAGAGGTCACCGAGCTGCGGCGGGCGAATGAGATCCTCAAGGCCGCGGCCGTTTTTTTCGCCTCCGAACTCGACCCGAAGCCGCCGCGCTGATCCGTTTCATCGATGCCCACCGCGAACGCTTCGGCGTCGAGGCGATCTGCCGCACCCTGACCTGGGCCGGCACCCCCGCCTCGGCCTCCACCTACTACGCGGCCAAGCGCCGGCCTCCCTCCGCGCGGTCGGTGCGCGACGCCGAGTTGACCCAGGAGATCCGGCGGATCCACCAGGTCAACTATGGCGTCTACGGGGCGCGGAAGGTCTGGCATCAATTACGGAGAGAGGGCACCGAGGTCGCGCGGTGCACCGTTGAACGTCTGATGCGCCAGGCAGGCCTGACCGGTGCCGTCCGCGGACGACGGATACGGACCACCACCCCGGGCAAGGATGGCCGCCGGGCGGGTGACCTGGTCAACCGTGACTTCGACGCCGAGCGGCCGAACCGGTTGTGGGTCGCGGACTTCACCTACGTGCCCACCTGGGCCGGGACCGTCTATGTCGCCTTCTGCGTGGATGCCTTCTCACGCCGGATCCTGGGCTGGAAAGCATCGCGGAGCAAGCAGACGTCCCTGGTCCTGGACGTGGTCGAGCAGGCCCTGTGGCAGCGGGGCTACCGGCCGAACGAGCAGGTCAACGGCTTGATCCACCACTCCGACGCAGGCAGTCAATACACCTCGATCGCCTTCACCGAGCGCTTGGCCGAAGCCGGCATCGCACCCTCGATAGGAACCGTCGCCGACGCCTACGACAATGCCCTGGCCGAGTCCGCGATCGGCTTGTTCAAGACCGAACTGATCAACCGAAACAAACCCTGGAAGACCTTCACCGACGTCGAGTTCGCCACCGCCGAATGGATCGACTGGTACAACCACCAGCGCCTGCACGGAGCCCTCGGCCACACCACCCCAGACGAGTACGAAGACGCCTACCATCACCAACACACCCACGCCGACGAACCCGTCAGCGCGTGACATCCCGCTCGACACCAAACCCGGAACGGTTCACCCAGCAGCTCCTGGACGACATCAACATCGGCCGCGACAACACCGACTACACGGCCTGACAAGCTGCGCGGCTGTCTGTCTCCAGAAATCAGGAAGGATCGGGACACCGGTGATAACGGCCTCGCACTCGTCCCAGGCAGGCAGACCAGGACCCGCTGCTCATCGACTTGGATTGATGCTTTGATGCGATCCGGCTGACTGTCGGCTCATCCTAGGCATACGGTTTGTCCATCGGTGGGAGGGACGGGCCATTTCCGTATACGACGAGCTGCACGACTTGGGGCACCTTGGCCCTGGTTGTCTGCAGTTGATCAACAAGCTGATCCGTGAAGAGGTACGGCGGTTCCCGGTGCTGACGCCCCCGGGGGGCTGGCAGTCAGACACCTTGGACGATCTTCTGGGTGACTTCCTTACGGATCGGCTCGAGAAGGTGACTGCCAATCTCTTGGCGTTGGCTTCGAGTGACGACTCCGTAGCAAAGCTTCTCCGCAAGTCCATCCGGCACTGGTTGATCGACAAGGCCCGCCAGACTGCGCTCGGGTCCTTGAGGCGTCAACTTGAGAAGGTGCTGACGTCCGACGATGCCTTCGAGGCCGTCCCACCGAGTGAGGACGGCGCCGGCAGGTGGCGGCTGGCGGGGGTACCCACAACTCAGTGGTCTGGATCCGTGGAGGACCTTGTCGAAGCAGCACGTGCCGTAGAGAACGTAACGGTCCCCAAGTGGTCGAGTGAGACACGCCGAGCGCCAGTCGCGGCCCGGGAATCGATCGTGGCGGTGACATACGCGGTGCTGTCCGCCGCCAAGGGCTCTTTGGAAGTGGCGCAACTGGTTGAGGTCTTCGCGGCTCGCTTCCCGATCGTCTTGGACCCCGTTGTTCTCTCGCTGGCGCCAGACGGTCACTCCGAGAACCCGAGCTATGTCAGCCCGTCTGCGGAGGATGTCGTCGTAGCGGCTGAGAGTGAGGTCGACGCTCTATCGGCCGCCGGAAAAATAGTGGACATGCTTAGCCCCCAGGAACGCCAGTTGGTTCCTCACCTGGACAACCTTGCGGCTGTCCGAGATCTGATCGGTTGTGGTCGGACCCAGGCCTACCACCATGTGGCGCGGCTCGGGGCGAAGCTCGACCAGCTCGTCGGGGACGCCGACGATGTACGTTCCGTGGGGTTGGAGGTGATCCGACTGTGCGGCGGGCCAGTGGAGGCGGGGTGAGCGGAGTGCGGGCCGGACATTACGGCTGCGATGACGTCAGTCTGTGGTGGCCTGCCCAGTCGAGGGATGCGGGAGGACGCCATGGGTGACGCCGGTGTGGTGCAGCGGTATCTGGAGCTGACCAGGAAGGCGCGGAAGCCGCATGGTCTGACGGATGCTGGTCTGCGGGAGCGGTTCGGAGATCCTGCTCAGGTAAGCATCAACCCCGGCCAGGTGTGGCGGGCGCGTTGGGATGACGTGAGTGTCCTTGTGCTGGTTCTGACAGTGGATACGCGCGAGGTCACAGCGGCTCCAGTGACGATCGATCCGTCCGGCGAGGACGAAAACTGCGTGGTGGTAAACGGAGCTCACACGGCTTTCGGCGTCGATGCCACCGTGTGGGCTGGCCTTACCTGCTCAGTCCCGCTGCGTGTGCTCGAACGCGTCGTGGATGCCTGGGGTGATGAGTTCGTGCGGTGGGCGGAAGGGCGGGCTCGCAAACGGCAGGAACCCTCTCCGCCAGGAGCCCGTGAGGGGCGTGCGATCCGGTCGTACTTGGAGCCGGCCGCGGAGCTGCGGGCCGAGCTCACGGATGACCTGCACCATCTGGGTCGGGCACCCGCCATGCCCGTTCAGGAGTCGGGAGCACAAGCAGGCGATCTGGCTGGACTGCTTGGGGATCGGCTGAACTTGGCGAGGCTCTGTGCCGCACTGGAACTACCGCAGCCTGAGGTCATGAGAATTCTGCGGGGCAAATCGCCACTGTCCTCCCACCAGATCCAGGTGGTCGCCTCTGCTGTAGGACTGCCAGCAGAACAGATCGCCGGCACCGTTCGGCCGTTGCCTATCGACCTCGTATGTGCGATGGAGCATCCGCGCTGGAGGTCCTCATGGGTGCGGCGAGCACGGCGACTGCAGGTCAGTGAAGCTGAGGCGCGGCTTTCCGGCAGCTATGGTGCTTTCGGGCTCGCTGCCCGGCAGACCGGCGGTGGACAAGCTGGCTGGGACGCACGGCTGCAAGAGTTTCTCCGCAACGAGGGAGACATCTGATGCGCGGCCGGTTCTTCGACGAGGCTCCCCGACAGGCCATGGCCATGATCAGTGCTCTGGACCGACTGCATCCCGGAACGCTGGGCGCCTTGCGAGAGGACCCTCTGGCGGAACTGAGCCGCTGGAGGGACATTCAGGTATCCCTAGTTGCTGAAGCAAACGGCGGCGGACGATGTTCCATCGCCGGCAGCTACCGGCATGACAGCAATCCACCGACGCTGGTCATCGGGGAATCCCGCTCATATCGCCGCCGTGGCTTCACCGGTCTGCACGAACTTGGCCATCATCTTCAGCAGACTGAACCGGCGCTGGGGCAGAACCTGTTCGCGTGGCAGGACTCGGAAGCCTTCGAGGAGGCGGCCTGTGACGCGTTTGCTGCCCGCATCCTCCTACCCGATGACCAGATCCCGGAAGAAGTCCGCTACCGCGGACCGACCGCAAGCGACGTTGTCGAGATGTTCCGCACGTCGCACGCATCCCGCGAAGCGTGCTGCGTACGGGCGGCGCAGTACCTGGCCGGCGGGGGTGTCGTCGTCCTGCTGAACCGTGCTGGCGAGGTTCTCTTTGCTGCACCGCGCGGAGTGATCCCGCCTGCCCGAGGCTCGGATCAATCGGGCACGCCGCTCATCGCGGCAGCAATGCGAACAGCCTCGACCGTCGAGCGAGATCAAACGTACGTGGTGTACCGCTCTGGCGGGCGCAGCGACCTGGCGTACGGGCAGGCATCCTGGTGCGATACGGATTATCTGGTCGCGGTGCTCGCCGTGGACAACGTGGCGTGGCGGGCTTTCACCGCGCCACGGCCCGATTCAGGCAGTTCCCGCTTCGGTTCCTGGTGGGAGTGCGAGACCTGCGGGGACTCCTTCAAGGTCACTGAAACGCCTTGCGCACAGTGCGGCGAGCCCCGCTGCGGGGACGGGCATTGTGGCTGCACCGCCTCCGCGGCCCGAAAGGACCGCCCCTGTGACAGTTGCTTCCTCGTTCTGGCGCCGTCCCGGTTCGAGGGAGCAAGTGCCACGTGCCGGGACTGTTCTTGATCGTTCGCCACCGATCCTTATCAGGCTGATCATGGTCTCTGGCATGGTCTCCACGACCTCCAAGTGCTCGGGGCCAGCCTTGAGGGCGGGAACTCCCCGGGCGCCTTGCGGGCCCTGATCGGCCCTCACATCAGGAACCGGAGAGTCCCCCGGACGGTCTCCTCGATGTGACGTCAGAGGGGGGTGAGCCGCCAGATAACGGCTCCGCCCGGTCTCCGGGCGACGGCCGGGCGCTTGGCGCCCATCACCTGAACGAGAACGTACGTGGGACACACCGAAGACACCCTCAATGACATCCGCAGCCAGATCGACGCTCGCCCCGCCCCGCTGGCGGCAGCCCGGGCCCGGCTGGACTTGGTCCGCTCCAGTGCCATGGCTTTCCCCGGTGCGAACCGGACCTATGCCAGTGGTTCGCTGCCCCAGCACACCTTCATCCACCCGGTCGGCGATGGCGACGGGGGGCTCGTCCTGGACCGCCGGTTCTACCCGCGGCTCGGACCGGACGGAGGCGGCGAGACCCCGGCTGGCGTGGCCAAGGAGTTGTGCGCGCTGCTCGGTCCGGCGGTGCGCAAGATCTACGCGAACGCGCGCTGCGGTACCTCCAAGCGCGGCCCGAAGATCACTTTCGGGCAGCCGGTGGACAACCAGGACCCGACGGTGGACCTGGTTGTCGCGCTGACGCGGAAGGAAGGCTCGGGCCTGTGGATCCCGAATCTGGAGACCAACCGGTGGGAGGCATCCGATCCGGAAGGCCACGTGGTGCTGTTCACCAGCGGAGGCGAGTCCCTGAAGCGCACGCGACGCCGTGTCGTCCGCCTTCTCAAGGCGTGGAACAAGCAGTACAACCAGCCCGGGTTCTCTTCCCACAACCTCACCGTGTGGGCATGGGAGTTCATCAAGCCCGGGATGGGCATGGCGGTAGCGCTGCACACGGTGCTGTCCGAGGCCGCCCGCCGCGTGGAAGCAGGCGGAGCCACCCGGGACCCGGCCGGAGTATCCCCGAACGTGAAGCTGTTGGTGGACCGCACCACCGCGGCGCGCCGACTGCGTACCGCCGCTAATGGCCTCGCCCAGGCGCTGGAGCACGACGGCGATCTCAAGGCCGTTCTGGCAGCCCTGTCCAGTGTGTACTACCGGTACATCGACGCTCCGGGATCCGGGGGCCTGGCCGCAACAGTCGCGGCGATGCGCAGGTCCTCTCCCGTGACGACAGCGGCTCTGGGGCTGGGTGGCGCGGCTGCGATGGTGCGGCCCACGCGCGCCTATGGCGCTTCGGGAACCATCGCGTGACTCGCCGCACGGTGTGGCGGTCGCCGGCCTGGTACGCCAGGCCGGCGATGCGCATCGCCTTCCAGCACCTGCTCGCGGCGTGCGGCCAGACCGTGCGGGTAATCCGCCCGCCGCGCCGGCACCGTGGCGGCTTCGCCCTGGCCGTCCGATTGCGCGTGCCCGACCTTCCTGAGCAGAACGTCTCGATCGTGTTCGGCCTGTCCCTGCCGGAGGTGCCACGCGTGTACACCGACGGGCCGTCTGAGTCCCCGCACCGGTATCCCGACGGATCTTTGTGCATGTGGTATCCGTACGATCCTGCTGAACAGCGCTGGACTCGCAGTGATGGGCCAGTGGTGCTCCTCGGGCACATCGTCGCTCACCTGCTGCGCGAAGAATGGTGGCGTCGTACGGGCGAGTGGCCCGGTGAGGAGGCGCCGCACGGCGCTTAGCGGCAACGGCACGACACCGATCTGGAGGCCGCATGACGCCCGCGCCAACGTCAATACCGACGCCTGCCGCACCCTCGCATTCGGCGACCGCGGTGGCGTCTCGTCCTCCGTCGCAGCCCCCATCGGCTGTGCCGGCTTCTTCGGTTGACATTGGTGTTTTGGTACCGGCGGTCCTGTCCGGAGCGTTCCTTGCCGCCATGCTCACGGCGGTGATCAATATCTGGCTGGCGCGACGCAAGGGCCGTGAGGAAGAAGTCAACAGGTTGCGGGGGGCGTTCGCGGAAGCCTTTGCTGCCTACAGTGCGTACAAAGAGATGCCGTACGCCGTCCGGCGCCGTCGTGCCGACACACCCGCAGAAGAGCGGGTCCGGCTTTCAGAAGTTTTGCGCGACATTCAATCCAAACTCGCCTACCACCTGGCCTGGACGAAGATCGAGTCAGAAACTGTAGGCACGGCGTATGCCGACCTCGTCCATGAAGTTCGCATGACGGCAGGCATTGCGATGCGTGAGGCATGGGAGACAGGGCCCATCAACAGTGACGCGGCCATGAACATCCCGCCGACCATAATCGACCTGAGCACACTGCAGCCTCTGGAGACGGCATACATCGATGCCGTCCGCAGGCACCTTCGCTCCCTCACGCCATGGTGGAACAGGTAGGTGGCGTTCTCGGACCTGTCAATGCCGCTTCTCTCGAGCTTCAGGTGGTGCACGCCGCACTGGCCTTCTCAACAGGCCGATCAGCCAAAGCACCGCCACGCCACCCCCGCATGCCGGATGATCAGATCGTACGTATCGGCGAATGGACAGTAAAGTGCCCAAGCAGACTGAAATCCTGACGTATGCCCGGTCTCTCTCAGAAGACTTGCGGCAGGACCTCCGGTGGAATCCCGGTGAGCGCGGCCGCGGGTGGTGGGAAGCATCCAACCGCTCCCTGCTGCCGCGGATCCTGGCACGAGCAACTGCAGCGCTGGAGTTCCTGCGCCAGTACGCAGGAGCGGACAGCTTTTGGACACTGCGAGCCATCGCTGTCTACGACAGCAACGGCAACCACGAGTCGCTCGAGTCTGGAGTAGTCGCAGTAGGCGACATGCTCGCTGCCTGGGCCGATCAGGTTGAGGCCGGCGTTACGCAGATCGCCGGGGCCCAGGCGTGGGCCGAGGTCGAGGTAGCCGCCACTGACATCATGGGCCAGGTGCGTCGACTACTGGAGGACAGGGACACCACACCCGCGGCGCCCATGGTCCTGTGCGGGGCAGCGCTCGAGACAGCTATGCGGGCGGTGATATCGGCCAGGCAACTCGATTTGACCGAGAAACCCTCACTGAGCGCCTACACGCGTCTATTGCGCAAGCACGAGCTCATCAGCAAGCAGGAAGCCAAGGACTTCGACCAGGTGGCCGGTCTCCGCAATCAGGCGGCGCACGGAGAGTTCGACACGCTCAGCCGGGAGCGAGCCGGTTTGATGGAGCAGCAAACCAACCTTCTCCTGCGTACAATCGCCGACTTGCAGGAGTGATCGACGCGAAGGCCGTCCCACAGCCAAGTGCGCTGAACTCCGCTGTTCACGCCGCAACCCTATCCGCGGCCTGTGACCCCCTCTCCTCCATGCCATTGGCCGGTCCGGACACGGTGAATTAGGTACACGTCTCCCACGGCCGAGGCATGTACCTACCGTCTCCGGCGTGATCTCCGCGAGCACTTCAGCGACCGTCTCCCGCGTGATCCGCAGACGCTCAAGCCCGTCCCTGGCCAGCGCCAGCTTCCCAGAAGCTCGGCGATCGCGGCTTCCAGTTCTTCAACCCGAACTCGGGCGACCGCCTCGCGGGCCTCCAGCTCCTCAAACAGTGAGCCCATCCACCGCTCCTCTCCCGCTACCACGGTAGAGACCAACACCGCAGGGTGGGAGTGAGTGTGTCATTGGGCGGCGCCTACGGGCGGATGACGATGGTGCTGAGCGTGCCGTCACCCCAGACCGTGGTCTGCAGCATCATCCGGCTGTCCAGGGAAGCCATCGTGAACTCCGGAACGAAACGTTGAGTGAAGAGGGTCGCGAAGCCGCTCCGCAGCAGGTCGACCTCGCTCCCCGCCAAGTCCCAGTCATCGAGCAGTTGGACCCGGAGCCACACCTCGTAGGGCTCATCGTCTGGATCTTCCCCGAGGCGTGCCCGGCCGACTGCGAGGAGAAACTCACGATTGCCGTCGAGGAGCCCGTACTCCGTGGCCATGCAGTGCCAGCCCGCGTTGACCTTGTCGACAAAGTCCGAGGCATCCAGGTCGGCAACCTCGTCCGGGTGTGAGTCGAAGCGCCCGTGCTCGGGCCCGGCGCTCGCAGGCGACACGTACTTCGGCAGCGGAGGCAGCAAGACGTCCTGCTGAACCCGTTCGACGAGTCGGAGCCCAGCAGGTGCCAGTACGTCGCCTATCTCAGCGTCAGTCAGAGTCACAGCAGCACAGTATCCGCAGGTCACGCGGATTCATCGGGTGACCCATGAGAATCGGCGCCCGCCACCCCTTGATCACGATCTTCACTCGAAACGAGCCGCACCCAAGTCAC
Source organism: Streptomyces sp. NPDC002574 (assembly GCF_042889545.1). Lineage (NCBI taxonomy): Bacteria > Bacillati > Actinomycetota > Actinomycetes > Kitasatosporales > Streptomycetaceae > Streptomyces > Streptomyces sp. NPDC002574. Next base: position 40,446 of record NZ_JBIARB010000023.1, read on the forward strand.
GTTCCCGGACGCAGGGTTGCGGGTTCGCGATGGTTGGCCAGCCACTGCTGGAGCTCCCGGTGCCGGAACTGATACGCGGGGCCGGCGTAGCGCAGCAGTCCGGCCCCGCAGGCCCAGTCCAGGAACACCACCAGCCGGAACGGCATGCGGCCCCTGGTACACAGCAGGAAAACTGCGTAGCGGCGCACCACGGCGGACGTCAGCGCGAACGCCAGCAGGGTTACTAGCCCGAACGCCAGCCCAGTGACCGGTCGGAACGTCAGCGTCACGGCCAGCCCGCCCACCAGTGCGACAACCAGTCCAAGCGTCAGCTTCAGCGCAAGGTCGTCTCGGAGGAGCCCCCAGGGGCGCGCTTCCCTGGCGGGGGGCACTTCCATCCCGGCCCATAGTCCCACCACCAGTACGCCCAACAGTGCGGACACCAACCAGCCCATCAGTTGGGCCACCAGACTCAACGTGAACCCGAATGCCAGTGCGCCCATCACAGTGCGGCCTGGGACGGCGGGTCTGGAGAGCCCCAGCCGACTTGGCGGTGCGGGATGAGCTGTCGCACCCATCAACGCAAACACAACAGCGAAGAGACCCATGGCAAACACTGCGAGCGAGCGGTCGGGAATACTCCAGGCCAAAGGAATAGTGAGAAGAACGACGCTGGTGGTGGTGAGTATGGCGTCGATAATGCGAACGCGGGTGCGACCGGCCAGCGGCCACAGTTCGTGCAGCACCAGGTCACTTCCTGCACCGGCTGGGGTGGGCGCGCCGGTGGCGGGTGTGAGGCCGTGGGTGAGGTGGTGCAGCCATCGGTGGACTTGGTCTGAACGGTAGGCCCGGTTACGGCCGGAACTGCTGTGGGGGTGGGGGTAGAGGCGGGTGGCCGCGGGGATGAAGCGGGCCAGCAGGTGATCGTCGAGGGCCTGTGCGGTGGCGTGCGAGGTGAGTTCGTGGGGGTTGCCGTCGTGGTGGTAGACGGTGGCGGTCAGGCACAACCGCCAGGGCGTGGAGAGCAGCGTCCCCAGCGGGCCGCTGGGGTCCATGGTCAGATGGTCGATGAGGGGTTGCCAGCGGGTCCGATCCTGGGCCCGGGTGGTGAGATAGGTGATGGCGTGGGTGGGCGTGACGGGTGCCAGTGCGATCCGGGCGGAGTCGCGCAGGGTCCCAAGCCCAGCTAGGGCCTCTAGGTGGGCGGTGCGGCAGGTCAGTACCACCGGCCCCGGCTCACCCCGCACTCGGTGGGCGTCGAGGTGCTGCAGTACCGCCCGCGCGCGAGGTGCGTCTGGGTCGGGTGTGCCGTCGGGAAGGGTCGGGTCCATCTCGTCCAGGCCGTCCAGGACCGGCAAGACCATGCCGTGCTCCACCAGAGTCGCCGCCTCTGCCTTCGGCCAGCCGTAGGCCTCGATCAGGCGCTGGGTCACGATGAGATCCAGGGGGGTGGTGGTGTCCCAGAGCGAGACGGGGAGCCGGACCGGGACCGGGTCGACGTCGGCGCGGTCCTTGAGCAGCGCGAGGATCAAGGCAAGGGCGAAGACGGTCTTGCCGGACCCGGCAGGTCCCGTGACCACCATTCGTTGAGGCCGGACCTGACGCCAGTAGGCGGCCACATCCGGCGCTCCACCCACCGGGTGTGAGCGCGGGAGCAGAAACGGGGGGACTGGGGTGGACAGGAGACGGCCGTGCGGAGGTGCGGTGGCCGTGCGGCCGGGGGCCGGCTGAAGCGTGTAGGAGAGGTCGATCGGCACCGTATCGTCGCCAAGCAGTTGGGCGTAGACGCGGCCTTCGCCCGCGGCAACCAGGGTGGCGAGGGTGGCGGCCCATGTGCGGACGAGAACCGCAGTGTTGTCCTCCGGTGGCTTGCGCAGAGCCAGGACAGCGACCAGGAGGCCGGCAAGACCGATGGGGAGCCCCCAGAGGCTGGCAGCGTCCTGCGGTTGAAAATCCCCACGAGTCAGCTGCCGCACGGTAATAACCACGAGCACCACGACCGCGGCCCCGCCCGCCCAGCCCACTGCCTGCCACACCCGCCGATCCCGACGGCCCCCGATCGCCATGCCCCCGATGATGGCCCGGCCCCGCAGCGCCGCGCAGCCCCTTCCCGACCTCAATTTGGGGCGTGCTCTGCCAGTTCGCCGGGAGTTCCGGGGTGTTTCTCACCACCCATCGCGGGGCGGGCGCCCCTGGCGGGCGCGCGGGGCGCAGTCCGCGTCGCACGGCCTGCGTCCTACGGGCGGGCCTACTTCGCGGGCCGGACAAAGATCATTAATACCTCACAGGAAGGACCCCCACAGGGTCGCTTCAATGGGATTGCAGCCTTCTCAAACTTTGCAGCACCTCAGGCCAAGGCCACACGAAACACATATTGCCCTAAATGTCGAATTCTCAAAATCTGCAGCACTACAGGTCAGGCATTTGATCATTTACGTCAGTACCGCAATCTGACTGATCCGACACAACCCTGAACTCGGGCCGGCCACCACCCACACCCACCAACAAGCAGGCCCACACAGGAGAAGTCAGACCAACCAGCCAACGAGAAAGGCCACTTGACCAGCCAAAACGAACAACACCCCGTCAGACCGGTGCGCGGCATGGTGCACGGAATCGTGCACGCAATACCCCGCGGCATGGTGCACGGGATCGTGCCCTGTCGCAAACTCAATCAACGCTCAACGTTCACAGCCTCTGCCCGGCTACTTTCATCACCAGTCGACGGGTTGGCGTTAACGCATTGGTATGGCCCCACTTTTCCGGTCTGAACTGGCCCCGGCTTGCTGCGATGGGCCCTTGTGTTCCGGCCCGGAGTAGCCCCGCTTTGAAGGGGGCGGTGTCAGTCGTCGCTGGGCGTCATGTCGTATTCGCCGACATCCAGATCTGCGCCGGTTGCGGCGAGGAAGTCCACCACCGCGCGGTCCAGGCGCCAGCCGAAGAGGTTCGTGTCGTCCGGCGAGTCGGAGGGCTGCTTGTCATGCCGGCTGAAGTAGCGATGGACCTGCAGAATCGTGCCCCCGGGGCCCTCCTCGGTCGCGAGACGGGTTGTCAGATTGGTGAGCGCCTCCTTAGCTACGGAAACCACACACAACACCAGCCAAAAAACTCAGCACAACCCAGAAAACCCCAGGCCAGCCCCACTCCACCCCACCAAAAACTCATTCTCAATCAATCATCGAAACCCCAGCTCACACCCGACCCACCACACCAACTACCACCCCCTTGATCCACACCAGACCAGCTTGGCGCCATCGGGTCGGCGTGAAGACGGGGCCGGTGAAGAACACTTCCGCGTGGTCGTCGACGATCGTCAGCAGGCTGCCGCCCGTCTCGATGCCCGCCACTTTGGTGAGCACCGCGAGCCAGCGCTCCAGCAGTGGTGGGGCGGTCGCCGTGTCGCTGACGGGCTCGAAGCCGTGGCGTAGGAGGTAGGGCGCGAGGACATCGGTGAGCTCGGTCTGGGGAGTGTCAGCGAAGAACTGCGGGGCTTGGAGTTCGGCGACCAGCACAGCGCGCCCGTGCCCGCCGGGGAGCGGCGGCAGACTCGTCATCCGCATGTCCTCGCCCGGTTCACGTAGGGTCTCGCGCAGCAGTTCTGTCACGGCCGACGGCATGCAACCGGGGTGGGCGAACCAGACCTGCACTCGCAGGCCGGCGGCGCCGGTCACCACCACATTCGCCCGGTCCGTGATCTTCCCCGTACATGACGCGCACTCCGCGCGTTGCGCCTCCTGGCGGGCCTGTGACATCCCCTCCGAACCCAGCACACGCCGGACCTCGGAGCTCATCTGAACCGTGACCACCGGTACTCCCGCCTTCAGACGCTGCCAACAGCCTTTCGCACCGCAACGTCCCGCAGTGTCACCCACAAGAGGGAATCGCGGGCCGGGACTCCGAACGCGTAGCCCCGGCCCGGGGGCAGGAAGCGGAACTCGCAGCAGGCGTCATCAGCACTGGCAGGATGTGCCAGGCGGGGCGCACTGAGCCCCGAGAGGGAGGAACAAGGGCATGCTAAGAGCCGGAACGACCTGCATCGAGGCGATCAGGTTCCTGGATGACGATCTCGTGGCCGGGACCCTCAACGACGTCTCCAACCGGATCCCTCACATGATGGCGACGGGCGCGGACGCCGAGGCCCAGATGCGGGTCGTGCGCAAGCGGTACGACGAGTGGACCTGGGATGCCTCCGAGGAGATCAACCGGCGGTTCATCGACCGGGAGATCGCGGCCCAGCTCCGTGCGGGCCGCTATCGGGCGATCCTGACTGCGCCGTTGGACGAGGCCCGGCTGATGATGTACACGGAACTCGACGAGCTGCGGGACTACTTCAGAACCGTGGCCAACCGTGTGCGCGCCATGCAGGCGCGGTACGGGCGCGCCGGTGCTGTCCGGTACGCGGTGCTGGACACGAACACCACGCTGCACTTCATGCGGTTCGACAAGGTCCCCTGGCGGAAGGTGTTCGGGAACGGCACCGCGGTCGTGGTGCCGCACGTCGTGGTCGACGAGATCGACACCAAGAGCTACCAGACGGGAGACAAGAAGATCTCCCGGCGGGCGCGGGGGGTATTCCGGCTGCTGGAGTCGGTGCTGGAAGCAGGATCTGAGGGAGGGGTCGCAGACGACGGAACGCCCCTGCTCATCGCAGCCGATGAGCCTGGGCACGCGCGCCTTCCCGTGCCGGACGACGAGCTGGTGGCCTCGGCACTGCGTCTGCGACAGGCCGTCGCTCCCGTGGAGGTGGTCGTCGTCAGCCGCGACATCGGCGTACGGACCCGCGCCGCCACCTGGGGGCTCCCGGCAGAGCCACTGCCCGACAGGTACCTGATCGAGGGCGGCGAACTTCACCGGCAGGCACTGGAGCAGGCAGCGGCCGAGCTCGTACCGGGCGGGGGCGTACCGCAGCACTCCGAGCCGAAGGACTCCGCCGAATCCTCCCCCGGCCCTGTGGCGCAGCAGACGGCGAGCAGAACGTGAACAGGCAGGACCGTGCCGACGGGCTGGACTACGAGATGGCGACACGCCTGCTACCCGGTCACGCCCCGTTGTACGAGCGCGCAATACCGAATCCCGCCCCAATCACTACATTCCGAACCGATCCTATATACCCAGAGTCCGTTGAATACCAGGAAGCTCCGGAGCCGGCCGCCGCGGTTCGTCGCCCTGGACAATCGTGCCGTGAACGATGTGCGGCTCAGCGTCCTGGACGTCCGGCTGCTCCCGAGGGCACTTGGCCAGGGCCGCAACTCCGAGGAGTCGCAGCCCCTGCACTAGTCATCTGCCGACGTTGGCGTCAGCTCGCGTAAAACCCGTCACCGACAAAGGGCGATCGTCAAATCACTCCACGCCTGGCCCAATAGGTCCTTCGAGATCGAAGATTGGCAGCTGGCGCTCATCCTGGGGAGACCATACCGAGAATATCCATTCCCCGTAGGGAAAGTCGCTGAAGATTTCAAAGATACGTCCCGCCCGGGTCCGAAAGCATAGATCGAGTCCAACAAGGCGGGACTGAACTTGCACCTCGACCAGCTCATCGCCTGCCAACCCATCGAGGCCATAGGCTTTCATGTCATCTCCAGAAAAAGATGGCGACATAGTTGCCGCATCATTCACGGAGATACGCCAATTCGTGTTGACGCGCAGACGCCACCCGTCTCCACTGAGACAGATACCGTCTTCGTCTGTCTCAGCAATAGCAATTTTGAGTGGCAGAAAAGCCTGGATCTCTTCCACGATCAGCGACATTAGGGCTCCAAGTTGACGTGCGTTCGCTCTCGGACATAGAGCTTGGGATTGGCGATACCCTCGGTGGCTGCACCGGCTTACCCGTGAACGGACTTATCGGCCCGTCGGGGCCGTGAACGAGGCTCGGAGTCTGGCCCCATTAGCCGTCGGCTGCATGATGCGAATTTTACTACCATCGGGAAGCTGGTAGCCCACGCCCGCCGAGCGCGTGGGATAGGAGCTGAAACCTGACCCTTCGACGTCAACTGCCGCTCTCAGGCCCGCTTCCAATCGTGCTGCACTTGTCGGCACAACAGTCCCGCTCGCATCTGCAACAAAGGTGATACCCGTTGGGCATGCGTTGTGAACGAGTACCGGTGTGGTCCCCGCAAGCACAAAGTACGTGTGAAGGTCAGCGACGGTGAGGTTGTACATGTCGGCCTCGCCGGGCACCGTTCGGATGCCCGCGACAAAGGCGTGCTGATCCTGGGCGGTGTTGAGGGCGTGGCCGGGGGTGAGGCTGGCGGCGGGGACCCAGGCCTTAGTTGTGTCATCCCAGAAAGGGTGCTTGGAGGTGGTGTGGAGGACGGATTTCTGTCCGTCGGCTGCGCGCACCGTGAGGTCGACAAGGTCCTTGTCGTGGTTGATGAGGGTGGCAGTGACGGCGCGGGCGCCTACGTGCTTACCCGTTTTCTGGTTAGCTGCTTCGACCTTGTCGCCTATTTTGATCTTTCCGATGGGCTTTGTCTTGCCACCGTCCATGAGGACTGGCGTTTCCGCAGAAAAGCTGCACTTTGCGCCAACCTCCTTCACTGCGGAGGTGAGCCGACCCCAAAGGCTTGCTTCCTTTCCAGCGGATGCCAGCCCTGCCCCTTCTCCCCTTGTGGTAGCAAGCGCTGCGAGGTTGAAGACTATCTTTCCGGTCGCCTCGGCACTTCTACCATCGCGATAGTCGCCATAGATGGTGATCGATTCCTGCGCCATCGCCATCGACTGTCCGCTTGGGCTGGCTGCGATCCCATACATGAGGGATTCTCCGCAGCGCTCGTTAGCGAACACGCATTCCCAGCCGGAGGTAAACGCCTGCACGGGGGTGTTGACCAGTGATGTCCCAGCCTGCTTTACCTCGCCGAGAAAGGCGCCACCCATGTCGCGGAACCAGCCCGAAGCACCTCCGTCATTACCGCCGTCATTGCCGCCGCTGTTCCTGGTGTCGCCTGTGTTGTCGGTGTCGGCGGTGCCTCCCGTCGACTTCCCGTCCGATCTTCCGGTGCGGTCGTCACGATCGCCGCCGTTGGCGGTGCAGTCCCTCGGTGTTCTGACTGCGCGGAAGCTGCGGGCGGGCCGGGTTTTGGTGCTGGTGCCCACGCTGGATTTGCTGACGCAGATGGCGGCCGCGTGGCGTGCCGGCGGGCGTAGCGGGGCGTTCTACGGGATCTGTTCGCTGCGGGCTGATGAGGCGCCATTTGCGTGCACGACGGACGTGGACGAGCTGGTGGCCTGGACGCGGGGGTTGGAGACGGTCACGGTGTTCGCCACGTACGCGTCGGTGGGCATGGGCACGCTCCAGCGGGCGCATGCGGCAGGTCTTTCGCCCTGGTCGCTGGTGGTGGTTGACGAGGCGCATCGTACGAGTGGTCGGGGGTCGAAGCCGTGGGCTGCGGTCCATGACAACGAGCGGATCCCGGCGGATCGGCGGTTGTACATGACCGCCACGCCGCGGGTGTGGGAGGCGCCCGAGGACGGAGGGTCGGGGCCGGTGCTGGTCGCCTCGATGGAGGACGATCCGGACGGGCTGTTCGGCGCGGTCGCTTACAAGTTGACGCTCTCACAGGCCCGGGACCGGGGCCTGGTCGCCGCCTACCAGGTCGTGTGTGTCGACGTCACCGACCCCGAACTCCAGGCCGCGGTGCTGCTGGGGATGGAATCCCGTTCCGACACCGTACGCGGGTCACGGCTGGCAGCTCTGCAGACCGCTGCGGTGAAGACCGCCGCCGTTCATGGCCTGCGCAGGATGCTGACCTTCCACTACCGCACGAGTGAGGCAGAAGCCCTGGCGGCCGGGGTGCCGGCAGTCGCCCGACGGCTGTGGGAGGACGACCCCGAGACCTACGCGGAGCCGGATCGGGTGTGGGCATCGTGGCTGTGCGGCGAGCACTCCCCCAACCACCGCCGCGAAACCCTGGCCACGTTCGCCGACCCCGTCGGGGAAGGCGATGCCGGGGAGCTGGTGCCGATGCGGCTACGGCTGCTGAGCAGCGTTCGCGTCCTCGGGGAAGGCGTCGACACCAAAGGCTGCGACAGCATGTTCTTCGGCGACGTGCGCGGCTCCGCCGTGGACATCCTGCAGATCGTCGGCCGGGCGCTGCGCATGCAGCCCGGGGAAGGCAAGGTCGCCAGCCTGGTCGTACCGGTGTTCCTCGCCCCCGGTGAGGACCCCGACGCCATGCTCACCTCCAAGGGCTACAACAGCTTGGCCAAGGTCATGGCCGCGCTGCGCTCGCACGACACCGAGACCATCGAGCAGTTGGCCGAGCAGCAAGCCCACAGTCGCGCCGGCAAGTCGACAGCCGCCGAGGTCGCCTCAAGTGGCGGCCCGGGCGGGGAAGGCGGCTCGGGCGGTGAGGGAGGTCTGTCGGCTCCGGCGCAGGGCCTGTTGTCGTTTTCGAGGCAGCGTGACCCAGCGATTCTGGCCCGGTTCATGAGCCTGCGGGTGCTCCGGCCGGAAAACACCTATTGGCGTGCCGGAATCCAGGCCGCCACCCGCTACGTGAAAGAGAACGGGGATCTGAAAGTTCCGTACGTTTTCGTCACGCCGGAGGACTGGGACCCCGCTGGTTTTCCTCTGGGAACGTGGATCGCGGATCAGCGGAGGTTTTTCAATTCGGGTGGTATGAAGCCGAAGCGGGCCGCTGAATTGGATGATCTGGGCATGGTGTGGTCGCACTGGGACGTCGCCTTCGCCGAGGGATTGTCAGCGGCGACACAGTGGGCGGCGGAGCATGGTCATCTGCTGCCGCCCGCCACGGCGGTCTGGAACGACTACCCGGTAGGCGTCTGGCTGAAGAACCAGCGGACCGCCGGACGGCTCGCGAACACCATCGAGCAGCGGCGCGAGGCCGGGCTGCCGGTCGGCTCCACCGCCGGCGCCCTCTCGGGGGAACACCGGGACGCCCTGGAGGCCATCGACCCGTCCTGGTGCCCCACCTGGCCCGTGGCCTGGCAGCGCAGCTACCGGCTGTGCCGCAGGCTCATCGAGGACGGCCAGCCCCTGCCGATGGCGCCGGGCGAGACCACGGTGCAGGGCGAGGACCTCGGGGCGTGGGTCCAAGCGCAGCGCCTCGGGTGGGAGCATCTGCTGCCCGCGCAGGCCTGGATGCTTCAGAACATGCTCCACCTCACCCCGGCGGAGCCCTCGGAGAGGCCGCAGACGCCGCGTACACAGGCAGACAAGTGGGCGATCAACCTTCGAGCCGCCCGCCAGTTCCACGCCCGCGAGGGAAGCCTCCAGGTGCCCCGCAAGCACCTCGAACAGCTCACCGAACCCGACGGGTCGGTCACAGACGTCAAGCTGGGCCAGTTCCTCGACAACACCCGCCGCAGAGCCGACAAGCTCACCCAGGAACGACGAGCAGAACTCAACACGCTCGGCATCCGCTGGTAGCAGCCGCAGCACGGGGGCAGGGCCGGGCCGGGGCTCCGCACGGGGAACCCCGGCCCGCCGCGATACCAGGTCGGTGCTGCCGAGGCAGCGGTGTGCACGTACGGACGGAACTGGGCGCTACTTGCTCAACCACCGCTTGGCCGTCGCCGACGTCGCTGCCAGGACTTCCGAGTCTTGCCGGGGAGCAACCCAGATCTGCAGGTGAAAGGAATCGAGGGGGACGTCAGAGGTCGCGTCGTATGCGCGGTCCATGTCGCGCGCGTGGTAGCGCAGGCGCAGCCAGTTCGGCACAGGTACTACGGATTCCAGGTCGATGTGTGCCGCGCCTCCCCATGCGGCGACTTGCAATCTGTCGCCGTCGATCTCGAGGCTGGCCTCGACCACATCCTCGTAGTGCGCCAGCAATGGTGCTGGTGCGTCGTGGTGGAATGAAACTGTCAGATCAATAACGCCTGTGGCGAGTCCTGTCACGAGAAATGCCTGTCCGGGATCGACTCGCAGGATGCCCGGCCCTGGCGAGTGAGGTCCGGGCTCTCGGGATCTGCGGATGCCGGGCTTTGACGCGTGAAATCCCGGATCCCAAGACTGGGAGCTGTTACTCACCAGGTAGAATTGGGCGTAGTTCACGGGAAATTTGGGGACGTGGATGAAGCGGTTTCGTTCATCGCCGGAACTTACGGTCTCAAAAGATTTGATCATGCGAATCCTTTCAACGTGCAGTCCGATCCTGGGATGTAGCGTGTCCCGTAGATGATGCTCGCAGGACCCGCCGACATCGCCGCGCACCGATGGCGGACAGTCCGCCACGGCGATCCGGAAGAATCAGCGGACCACCGGGCGGCTTGCGGACAGCATCGCGCAGGGGCCTGGATGTTGGAGAACATGCTCCACCTCACCCCGGCGGAGCCCTTGGAGAGGCCGCCAGCGCCGCGTACGCAGGCCGGCAAGTGGGCGGTGAACCTTCGCGCCGCCCGGCAGCTCCACGCCCGCGAGGGGTGCGGGTGCCGATAAATCATCCGGCCTGCTCAGGCGGCGTGTGATACTCGTGCAGGGTTCCGCCGAGCCGGTCTCGTCGGCGGACCTCAAGGTGCCGGATCGGCTCTGGCACGTTGATCGGTTGGGGGACGGGGCGCAGCGGCGCGGCTTGGCCCAGGGCTCGGTGCGGTCGATGGCAGTTGTAGAAAGCCTCGAACTCGCGGAGCGCGTGCAGCAGGTGGCTCTGGTTCCAGATCAAGGTGCGGTCCAGCAGCTCGCGTCGGCACGTCTGTATCCAGCGCTCCATGAGGGAGTTCATCCGCGGTATCCGGATGCCGGTGATGACGACCGTCAGCCCGGCGTCGGTCAGCAGGTCGTCGAAAGCGGCCGTGAACTTCGAGTCGCGGTCGCGGATCATGAACGTGGCCCTGCTGCCCGCGTCCTCGAGGTCCATGAGGAGATTGCGCCCGAGCTGCACGATCCACTGCGCCGTCGGGTGAGCGGTGGCACCCAGGATCCGCACGCGCCGAGTGGCGTGCTCGATCGCCGCGAAGACGTACAGGCGCGCCCCGGTCAGGGTGCGGACCTCGAACAGATCGCAGGCCAGCAGCGCTTCTGCCTGGCTGCGCAGGAAGTCGGCCCAGGTGGTGCTCTGCCGTTCGGGCGCGGGTGGAATGCCGTGTTCCTTGAGGATCTCCCAGACGGTGGAGGCGGCGACCTTGATGCCGAGCGCCGCGAGCTCTCCGTGGATCCGCCGGTAGCCCCACGAGGCATTCTCCCGCGCCAGACGCACGACCAGGGCCCGGATCGACCGGATGGTCGGCGGACGTCCGCGGCGCTTCGGCACGCAGATCGCAGCGTGGCGCCGCTTGAGCAGGTCGCGATGCCAGCGCAGGAGCGTGTCCGGGCGGACCAGCAGCAGAAGGTGCCGCAGCTTGTCCATGGGGAGGTGATGGAGCAGGCCGGCGAGGACAGCGCGGTCGGAATCGGTGAACGTGGGCTTGCCGACCTGGCGCTGCAGGACCAGCAGCTGGTGCCGCAGCGCCAGGATCTCCACGTCCTTCTCTCTGTCGCTCATCGACAACAGGCGCAGGAACGCGAAGGCGTGGGTCACGGCGAGATACGCAAGGCGCAGCAGCACGAAGATCATGATGCCGTCGATGCCCTGCGCAGACGGAGACAACAGGGTGAAGGGAGGCGCGGCCGGAGATCGGCGATCAAGCGCCGGACCTGGACGGATGATTTATCGGCACCCGCAGGCCTGGGCCGAGCCGGAGGCAGCATCGGAGCGCTCACGGCCCGACGAAGGTTCCCCGGTCCGCAACGGACTGAGGCCGCAGCGGCTCCACTGGCCGGCGGGCGGTACCGGGGCGGCGGAGCCCGGGTGACGGCTCGGGTTCCCGGGGCGTCGCGGGGGTCGGACCCGCCGGCGGGTGTGGTGCTCTACCAGAGCGAGCAGGATCAGCAGGCAGACCGCCCCGAGGCGGATGGCGGACCGTCCGGTGGTCCACGACGTGCTGCGGGTGCAGATCACGGTGGGCGTGAGGGCACAAGCCCGAGATCGCAGTCAGGCCAGGGGTGAGGTCAGTTGTGCCGTGCGCTCCAGCCATGCCGCGGCGGCGGCGCTGCGCTGGGCGACGACGTCGTCGGGCTCGCCATTGAGCAGGGCGAAGGGGATCTGCTCCAGGCCGAAGGTGAGATACCAGGTCCACGCGCGATGCAGGGTGCGCCTGTCGACGGCGGCCGCGACCTTGTCCCAGCCGTGCCAGGCCAGACAGGCGGCGTCGACAGCAGGGTCGAAGGGCTGAGCCAGATCCCAGTCCAGCACACCCAGCAGGCGGCCGTCCCCGCTCCAGCGCATGTTGTCGCCGGCCAGGTCGCCGTGGACGAGCGACGGCGTGACGGCGGGCAGATCCAATGCGGCCTGGACGCGGCGACGCGCTTCGGACCGCCACGCGCGCGGCAGCCGAGGCATCACGTCCTGCTCCATGATCTCGGCCCACCGCTCACCTCCCGCGTACTCGTGCGGTACCCCCAGCAGACCGTCCAGGTCACGGCAGTCCACCTGCCGCAGCGCGTCCAGCAGCCGGGCGAGTTCCTTCGGCTCTCCGCCCTCGCCCCGCCGGCAAGCGCTGCCCTCCAGCCACGACAGTGCGACGGCGGTGTGCCCCTCTGCCTGGACCACCTCGGACAAGGGGACCGGCACCGCGAACGGCAGGTCCGCCTCCGTCAGACGGCGCAGAAGTTCGGTACGCCGGGGCAGCGCAGCGGCCGCGGTGGAGTTCTCGGCGATGCGCACGACGGCGACGCCGGCAAGCAGCACCACCTGGTGAGAGCCACCACTCGCGAAAGCCGCACCGCGAAGATCCTCTCCGGGCAGCACGGCCGCGGCGACAGCGAGCAGTTCCTCGGGCACCTGACCCAGCATCACGGCAGCCTACCGGGGCAGCCCTGCCGATCAGCCGACCGAACCATGGCGGAGGGCACGTCACCTCGTGCCCGATGCTGGTGCATCGCCGCCCCATGGCCACGTGCCCTGCTGATCCACACTCACAGCCGAACCCGTCCGTGCGCCGCACTCGGGAAGTCGGAAAGGGATCACTGGGCGACATGCCCGCCCGGCGACCGGCACGAGGCACCACACGTGCCGAACAGAGCCTGTGGGCGTGACGGCCGCAGGACTTGGCCGTTGGTGCACAACCGGGCCCCCGGAACTCCTCCCCCGTGGTTCCGGGGGGGCCTTCAGGTGTCCGGTCCGCCAAAGGCGCTCGGCGACGGCACCTGCTACACCGTGCCCGGCCGTCCGGCACCACGGACGCCCTGGGTGTCCTTCAGTGGACGGGCCGCGGCCGGAGGACGGCCAGGGCGTCCTCGACGCGGCCGAGGTCGATGAGGTAGCCGGCCCTTCCCGGCACCACCGGCGGTCCCGAGGACGGCACAGCGGGAATGAGACTGGTCCATCCCCGCCGGCGCCGGGAGAACGCCGCCTTGCTCCCGTCGCCGGTCGTGCAGCCCGCCCCCTTGCACGGGGAGGACGAGCGACGAATACTGCAGCCGCATCGGCTCTGCCGTCCTGCGTTGCACTACCGCCGATCCTGCCGTAGAGCGGGGCCAGTCGGCCTGCAGGGGTGACTATGCGTCAGATCGGGCTGAGGCTGATCTCGAGGGGGAACGGCACCGAGGTTTTCACGACGTCGGTGAACACCTCCCCGTCCCGGTAGACCCCGGCTGCCGGGTCGAGCAGGTAGGTGTACACCAGGGGGACCCCGTTGGCCGTGTGCTCCACACGCCAGTAGAAGGCGATCCCCGCCTTGGCGTACTGCTCCGTCTTCACGATCCGGTCGGTGGTCTCCGAGCCGGGCGAGACCACCTCCACGACCAGGAGTACGTGCTCCGGCCTCGTGGGCGTGATGTCGATCGTGTCCGCCCGGTAGACCACGACGTCGGGGCGACGATTCGTCAGCGGAACGTCCTGGAGACGGACATCGAAGTCCGTATCGGCGTTCCATCCACGTGAGGCGGTAGCATCCAGAGCATTGGCCAGCAGTCGCGCCAGCCGGCTGTGGCGTTTGGACGCGCTCGGACTCACCACGACCATCCCGTCGACGATCTCGACGCCCCTGCACTGCTCCGCGGGCCACGAGTCGTACTGTGCCGTGGTGATCGGCGTGTGCATCCACTCCGGGACGATCATGTCGGCGGTCACGACGTACCTCCCCTGGAAAAAGCAGCGCCTGCAGGCTCGGTCCATGGGAACAGGCCGTGTGCCTGTCCGTCAGCCGACACCACGCTCCCACCACCGAGGCCTCTGGCGCACAGACCCCGATGAGCGCGGCCACCGGGCCAGGAAACGGCAAGACCGACCCGGGATGTGGGAACTGTCCACGCGGCGGCGGCCCGTGCCACGGGCGGGGCTCACGCCTCGGTGGCAGCCTGCCGGGCCAGCCCGGCGGGGTCGACCTCGAAGGGCAACGGGCTCTGCGTACGGGTGGTGGCGCCAGGAAGCGCTGTCGTACCGGCCGCCCCCGAGCTCGGTGATCACCAGCCGGGGTGCCGGGTCGGGCTCCACCCGCCAGTACGACGCGATGCCCGCCTCGGCGTAGAGCAGAGGCTTCAGGCGGCGGTCCATGGTCCTGGTTCCCGGCGGGACGAGCTCAACGACCAGCAGGACAGCCTCCGCGTCGATGCCGGCCTCGTCGGTGGCCGTCGCCGCGGCGTCGGCGACCACGATGTCCGGGACGACCAGCCCCGAGGGAAGGACCACATTGATGACCTCGCCTCCAGCACCTCCACCTTCGCGCCGGCAGCCCGTGCCGCGGCGGCGCCCCGACGCCATCCGGCAGGCCCCTGCGCAAAGGATCCCGGCCCGCCGGCCGCCGCCGCACGGCACCCGGGCCGTGCGGCGGGCGCTGTCACACCGCGGTGGCTTGTCCGGTCTTGGTTGTGGCAGATCCACGGCGTGCCGTGGACGGTGCCGGAATCGGGTGGCTTCCGGCGTGTGGAGCGAGTGGTGGAACGTGACGCGGAAGCACAGCGACAACCAGGTCTTCCGGATCACCGGGGCCGCGGCCGGGCTCTCGGACGACGTCCGGGCCAGGCAGCGGCGTTACATCATCTCGATGTCGGTCCGGACGGTGTCGTTCGTCCTCGCCGTCGTACTGTGGCAGGTCTCCACTCCCCTGGCCTGGATCACGCTGGTCCTGGGGCTGGTACTGCCCTATGTCGAGGTCGTCGTCGCCAACGCCGGGCGGGAGAACGCCCGTGGGCTGCCCACGACCCACATCGCACCGCCGGTACCGCCGGCCCTCGGCCCCGGCACGACACCACTGCCGTCGCAGCGGAACCCGGAACAGGACGAAAGCCGGCCTTCCGGCCGCAGCTGAGCCCGGCGCGGACTGCCCGGACTCACCTGCTGAACGTCTCGCGCGCACCGTGTTGCACGCTGTGTCAGATGCGGCCTCGTCGGGGCCGCCGTGCCTGGACGGAGGGCTCGTGCGTGTCCTGTTCGTCTTCCTCCGGACGGTGCTCGGCACCCTCCGGGGCCTGGAAGAGACCTGTCGTCGCGGGGCGCGGCAGGCGCTGCACGGTCGGGTGGGGCATCACCGGTTCCGGCGCGGAGAACAGGGGCACGACGGGAGTCTTGGACGGGTCTGACGGCGCCGGATGGCGCCGAGCCGCGGGAGTGTTCTTCATTGCTGCCCAGTATGCGCCCCCGCCGGGCTCCCACCGCCGGGTGACCCGTACTCCGCGCAGGCGGCGAGATCCCGGGCGAGGCCGGGGAACCCGACGGGCTGCCCGGCCCACCGGTCCGGGCCGCTGTTCGGGGGCGGGCAGGACGGTGTGGCGGGTGTGCGCGCCGCCGGCCCAGGCGGCCTCGCGGGCGACGGCTGCCGACAGGTCGAGACCGGCGACGGTGATTCCGGGCAGGGCCGCGATGTGCTCGGCGGTGCCGGGGCGGGCACGGTCGGCCTCGACCGGGGCGCAGCCGGGAGGCGGGCCGGGTGCCGTGGCCGGCGCCCCGGCCCGGCCCTCGACCGCACCCCACGAGCACGCCGTCCGGCACTACCGCCCCCAGCCGCGGCGCCGGCGCATCCCGGACCTGCGCGAGCGGGGATGCCCGAGCAGGAGCCGGTTTCTCCTGGCGGCCGGCGGCTGCAGGTGTGTCCGCGCGTCAGTGGCCGGCGCTCTGACCGCCGTCGACGTACAGGATCTCGCCGGTGACGAACGAGGCGTTCTCCAGGTAGAGCACCGCGTCGACGATGTCGCTGATCTCGCCCATGCGGCCGACCGGGTGCAGGCCGGCGTAGGTCTCGTGGTACTCCACGGCGTGCATGGGGGTCTTGATGATGCCCGGGGCGACGGCGTTGGAGCGGATGCCGCGGGTGGCGTACTCGATGGCCAGGGACTTGGTGGCGGACTGCAGGCCGCCCTTGGTCAGCGAGGCGAGCACCGAGGGCACGTTGGAGTTGGCGGCCTCGACCAGGCTGGTGGTGATGTTCACGATGTGGCCGCCGCCCTGGGCGAGCATGTACGGGACGGCGAGCTGGGTGATGCGGAAGAAGCCGGCCACGTTGACGCCGATCGCCGCGGCGAAGTCGTCCTGCGTGTAGTCGGTGAAGGCGTTGGCGATGAAGATGCCGGCGTTGTTGATCAGGGTGTCGATCCGGCCGAAGCGCTCCACGCCCTCGGCGATGACCCGCTCGGCGGTGGCCGGGTCGGAGATGTCGCCCTGGACGGTGAGGACCCCCTCGTCGTGCGACGCGGGGATGGTGCGCGAGGTCGCGACGACCGCGTAACCGAGCTTGCGATAGCCCTCGACCAGCCCGGCGCCCATGCCCTGAGACGCGCCGGTGATGACCGCAACCTTCTGACCCTGAGTGCCCATGTTGTTGACCTTCTTCCGAGGAAATGTACTACCCCACCAACCGATAGCCGGTCGGTCGACTATCAAAGTAGACGACCGGTCGAGTAACGTCAAAGTCCTGCACCGGAAGGACCCCGCCCGATCGGCGACCCCGGGCCGGGGGTGCGGGACGCCGGAACCGGCGCACCGCACCCGGCCGGCGACTTCGCGGTGACGGCGGCCCCGGCGGGCGGGAGACGCATGCCGCCCGCGCACGCCCTCGCCCGCCCTCCCCGCGCCGTTCGGGCGTGATCCGACCGGCGCCGGGACGGGGCCCGCGGCAGCCGGTCGCCGAGACGTGCGGAACGCGCCGCGAGGCCTTGGGCGCCGCCGCCCCGGTACGGCAGCCGCACTGCCCCGACCGGCCCCCGTTCCCGGCAGGCGCTATCACCGAGTGTCATATAAAGTCACGGTTTGTGTCCGCCGGAGTGCTATGCATCTGGCATGTGCCAAAGGCCCGTGTCCGGCCTCCGCCCCTTGAAAGGAACACCCGTGAACGCTCGATTTGGCGTGCGCCGAGGCAAGGCGCTCGCGGCCATAGCCCTGGCCGCGACAGCGGCGTCGATGATCCCGGGATCGACCGCTGCCCTCGCAGACGAAAAGAACATCCTCGCCGACAACTGGGGCGTGATCACCCGCAATACGATCGGCTCCCCCGTCGCCGTACTGCGCAACGGCCCGGTCGGGTCCTTCGGCGTGCCGGCATCCGCCGCCCGGCCGCCCTACGGCTCAGGCAGCCTGGGCATCGAGGTCGCCGACAAGTCCACCTCGCTGGCCACCCCCGGCGAGAAGGTCGACTTCGGCAACGAGGTCGACTTCTACGGCAATCCGGTGCTGGGCCTGGACAAGGTCGGCTTCCACGTCTTCCAGACCAGCGAGAACGTCGGATACGGCAGCCCCCTGACCAACATGCCGACCATCAGGTTCGAGATCGACCCGAAC
The DNA here is from genome assembly GCF_042889545.1 of Streptomyces sp. NPDC002574. Classification (NCBI taxonomy): domain Bacteria; kingdom Bacillati; phylum Actinomycetota; class Actinomycetes; order Kitasatosporales; family Streptomycetaceae; genus Streptomyces; species Streptomyces sp. NPDC002574. Next base: position 58,136 of record NZ_JBIARB010000023.1, read on the forward strand.
ATGACCACCGGCGACAACTACTCCACCCTGGTGTGGAACCCGCCCCCGTCACCGGTGGTGGACCGCTGGAGCCCGTACCTGGACGCCACCACCACCGGCACCTGGTTCCTCACCGGCAACGAGACCTCCTGCACCCAGACCGCACCGTGCAACTTCGACCGGCTCAAGGCCTCCTTCACCGGCGGCGTCGGCCGGCCCACCATCCTCACCGTCGCCGTCGGCAAGGGCCGCGACCACATGTGGATCGGCGCCGTCGACGGCCTGCGCATCAACCGCAACATCTACGACTTCGAGGCCGACGGCGTCAAAACCCGCTTCCAGCCCTTCGGATGAGCCGGCAGGCCGGTCGAGCGCCGACCCGGCCCACCACCTGCTCCTCGCGTCCGCCGCCGGGCCGGGGCTCCGCACAGGCAGCCCCGGCCCCACCCTGCGGGGCGCCGTGAGCGGTGCACCCGGCACAAAGCAGCCCGATCCCGGCCACCGGCACGAAGCCCGGGGGCACGGCGCCCGCGCGGCCGGGTCGTCGGCCACAGCGACGGCCCCCGGACCCCCTGGGGTTCCGGGGGCCCGTGCTGCCCGGGAGGTCCGGGTCCGCACAGCCCGACGTCTCCTGCTGTCGGTTCACATCCAGCCGTCTGCGGCTGCCGCGCCGCGGAACGGGCCTGCCCCGGCGCACCCTCGGCGCTCTCCCCCGCTCCCCGCCTGCCCCGCCCTGCCCGCCCTGCCCCGCCGGAGCCCGCTTCCCCCACAACAGCGGGGACAGGGCCGGCCGGTCGGGCGTCGTCGGGCCGGCCGGCCCACTGCGGGCCGGCAAGAAGCCGACCGGAGCAGCCGGGTGCCGACGGTTCTCCTCGCGCCCGGAAGGACATCGACCAGATGCGCTCGTCCCTGCGTCACCAGGTGCGCTCCAGAGCGACCGAGTCGACCCAGGGCCTGCGGAAATTCCTCACCGCCGACGCCGTTGCGGCCTCCGACCCGGCCCCACGACCAGCACGATGAGCACCTCGCTGTGGCAGCAGCACGCCCTGCCCTGCTCCTCGCAGCCGATCCACACAACTCACCACCAGCGGGCACGCCCCCCGGGGACGACACCCGCACCGCCCTGCCGGCCGCGCCCCGGGGCCACCGGGGCCGCGCAGCCCCAGACCGTCCCCTCGAGCGCAACACCGGGGCCGGGCGCGGGTTTTCGAATATTCGCGTGCGCGGCCGGACGGGGCCGGATAGCGTTCGGTCCCGACGCCTTCCGATGCGCCGTGCCCCGGTTACTTCCTGGAAAAAACACCGGTGCCCACCTTGATCACGGAAGGCGCCGCTGCCGCGTGTGCCGGACGCCGCCCTTCTTCGTGCGTACCGGCAGCGCGCCCCTTTTCGACCCCAACCCTGCAGGGGGACATCTGCATGACCCGGTTCAACCGCCGGCGGGCCAAGGCCGAGGCCAGGGACGAGATCCGTACCGAGATCCCGGGGCTGACCGCGGGCGGGGCGACGTCCCCGCTCTCCGAGCACGGCCAGTGGGTCCTGCCGCCGTCGCGGGCCGCGCTGCGGACGGTGTTCCCGTCGCTGCGGGACCTGAACCACCAAGGCGGCGCCGGGTACGCCCGGGAGCCGAAAGCCGAGCTGTTCCTGCTCGCCGTGGCCCACATGGCCGGGCAGCGCAGCTTCTACGAGAGCGCGTCCTCCCGCGACGAGCGCTACGCCCGGCTGGTCCGCCGGCTCGCGGTCGAGGACCCCCGGTGGACCCTCGCTCTGCTGCGCTGGCTCCGCACGCACGCCCACATCCGTACGGCGTCCCTGGTGGGGGCGGCCGAGTTCGTTCGCGGCCGCCTCGACGCCCGGGCCGCCGGCTTCTCGCGGCAGGCCGTCGACGCCGTGCTGCAACGCCCCGACGAACCGGGCGAGTTGCTGGCGTACTGGACCTCCCGGTACGGGCGCAGGCTGCCCCAGCCCCTCAAGCGGGGCGTCGCGGACGCCGTGCGCCGGCTCTACACCGGCCGTGCCCTGCTCAAGTACGACACCGGCTCGCACGGCTTCCGCTTCGGCGACGTGCTGGAGCTCACGCACCCCGCCCCGGCCCCCGACCGGCCCTGGCAGGGGGAGCTGTTCCGGTACGCCCTGGACCGGCGGCACCGTCCCGACCGTGCCGCACCGCCCGCGACCGAACCGCTGCTGACCGCGCACCACGCCCTGATGGCCGTCCCCGTCGCAAACCGGTACGCGCTGGTCACCGGGCCGGGCGGGGCGCAGAAGCTGGCTGCGGCCGGCATCACCTGGGAGGCGCTGGCGGGCTGGCTGCAGGGCCCGCTGGACGCCGCGGTCTGGGAGGCCGTGATCCCCTCGATGGGGGCGATGGCACTCGTCCGCAACCTGCGCAACTTCGACCTCGCCGGGGTCGGCGACCGGGCGGCCGCCGAAGCGGCCCGCCGGATCTGCGACCCCGCCCAGGTGCTCCGCTCCCGGCAGTTCCCCTTCCGCTACCTGGCCGCACACCGCAACGTGCCCTCCGCGCGGTGGGAGCAGGCCCTGGAGACGGCGCTCGCCCACAGCCTGGCCAACGTGCCCGCGCTGCCCGGCAGGACCCTGGTCCTGGTGGACCGGTCGGGCTCGATGTTCGACCGGCCGAGCGCGGACAGCGAACTCAACCGGGCCGACTCCGCGGCCGTCTTCGGCACCGCGCTGGCCCTGCGGGCCGAGCAGGCCGATCTCGTCGAGTTCGGCACCGGCAGCCGCCCGGTCCACGCGGCCCCGGGCGAGTCCGTCCTGCACGTCCTGGACCGGTTCCACGACCTGGGCGGCACGAACACCGCCGCCGCCGTCACCCGGCACTACGCCGCGCACGACCGGGTGCTCGTCGTCACCGACGAACAGGCCCACTGGGCACCCCGGATCGACCCCCTGGCCGCCGTCCCCGAACACGTCCCGGTCTACACCTGGAACCTGGCCGGCTACGCCATGGGCCACACCGCCACCGGACCCCACCGCCACACCTTCGGCGGCCTCAGCGACGCCGCATTCCGCCTGATCCCCCTCCTGGAATCCGGCAGGTCGGGCCCGGAGACCGCATGGCCCTGGGACCCCACCCCCGACACACACCGAGGACTCCCGAAGCGGCCCGCCCCCTGACCACAGGTCCGCGCACACCGTACCCCCGAGCCGGCGACAGCCACGCCAGACGGAGTGGCAGGGCCTGCGCCGCCGAGGGCGACGATCTCGCCGGCGGTACCCTCGCCGGGCATCTGCCGGTTCGCCGCGGTCGGGTCAGGCGGACCACGGCGGGCGGAACCCGACGCACCCGGCGGGTGCCGGTCCTTCCGTGTTCCGGACGAGGCGGCACCATGTGGGAGCGCCGACTCCCGGGTCACCGGCGAGCGGGCGTGAGCCGGGGCCGGTGAACGGGCAGGACAGCGGAAGGGGATGAAGGCGTGGGCCACGAAGTACCCGCGGACCTGATGGAGATCGTCGACGCACTCCTGCCGGGCACCCGGCTGGACCGGGCGCGGCTGGCGGCCGACGGCAACATCCACCACGTCGTGCTGCTGCCTCACATCGCGGCCGTGCGGATCAGCCGGCGACCGTCCGGGGCGCAGGCGCTGCCGCGGCGCACCGAGTTGCTGCGGGCGATCGGGGCCGCCGGTCTGCCGTTCTCCGTGCCCCAGCCACTCACCCCGGTCACCGACTTCGACGGGCGTGCCGCTGTCGCCGTGTCCTGGATCGACGGTGCGGCATGGCCCGAGGGCCAAGGCGACCCGCAGCAGATCGGGCAGCTCCTGCGGGCCCTGCGCGACGTACCCCTTACCGCTGGGCTGCGCAGCGCCCTGACCGCCGACCCGGGGCATTCGGCTCCGGTGCGGGGCTGGGCCGCCGTCCTGGCCGAGGACGTCGTCCCCCGCCTGCCCGCGCGGTGGCGCGACGAGGGCCGCCGCCGCCTGGACCAGGCGATGGCCCTGGACCCCGTCCCGGACGGGCTCGTCCACGGCGACCTCGGCGGCTCCAACGTCCACTGGGGCCCCGACGGGAAACTGATCGGCGTCCTGGACTGGGACCTGGCCCTGGCCTTCGACCCCGCCGTCGACGCCGCCTGCATGGCCTGGCACGGCTGGGACACCGTCCGCCGCGCCGTCGACGCCGACACCTACCGGCGCGCCCGCATCTGGGACCGCACCTTCGGCATCGGACACCTCGTCGCGGTCCTGCCCGGCACAACCCTGTCCAACGTGGACAGTTACGTCGAGCACATCGTGCCCTGGCTCGAGGACCACGCCCGCTGACCTCGGCCCGCGCCGGGATTCCGCACGGAAGAACAGCGTCCCCGCCCCTGCACTGCGGCGCGGACGGCCCTGCCGGTGTCCCGAGGACAGGCCCGTCCGCGCCGCAGTGCAGGGGCGCGGCGACGGGTCCGGCCCGGTCCCCGCAGCCGGCCGGGGCGCCGCCGCGCGACGGCGGCGGCGCCCCTGGGGCCGGACGGGTCCGGGTCCGGGTCAGGCGTCGGCGGCCGGCAGCGCGTTCTGCCGGATCACGCCCGCGTACCAGTGCGCGCTCGCCTTCGGGATACGGCGCTGGGTGGCGTAGTCGACGTAGATCGTGCCGAACCGCTTGGAGTAGCCGTAGGACCACTCGAAGTTGTCCAGCAGGGACCACAGGAAGTAGCCGCGCACGTCCGCGCCGTCGGCGATCGCCCGGCGGACCGCGTCGAGGTGGGCGTGCAGGTAGGCGATCCGCTGCGGGTCGTTGACCACGCCCTCGGGCGAGGCGTAGTCGTCGAAGGCCGCACCGTTCTCGGTGACCATCAGCGGCAACTCGGGGTGCGAGGCCGCCAGACCGGTGAGCAGGGTGTGCAGCCCGCTGGGGTCGATGGCCCAGTTCATCGCCGTGACGTTGTCGTTGGCCAGGTGGAAGGCGATGTGCTCCGAGCCGGTCCACGGCGAGTGGTCGCTCGCCCCGTGACCGTCGTTCTTCGTGGTGCCGGCGCCGTCGGCGGGCAGCGAGACCACCGTCGGGGAGTAGTAGTTGACCCCCAGGACGTCGATCGGCCGGGAGATCTCCGCCAGGTCCCCGTCGTGCACCAGGCGGTCCCAGTCGACCAGGTGCCGGGTGTCCTGGACCAGATCCTCGGGATAGACGCCGTCCAGGATCGGGGAGGTGAAGATCCGGTTGCCGACCGCGTCGATCCGACGCGCGGCGTCCGCGTCACCCGCACCGCCGGTCAGCGGGCGGACCTGGTGCAGATTGAGCGTGATCGAGGTCTGCGCGGAGGCCGGCAGCGCGGAGCGCAGCGCGCCGATCGCCAGACCGTGCCCCAGGTTCAGGTGGTGGGCGGCCCGCAGGGTCGCGGCCGGGTCGGTACGGCCCGGGGCGTGGACGCCGGAACCGTAGCCCAGGAACGCCGAGCACCACGGCTCGTTCAGGGTCGTCCACACCCCGACCCGGTCCCCCAGCGCCCCGGCCATGATGCCCGCGTACTCCGCGAAACGCAGGGCGGTGTCACGGTGCGGCCAACCGCCCGCGTCCTCCAGCTCCTGCGGCAGATCCCAGTGGTACAGCGTCGCGACGGGCGTGATGCCCGCCTCCAGCAGCTCGTCGGTCAGCCGGCGGTAGAAGTCCAGGCCCCGCTCCACCGCCGGCCCCCGGCCGGTGGGCTGCACCCGCGACCACGACACCGAAAAACGGTAGGCCTGCAGACCCAGGTCCTTCATCAACGCGACGTCGTCACGGTAGCGGTGGTAGTGGTCGGCGGCGATGTCCCCGGTGTCACCGTTGCGGACCTTCCCCGGCGTGTGGCTGAAGGTGTCCCAGATCGAAGGAGTCCGGCCGTCCTCGGCAGCGGCACCCTCGACCTGGTACGCGGCGGTCGCGGCTCCCCAGACGAAGCCGGGCGGGAAAGAAGTGGCCGAGGCCGGCCGGGGGCTCACCTCAGGTCGTACGGCGGTCATCGTGACAACGCTCCCAAAAGATCGGGGTGAACGAACCGGACAACCAGGTCCGGCCCAAAGGAAGAACAAGAAAAAGAAAGAGGAGGACAAACGCGGCCCGAGGACGGAAACGGGCCCGGGATGCCCCGGCGAGGGCGCCAGGGGCCCGCCCGCAACGGCCCCGGCCCCAACCCCCGCCCGGTGTGCGGCCGGTGCCCGCCCGGAGTGCGGCCGGTGTGCGGCCGGTGTGCGGCCGACGGCGCGGGCCGCACCGTGCGGGCCGGCGGGCGGGGCCGGCGCGCACACCGCGGGCTGCCGGGCCGACCCCCGCCCGGCGCGCACCCGGGCGGGCGGGCGGCCGTGGGGTCAGCCCTTCACGGCGCCCGCCATGATGCCGCCGACGATCTGCTTGCCGAAGACCACGAACACCAGGAGCAGCGGCAGCGTGCTGATCAGCGCGCCGGCCATGACGATGCTCTGGTCGGGCGTGTAGGAGGCGCTGAGCTGCCCGAGGGCGACCTGGATGGTGGGGTTTTGCTGGTTCAGGGCCAGGAAGGGCCAGAAGAAGTCGTTCCACGCCTGGACGAAGGTCAGCATGCCCAGCACCATCATCGCCGGCCTCGCCACCGGCAGGACCACGCTGCGCACGATGCGCAGGTTGTTCGCACCGTCGACCTTGGCCGCCTCGACGAGTTCGTAGGGCAGCGCCTCGATCAGGTACTGGCGCATGAAGAACACACCGAAGGCACCCACCAGCGTCGGGAAGATCACCGACTCCAGCTTCCCGCCCCAGCCGATGTCCGACATCATCATGAACAGCGGCACCACGCTGAGCTGCGGCGGGATCGTCAACGTCGCGATCACCGCGGTCATCAGGAAACCCCGCCCGCGAAAACGCATCTTGGCGAACGCGTAACCGGCCAGCGTGCAGAAGAACAGCGTCGCGATCGTGATGCAGCCGGACACCACGATGCTGTTGACGATCGCCTTGCCCAGGTTCGCCTGTTCCCAGGCCGCCTGCAGGTTTCCCCACAGCCGGCCGCCCGGCAGCAGCGGCGGCGGCGTGTCCAGGACCCGCTGCTGATCGTGCGAGGCCGCCACCAGCGTCCAGTACAGGGGGAAGATCGAGCCCAGGCCGACGACGACGAGCGCGGCATAGGTCAGCGGGCCGGCCTTGAGCTGCTGGCCCGCGCCGAGCCGAAGCCGGCCGCGCCGGCCGCCCCGGGACGGGGACGGGCCTGCCGGCAGCAGGTCCGGTGCGGTACTGAGGGGACTGGTCGTGGTCATCGAATTCCGCTCCCGTCAGGCCGCGCGTCCGCGCACGAACCGGCCGACGATCCAGTTGATCAGAGCAATGAGCAGCAGCAGGACGAGCATCGCCCAGGCCACGGCCGCGGCCGGACCCAAGTGCCCCAGCTTCCAGCCGTAATTGAACAAATAGATGCTGAGGGTCTCGTACTGGTGCTCGTTGCCGCCGATCGACCCGAGCGTGCCGCCCTGCAGCAGCAACGGCTCACCGAACAACTGCATCGAACCGATCGTGGAGATCACGATCGTGAACAGGATCGTGGGCCGCAGCGAGGGAACGGTCACCTTCCGGAACTGCTGCCACCGCGACGCACCGTCGATCGCCGCCGCCTCGAACAGATCCGCCGGCACCGCCTGCATCGCCGCGAGATAGATCAGCGTGTTGTAGCCGGTCCACCGCCAGATCACGATCACCGAAATCGCGATCTTCGACGTCCACTCGCCGTTGCCCCAGTCGGTGTTGCCGAACCCGACGAAGTGCAGCACCCAGTTCAGCAGACCCCCATCCGCCCTGAACACCAGCGCGAACACCAACGCCGCGGTCGCCACCGACGTGGCGTACGGGGTCAGGATCACCGTCCGCCACACCGTGCTCGCGCGCAGCTTGTAGTTCAGCAGATGCGCCAGACCCAGAGCGACCAGCAACTGCGGGACGGTGGAGATCACACCGATCACGAAGGTGTTCCCGACCGCCGTCCAGAACTCCGAGTCCTGAAGGATCCTGGCGAAGTTGTCGAAGCCCACCCACTGGGACTGGTCCAGGCTCGTCATCTCCACCCGGTGCAGAGCGATCCACCCGGTGTACAGCAGCGGATACAGCCCGAAGGCACCGAAGATCAAGAAGAACGGCGCGATGTACGCGTACGGCGACGCCGCGTCGTCGAAACGCCACAACCGGCGGCGCCACGCCTGCCGACTGTCCGACACACCGCCAGCGCCAGCGCCGGAGCCGGGGCCGGGACCGGGGCCGGGGCCGCCGGGCGGCGGGCTGTAGGCATCCGGGGTGGGAGTCGTTGTTGCCACGGAGGAGGTCCTTGTCTGGGGTTCGACCGGGTGGGTACGGGACCGGCATCACATCCACGAGCCGGGCACCGGCCCCCCTCATTTCTTTCCGCCCCCCGGCCGGCGGACCACAACCGGCCACTGCCGGCCGGCTGCGGCACCGGACCGGACGGGCCGGACAAGCGGGCCGGACACGGGCCGGGGAGCGGCCGGTTGCGGCACCGGACCGGACGGGCCGGACACGCGGGCCGGGGGCGGGTGCGGGCACGGCCCCGCACACCGCGGCGCCGGCCGCCCACACCGGCCCGGGCACCCCCGCCGGCACGAAGGCCCCTGCCACGGCAGGGTTCCCCCGCCCCCCGGTACGGGGTGCCCGGGCCGGGCACGGGCGGCCGTGCGGACGCCGCCCGCACCCGGAGGGGATGCGTCAGCCGATCGCCTTGTCGATCGTGTCGGTCGCGGCCTTCCACGCATCGTCGGGCTTGGTGCCCCGCTGCTCCATGTTGTTGATCTGCGTGGAGATCGTGTCCTTGATCACGCCGTCCTTCGGGCCGAGCACCGCCTCGGGGATCGACTTGGCCTCCTCGGCGTAGATCTGACCGATCGGCGCGTCACTGAAGTACGGCAGCGTCGCGTTCTTCACATCCGGGAGCTCATACGCCTTCTGGTTCGACGGGAAGATACCCGCCGCCTTGAACACCGCCGCCTGCTGCTCCGGCGCCGTCAGCCACTTCACCAGATCGGTGGCCTCCTTGACGTGCTTGCCGCCCTTGGGAACCGCCAGGAACGACCCGCCCCAGTTCGCCGCCGTGCTGCCCGGCGCACGGGAGATGTCCCACTTGCCCTTGTAGGCATCACCGGAGTTGTTCGAGATCTGATTGGCCATCCACGCCGGGCACGCCACCGTCGCCACCGAACCCTTGCGCAACGCCGCCGTCCACGCATCGGTGAACTGCGGCAGACCCTGCGTCAGCTTCTTCTGCGCGGCCTCCGCAGCCAGGTCCCAGCCCTGCTTCACCGCCGCACTGTCCTTGTAGACCGCGTTGCCGTCCGCGTCGTAGTACTGCTTGGCGTCCGAACTGACCACCGCGTTGTACATCGCGCTCGCCGAGTCCATGAAGAACGTGCCCGCAGGCGCCTTCGCCTTGTACTGCTCACCCAGCTTGAGGTAGTCCTCCCAGCCACCCGCGACCGCCTTGGCCACCGCCTCACGGTCCGAGGGCAGACCCGCCTGCGCGAACAGGTCCTTGCGGTAACACAGCGACATCGGACCGATATCGGTCCCCGCACCGATGACCGCCCCGTCCTTCGTCGTGGCCTGCTTCTCCTTCCACGACACCCAGTCGCCCACATCGATCGAACCGCTCAGATCGGCGAACTTGTCGGCCTGCGTGTCGACGACCTCCTTGATCCGCCCGACCTCGACACCGGTGACGTCCCCCAGCCCACTGCCCGTGTTCAACTGCTGCAACAACTTCGGGTAGTAGTCCTGCTCGTTCGCCGTGACCTCTTCCTTCACCGTGACGTCCGGGTGGAGCTTGTGGTACTCGTCGAACAGACCGGCCTCCTTGTAGCCGAACTGCCCGAAGTCAGCCACGGTGAGAGTGATCCCACCGCCGGACCCGGCAGCATCCGAGCCACCGTCGTCACCACTGCTGCTGCATCCCGTGAGCAGGAGCGCCGAGGCCGCCAGGACCGACCCGGTCACGACCGCCACATTGCGGCCACGACCACAGCCGCTGCCAGATATGCGCATTTCCACTACTCCTTGTACCAGTCGGGGAACGGACCTCAGGAAACAGACCGCCGGCACGCGACAGCCCGCACCCGCCCCTCCCACGGACCGGCAGCACCCAGCACCACACCCCACACCACGGGCAAAAACGCTGGTCACACACCGTTCGATCCGCAACCGGAGAGAAAGGCCTTCGGTTCATCGGACACCGCGCGAGACGCCCCCCGCAAACCGTGGGACCGCTCCCATGCGGCATGCCGGAAGACTCGTTGCTCACCCACCCCGATGTCAAGACTTGAAAACAACCTCGTTGCCCAAGCGTGTCCAACACCCCACAGCCACACACCACACCCACCCCACACCAACCACACCCCGCACCTGACCACCAGCCGCACCGACATAGTCGAGCTCGCGCGAATGATTTCCTCCGAGGCTCTGATCCTGGGCGCGGACAACCTTCACATTCAGTCCGACGGACTGGCTGACCGTGACAGCGGACCGGGTCCTTCACGCAGGAAGTCCCATAGAGGTCGTAACACGATCTTGTTGATGGCCTCAGATTCGACGTCGCGAGCTTGTCAGGGGGCTGCGATGGCAGACTCGGCCGTATGTCCAAGCAGCTTCCAGGTGCGACACCGGCCAGAGTCGCCAATCCGTTTCACGAGTACGCGCCACATCCGGATGTGGCGTCGACGGATGCCACCCATCCCCTGCACATGTACGCCACGCTTTATCCCGAGGTGGTGGAGGCGGGCTCGCTGCAGAACGCTCTCCATGCGGCGGTCGATCGTGAGGGCCGTGGGCTTGCGGTCGAGCTGACGTCCTCACCGGGCTGGCGCTACGTCGCTGCGAAGATGGAAGCCGACGACCGCTCGGCGAATGTCCTGATGGCCATCGGCGAGCGCAAGTTCTTGGTCGACTGCTGGGTCCACGAAGTCCACATGGCCTCGGGCAGCACGCAGGACCTGGCCGAGGTGGCCGGCGCACTGCGCACCTGGATTCAGGGGGCCAGGGTGCGCGAGCTCGTCGCGCAGTGGGCCTTCCTGAGGACCTGGGAGCTAGCCGAAGCCCACGAGCGCGGTGAGGCCGTGCCGGCTCGGTGGCAGATGATGCGCGAGTCCGCCGCGCGCAGGCAGGACGCCGACTGGCAGGACCTCATCGAAGTCGCCTTCGAACAGCCGCGACTACGGGTCCTGTCGCCCGGGCGCTCCATGTTCTGGCTGACCTTCAGCCGCCGGGCTGCGCCGCCCATCTGTCACGACCTGCCGCGGACCAGACCGCTCGGCAACGGCCGATTCGAGGTGACCTTTGCCGACGGTCGGGTTCAGGAGGCGGACGGTGCGGCGACAACCGTCGCGATGATCCTGGACGGCCTGCCTGATGATGCTGTCCCGCGACCTTTGGGGTCGTGACGCGACGATGGTCATGCGTTCTTGAGGCGTCTCCAGCAGATGATCGTGCAGCCCAGGGAGACGAGGGCATCGTGGAGGTCGAGGCGGCGTTCCCAGCGGATAGCGAGGCGCTTGAACTGGTACAGCAGTGCGAAGGTCTGCTCGACAACGTAGCGGATCTGGCCCAGGCCGTGGATGTCCGGGTGGCCACGTCCGGAGCTCACGGGCAGGATGCCGCGGCGCCTGAGCTCTCGACGGACCGCTTCGCTGCGGTATGCCTTGTCGCCAAACAGTGCGTCGGGGCGTTTGCGGGGGGGCGTCCGACCCGGCCGGCGATCGGCGGCACGCCGTCGACAAGGGCGAGGGTCTGGGTGACGTCGTTGACGTTGGCCGCGGTGGTGATGACCTTGAGAGGGATACCGCCGCCGTCGCTGATCAGGTGGTGCTTGCTGCCGGTTTTGCGGCGGTCGACCGGCGACGGCCCCGTCGCGGCACCCCCTTTTTCGCGCGTACGTGGGACGCGTCCACGCACGCGCGGCTCCAGTCCAGGTGCCCGGCCGCGTTCAGCTTTGCGAGCAGTACCCGGTGCAGCTGGTCGAACACCCCGACGGCCTGCCATCGCTCCAGCCGCCGCCAGCATGTCTGACCAGAACCGAAGCCCAGTTCAAGTGGCAACTGCTGCCACGGAACGCCGGTGTGAAGCACGAACAGGATTCCCTGCAGACACAGCCGGTCTGGCACGGGTCTGGGGCCAGGGGAACACTCAGGCCACGGCGGCAGGACCGGCCCGATCATCGCCCACAAGTCATCGTCCACGACCCGCGGCTTAACGCTCACGCCCTCACGAAACGGCTCAATCGTCCTATCGGTGACGGCCGACCCGCACAGCACCACGTGATCGTGTTACCAGCTCTAAGGCGCAACTGACTGCCGGGGCGGTCCACCACCGCATGGATGTAATGGGCACGGTCATTGTGAGAAGGCCGGAACGGGTCGGCGTTGCCGCGGCACATTCAAGGCTGTGCCGGGGCTGAGCAGGGCTCGGACGGCCACGCCACCCCGTCCGGCAAGGAGCTCCCACACCAGCATCACTCGCGAGGGTAAGGAACGCGGGCGCACACCTCGGCCCCCAGAGCGTGTCGTCAAACGATCTTTCCTGGTGGATCATGGTCCAGTGGTAGCGCTGCTCATTAGCCTTACCAACCACCTCGGGCGCGGGTCGAGCCAGCGGTTACAGCAGATATTTCGTCGAGCAGCAAGACTACTGCTTTCCGGAACAGAACGTGACTACGGGCCCATCCGGAGAATCCACAACTTGGACATCGAATGGCCTGTCAGGGAAATCGGTGGTCAAAGCAGTACGCCATGCTTTCGCAGCGCATTCAGCAATGAAATCCACGGCCTTCCGATCTTCATCAACTTCCTCCGACTCAACGATTCCCCAAATGTGCAACCGGTTGAGCGTGGCCTCGATCTTCCGCTTATCCCCCGATAGTTCTTGACGCCAAACAGCATAGTTCGATTCTTCGTAGACGCGCTCCCAGAGGATGCAGTCATCGACCTCGATAAACCTGGGGAAGAGAATGTGCGAAAATGCCACCAGGACGGCGAGATCGCCATTGCCTTTTACGTAATCAACGTAATCAACGGAACCTCCGAAGCCTTGCACCCATGACTTGATTCTTGAATACCCCATCAGACAGTCGACCGAATTCTCCATTTGTGATTTCAGCGAAAGAGTGAAGTCGCTCACCGGGATACGAGTAAGTGCCTTAGGCGCCCGCCAGAAGCACTGGCGGACGTCTAAGCCTTTAACTAAGCTCCCCTAATTGATCCAACGGACACGAGGCGCTTTTCCGTGCCTGTTTAGCGACATCCGCACAATTCCTCTTCCGGACATAGGGGGCGCGGCAACTTTGTCCAGTTATAGAAGACCTCACCGTCAGAAGAGCGCGGACCGAGGCCCGCCGCTACATGGGCCGCGACCTGCTGGCCAGGGCACGGCTCCACCCGAACGAGTCAGAAACCCACGACACCGTCCTGCCCACCCAGCTCACCGCATAGCCTCAAAGAAGAGATCGCCGAGTGGCCGTCGATACACCACTCCAGCGGACGTGACCGTGACGTACGAGGCGAATACTTCAGACTCGCCGTGATGGTCGGCGACCTTGATGAAGGCCCAGCCGTGATGACGCAGCCTCCAAGCAATCGTGAGAGAAGCCATCCCACCCTCTATGAGGCCTGCACCCTACTGCGTAGGTCGGCGTAGCGGCTTTGGGCGGGAGCTGCCATGGGGCGAGAGATCGGGGCCCGTAGGCTTGGCGCGGCTCGGGCAGACTGTGGACCTGTATCTGACACACGACCTCCCCCTGGCTGGCCCACGACCCGGCCGCCGGACCAAACTACGCGGTCCCAGTAATGATCTTCCCACATCGGTAGCCGCTCTCATGTCCTCTGGGGGCGTATGGCAGCGGACGGCAGGCGTCAGCGGTACCAGCAGCGGACGCCGTGGCGGCGCTGGGCGCAACCGGCGGACACGGCCGGTCGAAGTCCGGCGGGGGTTCCTGCGCGAATACCCCGGCCAGGCGCCGGACTGCCGGCCCGGTGCCGGCCGATTGATTCTCTTACCCGAGCGACACCTCACGACACGCTACTTTGGGGGCACGCCTGAGCAGAGGAGAGCCCCGTGGGCAAGGTGGTCATGTACAGCTCGGTGTCGGTGGACGGCTTCGTCGCGGACGAGAATGACCAGCCCGGACCGCTGTTCGACTGGTTGTCCAGCGGTGACGTCCCGTTGGACGAGAGCGGCCAACTGAAGGTGTCGCAGACGTCCTATGACTACACCCGGCCGTACTGGGACCAGATCGGAGTCACGATCGTCGGCCGCCACGTCTTCGACCTGACGGACGGATGGGACGGGAAACCGCCGGGCGGGATCGACCACGTGGTCGTCGTGACGCACCGGCCGGAGCCCGAAGGCTGGGACCCCGAGGCACCGTTTCACTTCGTCGACGGCGTCGAGGCAGCCGTGGCCAAGGCGCAGGAGCTTGCGGGTGACCGCATGGTCGAGGTCGCCGCCGGCGACGTCGGTGGCCAGGTGCTTGCCGCGGGTCTGATCGACGAGGTGCGCATGGACGTCGTACCCGTCGTGTTCGGGTCCGGCAAGCGTTACTTCGGGTCGGTCCACGCGCAGCACCTGTTGGAGGATCCTGACGTGGTGATTCAGGGCAACCGGGTCCTTCACCTGCGCTATCGGGTGCGTCGTTGACCGATCCGAGCGGTTACACCAAGAAGTCCGCTGCGAACGGTGACACAAGATCGGCCTCCGGCCGCGTTGACGCATCGCTGTCCCTGGTCGGGCAGCCGACGCCGATCCGCCCCAGCACCTCGCCTGCGGCAAGTTCAACCAAGATCACTATTTGCCGGCTCCCGTGGTATCCAGGCCGATCCCCTCTCCTGTCCGAACACCGACGCCGCTTCGCTGTCGGCCTGGTCGCTCGGTCAGTTGCATGAGCCGAGATGCGCTGCCCGATGCCGAAGTCGGCTGACTCGGCCGGCAGAGTGACGGCGACCCGCAACGGATGATCTCGTCGTGTTGAGCGGCGAGTTCGTTGATCGTGCTGGTGGACTCGACCACACGGTTCTTCAGTCCGTGATCTCGGTCTTGAGGCGGGTGATCTGCGCGTCGTGCGGGTCGGTCTGGGCGAAGGCGTCTTGCGAGGCCTCCCACCCCTGCTGTCCCGTACCGCCGCCAAAAGCTCGATGGACTCACGCGTCCACACCGGCCCCGAGTTGAACTCGGCGATCGGCTCGGGGAAGTCGGCCCGCGCCCCGAGACGCGGCCACGCGGGTGTCGACCGGCCCAACTGGCGTCGTCTGCGCGGCGATAGACGTCGGCGTACGTGGTGGCGAGAATCTGCGCTGCGAGCACTCCCGCACCGCAGGTGTCCTGTCCTCCGTTGGACTTGACCGGGCTGTTCCCGTCTCCGAGTGGCGACACCTCGGAAGTCGCGCGGACGATTCCCGAGAACAGCGGATGGACTCGGCCCGGTTGCGTCTCCAAGATCACGCCCCACGAGACGACGTTCAGCGAGTGGATCATGCGCCCGCGGGCGCAAGGCCGGATCCTGGCGGTGGCCGCCGGCTTCTACGGGGTGTCCGTCCTGAGGAGGTGGCGCCAGCCGTTCAGGAGGCCGCGGCTGACTCCTGAAGGCCGGGACGGGCATGCCCGATTCCCGGTCGCCCGACGGAGGTGATCCGGCAGTCGGTGCCGGAGGACCGCGCTTTTGCACGGTTCCGGAACCGACTGCCGGATCTGCCCGCCCGGGGTGGCCGGTGGTCGTCCGCGGATCGAAAGGACGTCACCAGTCCGAGTTGGTCGCCCCCAGACTCAGCAGGACCTGGTCGAAGGTGTTGCCGTCGTTGTCATCGGTGTACGACATGGAGAGTGTGCCGAACGGGGAGGAAGCCAGCGAGAGCTGCTCCTGCCGACCGGTCGTGACCTGGCTGACGGATTGGGCCGGCAACCGGCCGGCGAAGGTGCCGTCGGGGTTGAGGCCCCGCGCCCAGACCGCTGGATCGGTACCGGCGACGCTCCAGCCCACCACGGCGTCGCGCTGATCGTCGATGCCGACGGTGGGGTTGCCCGCTCCGGCTCCGCTGGAGACCTCGACCTCGGCGGAACCGGCGGTGCCGGTCGCGGTGAACGATCGGGCCCAGACGCCACGGGTCCCGGTGTGATCGGACTCCCACGCCACGGCGAAGTCGCCGTTGAAGTCGGCGGCCACGGCCGCGCGCTCCTGCTGCCCGTCGCCGAGGCTGTTGGCACTGCGGCGGCTGAGCGTGACAGCCCCGTTCGCCTTGGCCAGCTTCACCAGACCGATCTGGTAGAAGCCGTTGTTGTCGGTGTCCTCGTCCCAGACGACGACGGCGTCGCCCGAGGCGGAGGTCGCGACGTCCGGGTTGTGGTGTGCGCCGCCGGCCGCGTTGACCGTCACCTCGTAGGCCTTGGTCGTGGTCCCGGTGAATCCGGCTGCCTTCACCGTCGCCTGCGCCGTGCCCTGGATGTCCTCCCACACCACGGAGAACGCGACCGCCGTGGTGCTGTTGGGCGCGCCGTCCGGGTCGACCGCGACGCGCGGATGGATCTGCTGGCCGTCGGCGCTCGCGTTGGCCTGGCCGGAGCCGAGGAGCGCGCCGGCCGGGGACAGGACGCGGTAGGTGATGTTGTAGAACCCGTTGCCGTCCGGGTCCTCCGCCCACACCACGACGGCGTTGCCCCGGTCGTCGATTCCCACGTCGGGCTCGAGATGCCGCCACGCCGCGCCCGCGGTCCCACCGGCCGAGAGCTTCTTCTCGTAGGCCGAGACGCCGTTGCGGTACATCCGCACCCACACGTCGCTGTGCGCGTTGTCGCCCGCGTTGGTCGAGTCACGGTCGTCCTCCCACACCACCGCGACGTCGCCGAGTCGGTTGGCCGCGATCGAGGAGGTGTCCTGGTCACCGGCGGAGTCGCTGTTCGCGGTCGCCCAGGACGAGGGACCCGCCGCCGAGGCCGGGGCGACCATGGCGAGGGCGGCGACCAGGCCGGTGACGACTGCGCCGAGTACGGAGAGCTTACGCATCGGCCAACCCCGGATTTCCGTCGTGGATGACAAAGGTCCGGGCGGTGGTCGCCGGCGCGCCGTGCTCGGTCACCGTCGCCACCGACCGGAAGTCGGCTGTGAGCTGCGACGGCGTGATGTGGGTGCGGACGTAGCCGCGCCGGTCGGAGTAGAAGCGCAGATGCGGGTTGAGTGATCCGTTGGGGATCGTCGTGGTGGCGCTTCCGTTGCCGGTGCTGGTGATGGAGGTGCAGACGAGCTCGGAGCCGATCGTCGCCGACGACGGATTGGCGTAGTCGGCCTTGAGGTTGTTGCCCCACGACGCGTGCACGTCACCGGTGAGGACGACCGGGTTGCGGACGCCGCGGTCGATGATGCCCTGCTGGATCCGCGCCCGACTGCCCCGGTACCCGTCCCAGGCATCCATGTTCATCGCGCCCGCCGAGTTGACGTTGCGGGCGAAGAAGACCTGCTGGCCGATGAGGTCCCAGGTGCTCAGGTGCTGGCCGAGTCCGTCGAGCAGCCAGGCCTCCTGAGCCGCGCCGGTGATCGAACGGGCCGGCAGATCGGCGTCGGCGCAGACCTTCGTCCCGTCGCCGCAGGCCTGGTCGTCGCGGAACTGGCGGGTGTCGAGCATGTGGAACGTGGCGAGGGTGCCCCAGCGGACCCGGCGGTAGAGCTGGATGCTGTTGCCGGAGGGAGTCGCGGCGGCCCGCAACGGCATGTTCTCGAAGTAGGCCTGGTACGCGGCGGTGCGACGCGCGGTCCACTGGGCCGCGGTCAACACGGGGCTGTTGTCGGCGCGGACCATGTTGGCGTAGTTGTTCTCCACCTCGTGGTCGTCCGGCACGACCAGCCACGGCGCGATCGCGTGCGCGGCCTGCAGGTCGGGGTCGCTGCGGTAGAGCGCGTAGCGGCGGCGGTAGTCGGCCAGCGACACGATCTCGCTGCCGAGGTGCTGGCGCACGGCGCCGGCGGTGGCGCCGCCCTCGTAGATGTAGTCGCCCAAGTGCAGGATCAGGTCGGGGCGGTCGTCGGCCATGCGTCGGTAGGCGGTGTAGTAGCCCTGCTCGTAGTGGGCGCACGAGGCAAAGGCCATCGTGAAGTCTCGCCCGACCGTGTTCGGAGCCGGCGCGGTGCGGGTCCGGCCCACCGGGGAGATGAATCCCTGGGCCCGGAAGCGGTAGTAGTACTCCGAGTCCGGGGCGAGTCCACCGGCCAGCACATGCACCGCGTGGGCCTGTGCGTAGCGCGCGGTGAACGTACCGGAGCTGACGAGGGTGGTGAAGTTCTGGTTGGTCGACACCTGCCAGTCGACGGCGACGTCGGCGTTGGGCATGCCGCCCTGACCGTCCGCGTTGGTCGGTGTGGGGGCCAGACGCGTCCAGAGAACCACGCTGTTGTCGTCCGGTTCGCCGGAGGCGACACCGAGCGTGAAGGGGAGGGGGGTGGAGGCGGCGACCGACGGCTGGGCCATCGCCCCGAGTGGGAGCGCTGCGACGCTCGCGGTGGTGAGCCCGCCTAGGATGAAGATGCGGCGACTGAGGTTGCTCATGGCGGCAGATGCTCGCGGAGGCGGGTGAACTGCCCGCCCTGCGATGGGGACGGTCAAGTGACATGCCAAAGCCGCGAGTTGGTGGGTTTTTGTACGGGTGTAGCGGGTGCTGGAGCTGGAGCTCGGCCGCTGACCAGCCGTTGCGGTTCTGCCGCACTGTTCACATCCTCGGCGTCCGTTAACCGCCCGTCCAATGACGGCCCTGACAGGCAACCTGTCCTTCATCTGTTGACATGCTTCGACCAACGAGCAGTCCGTCCTGGCGGGCTGTCATGTCGTGCGCCGGGGAGCCCAGCAGGTCCCGCCGATGCCTGCCGGAACACGCGAGGGCATCGTGCCGTCCGGGTCGCTCGCAGCGGCCGGCGAGAACGCAGCCGGTTCGCAGCATCACGCACCATGGGTGCCCATGGCGGCGGGCACATGCTGCCCGCCCTCTGCACCACGCAGATCATGAGCTGGGACATCGTCTCCGACCACGCGCGCGGTTCTGATCTGTCGCAGTCGCAGCGGCCGAGTCCAGAACAGCGAGCCGAGGTGGCGGGTGGTCGGCGGCTGTGAGTGTGATCTGCCAGCTGTTCCCGTCGGGAGCGAGACCGGGAACGTCCGCGGCCAGGGAGAGGGATATCTGCAGTGATCCGTCCGGCTCGGGCCGTTCACGAGTCGGGCTGACTTGCGCCTATGTCCGCCTTGAAGAAGGCCTTTCCCGCACGAGCCAAGATCGCATCCCGTCTTGGCATGCAGGCTGCACCTGACCTGCTGGACACCCCTCGCCATGCGGAGGCTTGAGAGGCAATTCGTCAATGGCCGAGGGTCCGGCCCCCGTGACACCGGCACGCGAGTAGTACGACTGTTCCCCAGCGTGCGGCTTGGGCAACGACGCGAACGGCGGCTCCGCCTCCACCGGGGACGGGGGCGCCCGTCTGGTCTTGTGCGCGAAGCGCCCGTGTGCAGCGCCCACGAAGGGCGACGACTGGCCGGTGGTCTACCGCGCACCTATTGGTGGAACGCGGACGCGATCCACGACGTCAGCCCGGGCGGTGAGGCGCGGAAATGGGGCGGGGCGCGCGCATCAGTCGGGAAGTGTCAGTCGGAAGGCGGTGTGTTGGGGGCTGCTGGTGACGGTGACGGTTCCGCCGTGGGCGGTGATGACGGCGTGGACGATGGCGAGGCCGAGGCCGCTGCCTCCTGCGCTGCGGGAGCGGGCATGGTGGGCGCGGACGAAGCGGCCGAAGACCTCCGGCTGGAGCTCTTCGGGGATGCCTGGCCCGTTGTCGCTCACGCTCACGGAGACGCTGTTCTGATCGGTCGTGAGCGTGACAGTCACTTCCGTGCCGGGCGGGGTGTGGGTGCGGGCGTTGGCGAGGATGTTGCCGATGGCCTGCTGCAGGCGGTGGGCGTCGCCGGTGACGGTGACGGGGTTATCGGGCAGGTCGAGGAACCAGCGGTGGTCGGGGCCCGCGGCGCGTGCGTCGTCCGTCGCGTTGAGGATCAGCAGGGTCAGATCGACCGGCTCGTGTCCGAGGGGGCGCCCGGCGTCCAGGCGGGCGAGGAGCAGCAGGTCGTCGACGAGGCGCGTCATGCGTTGCGACTCGCCGTCGATGCGTTCCAGGGCGTGGCGGACCTCGCCGGGAACGGGTCCGCGGTGGCGCAGGGCGAGTTCGGCATGGCCCCGGATGTTGGCGACGGGGGTCCGCAGTTCGTGGCTGGCGTCGGCGGCGAACTGCCGGAGCCGTTCCTCGCTGGCCTGGCGCCGGATGAGAGCGTTTTCGATGTGGCCGAGCATGTGGTTGAGTGCGGTGCCGACCTGGCCGACCTCGGTACGGGAGTCGGTGTCGGAAAGCGGCCCTGGCATGGCGACCTCGCCGCTGGCAAGCGGCAGCCCGGCTACCTCCGCTGCCCGGGCGGTGACCCGCTGGAGGGGGCGCAGGGAGATCCGGACCCACAGGGCCCCGGCGATGCCCGTGGCCACGAGGGCGGCGCCGAACAGTACGGCTTCGACTGCTTCGAGGCGGTGAACGGTCTCTTCCACCGGGTGCAGGGGCAGTCCGGTGATCAGAGTGTCCTGGTCGTCGCCCTGGACAGCCGAGACCCGGTACGCCCCCAGAGCGGAGATGCGGATGCTGTGTCCTTGTCCGTCTACGGGGACCGCTGCCAGGGCCCGACGATCCCCGGGGGTGAGTGGGAGGGGGCGGTCGGTCGTGTCGTCGACGACGGCTGCCTGGGTGACGGAGCCGTTCAGGAGGCGGGCGCCAAAGGTCGATTCGGCCTGGCCCCGGGTGTCGGGGCGGTTGTCGGCGTCCGGCCGGGCTTCGTGTTCCAGGCTGGCGGCGAACCGGCCGCCGGAGGCGGAGAGTTGCTCGTCCAGGCGCCCCATCAGGAATCCGCGCAGTGCCAGGGCGGTGGTGATGCCGACAGCGAGGCAGGCGAGAGCCAGCAGGGTGACGAGTCCGGCGGTGAGCTGGCCGCGCAGGGTGCGGGGCGGGAGCCGTCTCACGAGGATTCCGGCTTGAGGACATAGCCGACGCCGCGCACTGTGTGGATCATCGGGGTGCGTCCGGCGTCGATCTTTTTGCGCAGGTAGCTGATGTAGAGCTCAACGATGTGGGCGCGGCCGCCGAAGTCGTAGGCCCAGACCCGGTCGAGGATCTGGTCTTTGGAAAGTACTCGGCGCGGGTTTCGCATGAGGAAGCGCAGGAGTTCGAACTCCGTACGGGAAAGGTCGACGGTGTCCCCGCCGCGCCTGACCTCCCTGGCCTCTTCGTCCATGGTGAGGTCCCCGACGGTGAGCCGGTTTGCTCCCGGCTCGGCCGTCATGCCGGCCCGGCGGAGCAGTCCGCGCAGGCGGGCCAGGACTTCTTCCAGGCTGTAGGGCTTGGTGACGTAGTCGTCGCCGCCTGCGGTGATGCCCGCGATGCGGTCCTCGACCGCGTCGCGGGCGGTCAGGAACAACACGCACACGCCGGGTGCCTCGCGTCTGAGGGCGTGCAGGACCTGCAGGCCGTTCAGGTCGGGCAGCATCCAGTCCAGGACCACCGCGTCAGGCCGGAAATCACGGGCGGTCGCGAGCGCCGTCGCCCCGTCCGCGGCGGTGCGGACGTGCCAGCCCTCCCCGGTCATGACCCCGGCCAGGACGTCGGTGACGTCAGGTTCGTCGTCGACGACGAGGATCCGCACGGGTTCTCCGTCGGGACGGTGCAGAGGGGATGTCGTACGCGGCTCGTCCATGGTCCACCCAGCATCCCCCGGCGCAGGCCACGGCGGTGCGAGCGATGTCTCTGAGTTTCCTCTGAACCGGCGCTGAGGGCGGCCGACGAGGCGGTTTCAGAAGGTACGCAGAGGTTGGGCTGTGAGGCTGGCCGCCCATCGCCGGAGCGAGTCTCACCCCGAAGGAGCCTCATGACCACCACATTCACCACCCCGGGTGCGAGCCGTGGGATGCGCCACCGGCGTTCGCGCCGCAGCGCCGTGCCCCTCCTGGCGCCGCTGGTGATCTGGGCCGGCGCCGCCGGAGTGCTGGCCCTGTGGTGGAGCGACACGACCTCGGTGATCGGCCCGGCGGGCTGGCTCACCGGGGCGGGACGCATCACGGGACTGCTCGCCGGCTACGCCTGCGCGGTGCTGCTCGCCCTGATGGCCCGCGTGCCGCTCCTGGACCACACCATCGGCACCGACCGCCTCGCCCGCTGGCACGCGCTGGGCGGCCGCTGCACCGTCTCCCTGGCACTCGCCCACACCCTGCTGATCATCTGGGGCTACTCACTGACCGACCATACGAACGTGGTCGGCCAGACCTCCACGCTTGTCCTGCACTACCCCGACCTCGTCAAGGGCACGGCCGGTTTCCTGCTGTTCCTGGCCACCGGAATTGTCTCGGCCAGCGCGGCTCGCCGCAGGATGAGTTACGAGACCTGGCACTACCTGCACTTCGCCACCTACCTGGCGGTCTTCCTCACCTTCGGCCACCAGCTGTCCAACGGAGCCGACTTCGTCGGAAACCGCCCCGCCCAGGTCGCCTGGTACACGCTGTTCCTCGGGGTCGCCACGCTTGTCGTCTGGTACCGGTTCGCCGTGCCGGTGCGGCGCGGACTGCGCCACCGCCTGCGTGTCACCGCGGTCCACCCCGAGGCAGCGGGCGTGGTCTCCGTCCACCTCAGCGGCGAGCATCTCGAGGAGCTGGGCGGTGAGCCGGGGCAGTTCCTGCGCTGGCGCTTCATGGCCCGCGGACTGTGGTGGACCGCCAACCCTTACTCCCTTTCCGCCCCCGCGCACCCTCGTCATCTGCGCATCACCGTCAAGACCGCCGGTGGCCACAGCGCCGCGCTCGCCCACCTGGCACCAGGCACCCGGGTGTGGGCCGAGGGACCGTACGGCGGTTTCACCGCGCACCGCCGCACCGCTCCCAGGGTGCTGCTCCTGGCGGGCGGTGTCGGTATCACGCCCTTGCGCACGCTCTTCGAGACGCTGCCGGGACAGGTGACCCTCATCTACCGGGCCCGCCGTGCCGAAGACCTCGCCCTGCGAGGTGAACTCGACGCGATAGCCGCCCGCCGACGGGCCACCGTGCACTACGTCGTCGACGACCCGGCCGGATACTCCTCACCTCTCACCGCCCTGGGCCTTACCTCTCTGGTGCCGGATCTTGCCGCGCACGACGTCTACCTGTGCGGTCCACCCGGCATGGCACAAGCCGCGATCAAGGCCCTGCGCGGTGCCGGCGTCCCGCAGCGGCGCATCCACCACGAGTCGTTCGCGTTCTGAGGAGAACCGCCGTGCGCCGAGCCGTCCTCGCCACCACCGGGATCAGCGCCCTGATCGTCACGCTGCTCGCCCTCAAACCCCACCAGCTCCCCGCCCTCGCCGGAGTCGCCCCCCATTCCCCCACGGCTCCCCCGTCCCGGCATGCACCCACAGGCACCTCGGCGGGTGCATCCACCGGGACGGGCACGTTCACCGGGGACCCCATCGACACCCAGTACGGAACCGTTCAGGTCGCCGCCACCCTCACCAAGGGAAAGATCACCTCGGTCAAGGTGCTCCAGGCCCCGGACCAGAACGGCCGCGACCAGCAGATCGCCGCCTACGCCTTGCCTCGCCTCACCCAGGAGGCGATCGGCACGCAGAGCGCGCACATCGACGCCGTCTCCGGGGCCAGCTACACCAGCCAGGGCTACATCCAGTCCCTGCAGAGCGCCCTGGACCAGGCCCATGCCTGACACGGCACACGGACTGCGCCACGTCGAACACGTCATGGGCACCGTCTTCTCCTTCGACATCCGCGACAGGCCCACCCCCGCGATCCGCATCGCCCTCGCCGAGGCTGTGAGGCGACTGCACGAGGTCGATGCCGTGTTCTCCACCTACCGGCCCGACAGCCACATCAGCCGCCTCGACCGCCGTGAGGTCCGCCTGGACGACTGCCCTCCTGAAGTCCACGAAGTACTGTCCCTCTGCACACAGGCCGCCCACGACAGCGATGGCTGGTTCAGCCTCGTCCCGTCCGGTGTCCTCGACCCCTCGGGCCTCGTCAAGGGCTGGGCCGCCGAAGCCGCATCCCAACTGCTCTACGAAGCCGGCGCACACCACACCTGCGTCAACGGCGGAGGCGACCTCCAACTCCGCGGCCAGGCAGCCCCCGGCACCCCGTGGCGCATCGGCGTCACCCACCCGCTGCGGCCCGGCGAACTGGCCGCCGTCATCACCGCCGGCCACGACCTGGCTATTGCCACTTCGGGCACCGCCGAACGCGGCGTCCACATCCTCGACCCGCACGGCGGCACACCCGCCACCGCCTTCGCCTCCCTCACCGTCATCGGGCCCCGGCTGACCATGACCGACGCCTACGCCACCGCGGCGTTCGCCAGAGGCGAGAGCGCACGGGACTGGCTGGAAACTCTGGACGGCTACGAGGCGCTCGCCGTGCTGCCCGACGGCCACGCGTGGCAGACATCAGGATTCAGCCGCTATGGATCATGAGGCAGGACACGGACTCGTGCCCGCGCGCAGTGAGCAGCCGCCTCCCCATCATGGCCACAGCTTGGCCACCGAAGCCGCCGCCCGAGCCCAACCCATCTCCTGACCCGTTGGAGACCAAGCTCAAAGGACTACGCCCCCGCGCCACTGGAAGGTGGTCACTTGCCCTTGGGCTCCCTGTCCCGGCCCCGGGGCGCGACGATGTCGAGGACGGCCATCATGCCCATGTCCTCATGGTTGAGGATGTGGCAGTGCAGAACGGTCTTGCCGGTGAAGTCGGTGTAGTGGATGCGGATGACCGCCTTGCCGAGCGCCGGCACGTTGATGGTGTCATACCAGCCGTGCAAAGGATCCTGGGGCTTTCCGTTGATACTCATCAACTGGAAGTCGTTGGTGTGGATGTGGAAGGAGTGGTCTTCCTCGGATTCGTTGCGGATGGTCCACTCCTCGACGGTGCCGAGGGTGGAGGTGAAGTCGATCCGGTGCGGGTCGTACATCCGGCCGTTGATGTAGAACTTCGTGCCCGGCCCGTTCTCCGTGTAGACCACGGTCTTGCGGCCCGCGATCTTCGCGTCGGTCAGGTCCTCGTGCGGCGCGAAGTCGGTCGGAAGGGCGGCTCGGCTCATGGGCGTGCCGCTGCTGACGACGGTGGCGAGGTCGGCTCGGGGGAAGCTGTTCCCGGCTGAGCCGGTGTAGTAGGGGAGGGTCTCCAGCCGCGTGGTGCCGGGCGGGCCGCCCTGGACGAGGACGTCGAAGCGCGCACCGGCCGCGATGATCAGGTTGTCCTGGTCGTATGCCTTGCGGACGGGGATGCCGTCCTGGGCGATCACGCGGAAGCGGGTGCCCGGGAGGTGGAGCTTGTAGTAGATGTTGGCTCCGATGTTGGCGAGCCGCCAGAGCTGGGTCTCTCCCGGCCGGATGTCGATCACCGGGTTCTGCTGTCCGTTGACGGTGCGGTTGCTGGGCGCCCCGATGTGCAGGGGGTGGGTCTTGATCGAATCGCCCTCGACCTGGTCGTCCTTGAGCGCGATCGTGTGCTCGGTGATCCCCCGCAGCGCCGGGGGCAGGTACTGCCGCAGGCCTTCCACGATGATGATGCCCGACTCGCCGCCGGCGACCTGTGGTGCGGACATCATGTCCGCGTGCGAGTGGTACCAGTACGTGCCGGTCGGGTGGTTGAACGGCAGCCGGTAGGAGTAGTGGTACGAGTGGTTGTACTTGATCGCGATGAAGATGTCGTCGGACGGGGCGCGTGGCGAGACGTGGAGACCGTGCGTGTGCAGGTTGGTGTCCTCGTCGATGCGATTGATCATGGTCAGGTCCATACGGTCGCCGGGCTTCACCCGCAGGGTGGGCGGCATGTACGCGCCGTTGTAGGTGGTGGCGTACAACTGGCGGTCACCGACCTGCACCTTGCGGCGCTCCACCACGATGGCGGCCTTGAGGAGCCCGTTACGGCTGACCAGTTCCGGCGGGTCCTGCAGCCGCGGGCCGGGCGCGGTGCCGTGACCGTCCTTTGGCGCAGGCTGGCGTGTGGCGTGGGTGTCCGCAGTCGGTGCGTGGCCCCCGCAGCCGGCCAACCAGGCCGTGGACAGGACCAGGCCGGCGACGATCCAGGCCAGCGGGGAACGGGTGCTCAACCGGGTCACAGCTCTCCCCAGGGAACCATGCGGCCGGGCGAGGGACACCCGGGTGCCGAAGTCACGACGGACCGGTCACGGCCCGTCGGCCGGGAGCGTAGGCAAGCGGCCGTCCGACGTTCGGCACGCCACGCGTGACGGGCGGCGGACATCCACTCGGACGGCAGTACCCCTCCAACCGTATGGGCGCACTGGTTCGTGCACGGGCGATTGGCGTCACCCGCGTGCTCCCCGGTTCGGCGGCCCTCCACTGCGACCACGCCGCGGCAAACAACCGCCCTCTCGTCCACGGCACATCGCGGGCCCGAGGGGGCAGGGGCCGGGTGCTTCAGTGGTTGCCTGCATCCGTCAGGTCGTCGCCCCAGGGCAACTCCCGGCACCTGCCGACGAGTCGGCGGCCCGCCCCGCGGCCGCGACCCGACCTTCGGGGTCCTGCGCAGTGACGCCGGCCCTGGCACTTGCTTCGCTTGCCGCACACCAACCCATGGTGTTTACAAGGATCGGCATGTAAGACTCCGACGCACAACGGTTCCGCCGAGGGGAGCAGGTCATGAGCGGTCAAGAGCGCACGCTTGGCCGACGGAGATTTCTCGGCTACGTACTCGCGGCCGGCACGCTCACGGTGGCCGCCGAGCTTGGCGAGTCCGTGACGCCGTCGCGGGCCGAGGCGGCTGTTCCGTCACTTCCCGAGCCGTCGGAGGTGTACGACCTCAACGACCTGTTGACCGATGCGGCCCTGCTGACGGCCAACCTGATCAGCATTCAGATCAACGCCGATGGCACTGCGTCCTTCGCGCTGCCACGCGCAGAGGTCGGCCAGGGCATCACCACCTCCAGTGCGATGCTGGTCGCCGAGGAGCTGGACCTTCCCCTGGACAGGGTGCGCATCACTCTCGCCGACGCGCGACCGGAGTTGCTCTTCAACCAGCTCACCGGAGGTTCGAACACCACCATTTCCACGTACACCCCGATCCGGGTCGCGGCTGCGGTCGCCCGCGTCAGGTTGCTGGAAGCCGCGGCCGACGTCCTCGGCGAGGCCGTCTCGAACCTGACCTCGAGCGCCGGAGTCATCACCTCGCGCAGCGGGGCGAGCGTCGGTTACGGCGAACTGGCAGTGAAGGCCGCGAGCAAGACCACGGTGGGGGTCACGGTCACTCTCAAGGACCCGTCGAAGTTCACCGTCATCGGCACTCCTCGGAGCCGGATCGATGCGCGGGACGCGGTCACCGGCCGCAAGCAGTTCGCAATGGACCTGGACATCCCCGGCGCCCTGCCGACCATGATCTGCCGCCCTCCCACCATCAACGGCACGGTCCGCTCTGTGCAGAACCTGGCCACGGTGCAGGCGATGCCGGGCATCACCGACGTAGTGGCCGTCTCCACCGGAGTGGCCGTACGCGGACGCACCTTCGGCCAGTGCATCGACGCAGTGCGAGCCCTCCAGGTCTCCTGGGGACCGGGCACCGAGGACAGCGCGTCCGACGCCACCGTCCTCCAGGACTTGCGAGAGGCCGAACTCCCACTCGTCGTACCCCCGTTGCCGCTGCTGACCAAGGCCGTCGACAAGCGATTCACCTTCCACTTCGCCAGCAACAGCGCGTTGGAACCCAACGGTGCGGTGGCTGACGTCCGAGGCGACAGCGCGGAGATCTGGGCGGCACTCAAATCACCCGTCGTCGCCCAGGAGCAGATCGCTGCCCAGCTCGGGCTGCCCGTCGCCGCCGTCACGGTGCACGTCGTGCAGGGCGGTGGTTCTTTCGGCCGCAAGCTGTTCTTCGACGCGGCTCTCGAGGCCGCCGAGGTCTCCAAGGCGATGGGCAAACCGGTCAAGCTGATGTGGCACCGCACGGACGACTTCCGGCAAGGGCGTACCCATCCGATGGCCACCTCCCGGGTCCGGGCCACCTACAGCCTCGGCCAGGTCCTGAGCTTCGAGCAGCGGCACACCTCGGTCGCCACCGACTTCAGTCACGGACTTGGCGAGATCATCACCGCCCTGGCGGCCAAACTGCCCGTCGGCGACCTCGGCTTCTCCGAGACGATCTTCACGTTGACGCAGCAGACGCCGTACCAGTTCGGGGTCACCACGCAGTTGCTCAATGAGGTGGACAAAGGCTTCAACACCGGCAGCATGCGGAACATCTACTCGCCCAACGTCCGGTGCGCGCAGGAACTGATCGTGGATCAGCTCGCGAAGGGCATGGGCAAGGACCCGTACCACTTCCGTCGCGACTTCCTCAAGGACGCCCGCGCTCGGGCCGTGCTGGACAAAGTCGCGGCCGTCGGATCGTGGGGGCGGTCCATGCCGGCGGGTACCGCTCAGGGCATCGCTGTCCATCCGGAGTATCACGGCTTCGTCGCCGTCCTCGCCGAGATCGACTGTCGCCCGCAGACCACCGGCCGGCAGATACCCGACGCGTACACCGGCCCTCGCGTCACCAAAGTCGTATGCGCCGTGGAGGTTGGGCTGGCCGTCAACCCCCGTGGCCTGGAAGCCCAGATGATGGGCGGCATCATGGACGGCATCGCCATCACGCTCAGCTCCGGCCTGCACCTGCAGAACGGTCATTTCCTCGAAGGCAGCTGGGACAACTACTTCTACACCCGGCAGTGGAACACTCCACCGGAGTTGCAAATCACCGTCATGCCGCCAACCACGGGGAAGCCCGGCGGCGCGGGAGAACTGGCCGTGGCCGGCACGATGGCCGCGGTCGCCTGCGCCTACGGACGGGCCACCGGCACTCTGCCGACCACGTTCCCCATCAACCACGACGGCCCGCTCGGCTTCGATCCGCTGCCCACCGTACCGCCCGTCCCCGCCTCCCCCACCGACGGCCTGAGCCGCGCCTACTAGGAGAACCCGTGCCCCGACACACCTTCATCCTCAACGGCCGGCCGGTCACGGCCGACGTCGAGGACGACGTACGACTGCTGTGGGTGCTGCGCGACGTCCTCGGCGTCACCGGTCCCAAATACGGCTGCGGGCTGGGCGTCTGCCAGGCATGCACCAGCCACATCAACGGCAGGGCGTTCAATCCCTGCAGCGTCCCGATCGGCGACCTCGCGCCCACCGACGAGATCACCACCATCGAAGGCCTGCCCGCGACCGTCGGCAAGGACCTGCACCCCATGCAGGAGGCGTGGCTGGAGTACGACGTCGCTCAGTGCGGTTACTGCCAGCCGGGGCAGATCATGGCCGCCGTCGCCAAAGTGCGGCAGGCCAGGGCAGCCGGCCACGAGATCGGAGACGCGGACTTCGACGAGATCCGCAACATTTGCCGCTGCGGCACGTACCACCGCATCCGCGAGGCGATAACAGCAGCCGCGAAGAATTTCTGACTCCCGGCGCCACGCCATGAGATCACGGAGACAAGTCCGACTCGCTACAGTGCGGATCGGACAGACAGCGGGATGCCGCCATGGGGCTACGTGCCGTCAGTCTCCGCCCGGGCAACTGCGGAACGCGAACCACATGTGGATACTCCCACGCGATCACGGCGTCGATCACTCCGTCCACCAGCGACGTCTGCCGTACCGCCCAGGCGAGCGCCTCCTTCGAGGAGGGTGAACCGTCGACACCGACGACGATCCGCGGCCTGTTGTCCTGCCGCGTGTTCACCATGCCTCCTGTCGGCGACGCCCCCATCGGCGCGCCCGCGCGACCGTGGGTGGCATGGGGTCTAATCGCTGCTCTTCCCGTCGGTGTGCGGTACGACGACGACCGGTGATCGCGCGTGGTGGAGCACGCCCTGGCTGACCGAGCCCATCAGCATGCCGGTGAAACCGCCGAGTCCTCGCGTGCCGACGACCAGTCCCCTGCAGTGGGCCGAGGCGTCGGTGAGTGCCTGGACGGGGTGACCGCGTACGACCTCCTGGCGGAGGTGCACGTCCGGATGGCCGGCTGCGGGGTCTGTCACCGCTTGGGCCAGTGCCTGCCGTGCCTCTTCCTCCGCCGCGGCCCTGTTCAGGCTGCCGAGCAGCGCGGGGTGCCAGGCGTATACGGCGTGCAGGCCCACACCGTGCAGGGATGCCTCGTCGAAGGCGAAGTCCACGGCTGCCGCCGAATGGGCGCTGCCGTCCACACCGACGACCCAATGCGTCTGCGCCTGCCCCGTGGCTTCCGATTCCGGTACCACCGCCACGGGACACCGGGCCTGGGCGACCACCGGAAGCGTGACCGACGCAGAGTGGAAAAGATCCTGAGCGGTGGCCGGATGCCGGGAGCCGAGCACCACCAGGGCGGCGTCCTGGGCCTGCTCGCGCAGGACCCAGACGGGATCGCCTTCGGCAAGCAGTGCGGAGACCTTCACGTCCGGCTGCCGGGACTCGGCGAACGCGACGGCCTCGGCCAGCAACTGCTCCCCCGCCGTGTGCAGGGCCTCGTTCCACTGCTCCCAGGAAGGCAGGACCTCGTCCGTCCGATATCCGCCCGTGGGAACACCCTGGGCGTGCAGCAGGAGCAGGGGAAGCCGTCGCCGCGCGGCCTCGTCGACCGCCCAGGTGAGCGCGGACCGGCGCGCCGGTTCCGGGGCGACACCGACCACGATGGGCCGGTGACCTGGTGAACCCGTCATCATTACCTCCACGGTGCAGTGGTTCCCATGGGACCATCGCCGCATCACCTCGGCCACGGGACCGGCCTTCGCACGCCGTGTTCGGGACGGCTGGGTCCCGAAGCGGCCGCCTGATCCAATGGACCACGCCGCGACGGCGGTCGGACGGGAGTCCGCCCACAATTCCATCGGTTGCGCGGGTTCTCCGGCCGACTCCCCCACCACCGTGCCCGTTGGCATCGGCCACTCCGGCCGTGTCGTCCCGCCGTGTCTCGGTCACGGCCCGACCGATGCCGGCGTCGTCACGGCTGTCCCGGCGCCGGAACCGGGACGACGGCCACCGGGCGGTGGGCACCGTGCAGCAAGGCGCGTGTGACGGGACCCAGCCGCATGCGGGGCCCGCCTGCACGGCGGTGCGCGGCCACAACAACCATGTCCGCGGTGGAAGCGGCCGGCTTCGCCCGAGCCTCTCAGCTGGGATTTTCACTGCACGCGCCAGTCCTCCTGTCGTCGGGGGCTGCGGGCCGCAAACGGTCAGCCAGATCCTGCGGCCGCCCAAGGGGACGCTGGGTGAGCTGCTACAGGCCGGGAAATCGCGATCGCGCCATCCGACCTGAGAGCGGCCTGTCGACGAACCCTCGGCCGACAGGACCGCGACCGCCGCCGGTGACATCCTCGACGGTAGGAGGTGCAGAGCCGTGAGCGAGAACCCCACCCCCTCCCACCGACCTGCCGGCGCGCCCAAACCTCAGCCGGGCGACGTGGCTCGTCGTGTGACGCAACGTTGCGCGATGCTCGGAATCAGCCGTGAGGAGGTGGCGCGTCGGGCAGGCATGTCTCCCCATTATCTGGAACTTCTACAAGAAGCCAGCAGCGATTTCGACCCTGCCGGCCTCCTGCGGATTGCCGCCGCCTTGCGCACCACGCCCGACGAACTACTCGAGGGAACCGCTGCTGAGCCTCCAGGGCAGGGCTCCGCCGCACGCCATCCGGTTCTTCAAAAACTTGGCCCCGAGGAGTGCCGGGATCGGCTCGGCACGCACGGAGTCGGCCGCGTCGCGATGGCCACTTCGGAGGGGCCAGTGGTCCTACCAGTCAATTACACCGTGCTTGCCGGCACCATCGTCTACCGCACGGATCCCGACGCGGTGACGGCTGCTGCGCCGGGAACCGAGGTCGCCTTCGAGGTCGATCACGTCGACGAGGCCATGAGCTCGGGATGGAGCATCCTGACCGTCGGCAGGGTCGAGCACGTCGACGATCCTGGCGTCATACGTCAGCTGTCCGAGCAGGTGGCGACGGGCCCATGGGCCGGCGGGAAACGTGACCTGTGGGTCCGCATCAATCCCACGCAGGTGACTGGGCGAGTGATTCGGACCTCCTGACGGGCTCGACGCGTCGACGCGAGCAATCAGCCCGCCACCGGCGTTCGGCAAGAATGAGCCGTAGCCTCATCGATCCCCTTGCGCAGCGGATGACGTTTCTGACGAGCCAGGGTGCAAGATCGCAGACTTGGCCGGGACATCGGTGGCCGGCTCCCCCGGGAGCCCTGCATTCCACCGCCGACAGGTCCGCGCTCGGTCGCCTGGATCAGCTCCTTGATCCGCTGCGCGGGCCCGGGCATCCGGGCGTGGCGAAGAACCGCTGCTGAATCTCCTGCGGCGCATCTCGGCGCGCAGGACGCGGTCGGCCGTGCCGTCGGCCCGGACGAGCGGCCACAGCGGGGCGCTCGTGGAGTCGAGGTCGCCGCGCAGATCGGCGCTGCGCGTTCTTCGGGCTCGGTCAGGACCTGGAAGAGCCGAATCAAGCCGGGGCTGCCGGCTTGTCGGTGCCCGGACCTAGTATGCGGAGCATGACGCGGTATGTTGACGAGGATCTGCACGGTGTGGAGTTCCGCGAGTGCGATCTGACCGGGGCACGCCTGATCGGCGTCGTCATGCAGGATGCCGTGATCGACGGGCTCATCACCAACCTCGTGGTGAACGGGGTCGAGGTCACCGAGTACGTCGAGGCAGAGCTCGACCGGCGTCATCCGGTGCGGGTGCTGATCCGCTCCGAGGACCCTGCCGATCTGCGCGAGGCATCGCGTCAGCTCCATGCCGACTGGGCCGCCACGATCGAGCGAATCCGCCGTACGCCCGGCATCGAGCGCCGCAGCGTGAACGACGAGTGGTCGGCGGTGCAGACGATGCGCCACCTGGTCTTCGTCCACGACTCGTGGTTCCGCCGCTGCTGCCTGGGCTCGACGGAGCTGTTCACGCCGATGGGCATCGGGACGACCGTCGAGCCCTACCGTGCAGCGCACGGGCTTGACCTCACGCTCGATCCCACCCTCGACGAGATCGTGAGCGTGCGTGACGCACAGGCCGCCGAGCTCGAGGCCTGGCTCGACGAGGTCACCGCTGAGCAGCTCGCAGCGCGAGCGCCGGTGCCCGACGACGATGTCTGGCCGCCGTACGCCCGGGGCCGCTCGGTGCGGCAGTGCCTCGGCACGGTGCTCAACGAGACCTTCGAGCACCACGGCTTCTGCGTCCGCGACCTCGACCTGATCGAGGCACAGGACGCCGAGTAGGTCCGGCTACGGACTCAGCATCCTGCGGATGCGGGCATCGCTGACCGTCCGCGCGGCGCTGAGGGCTGTCCCGTAAGTGATCTTGCCCTGCGATGATCTTGACTGTGTCAGGTGTGATCACGGCATCAGAGTCGTCCTGGACAGCCCCGTTTGCCGGGCCCAGGCCCACGCGCCTTCAGCAAGTTGGTGACACATCTGCGTCGTGAGGGTGCCGACGCCCCGGCCCAGGGGCGGCCGTGGAAGCTGTCGCTGGAGGATCGGGTGCTGCTGGTCGCCGCGTGCTGGCGGACGAATTCGACGATGCGGCGACTGGCCCCGCTGTTCGGGGTGTCGAAGTCGGCTGCGGACCGAGTGATCGACGACATCGCCGCTGCCCGGCAATCGCAACGATTGCCGGGCCGGGCCTGGGCGGAGTCCGACGCCAAAGCCGCTGTCGGCAGCACGATGACCATCGCCGATGGCGGCACCCAGGAACCGGGCTTGTGATGCCGCACCGCCGCCGCAAGGGAGAGGAACTCTCCGACTGGAAATGCGACCACAACAAGTCCCACCAGCAGGTCCGCGCCCGAGTCGAGCATGCCTTCGCGTGTATGAAGACCTGGAAGATCCTGCGCGACTGCCGCCTGAGAGGCGAGGGCGTGCACCACGCAATGCACGGTGTCGCCCGCCTGCGCAGCCTCGCACTCACGGGATGACCCCGCCGCATGCGGGATCTGAGAGGTCCACCGGAAACGGTTCCCCGCCTACCAGTCGCGGTGGAGACTCAGTCGAGGCAGAACTCGTTGCCCTCAAGGTCCTGCATCACAATGCAGGACTCGTTCTCGCCGTCGGCACGCATCGTTCGCACATGTACCGCGCCGAGCGCGACCAGTCGTGCGCACTCGGCCTCAAGAGTGGCAAGGCGCTCCTCACCCACGAGCCCGATACCGGCCCGCACGTCGAGATGCAGCCGATTCTTGACGACCTTGCCTTCGGGAACTCGCTGGAAGAGCAGGCGTGGACCCACACCCGAGGGATCAGTGCACGCGAAGTAGATCACCTGCTCCTCGGGCGGCAGCGAGCGGTGGTACTCCTCCCACGTGGCGAAGCCCTCCGGGACCGTCGGTACGACGTACCCCAGCACCTCACACCAGAAAGCGGCGAGGCGCGCAGGTTCCGCGCAGTCGAAGGTCACTTGGAACTGCTTGATCGTTGACATCGGTGCACCGTACCAAGGGCGCCTCGCCGCCCCTTCCCCAGGTAGATCCCCGCGCCGTCGGGATGTCGAGTCAACCCCGCCGAAACCTGGTCTGGACCGGACACAAGGTGATCAAATCGAATAAGCCACGAGAACGACGCAACCCTGGCGCGTAGCTGCGTGCCGAAGATCAGTTACGGCACAGCCCTTAGGCGGATTTGTGCAGCGTCAATCCTCTGGCTTTTGCCATGGCCACCGCCCGGTGATCTCGAGCTCGAGAGAAAAGCTGAGAAAGGTGCGGATGCCCACGATCACGGCCAGCACTCCGACGCTTGCGTACGTCGGTGCGACGGCGACTGTACGGATGATATCGCCGGCTACGAGGAACTCCAGCCCCAGCAGGATCGACCGACCGACGCGACGGCGATAGCCGCGGTACACACCCGCCTGTCGGCGACTGAGTCGGATAGCCGCGAGAACGGTCGCCAAGAGCGTTCCCACGGCTATGATGGCTACGCCCGCGGCGTCAACGGTTCGACCGACGAGCTCCACGATTGGATGGAACTCCACAGTATCCCCTCTCGCGCCGACCGGAATTCGCTCGTTTGTGGTCCGCAACCTCTGTTGCTGCCGACACTTCGTTCCGAGCACCGGTTACCGACGAGCTGGAGTTATTATCGGACGGACGCGATCCCTGTTTCCCGGCTGCGAACTCCTCAGTGCATTCCATCGAGTACTTCGTCAGTCGACAACAACGCATGGGCAAAGAAGCGATAGTTGATGATCGCTGCCTGATAGCCGTCGCCCCAGACCGGGTGTCGGGGTCCAGCTGTTGCATCCCTGACCACGGCGACCTCAAATCCCTCTTCGATGAGGTGGCGCAGGTGGGACTCAACGCACATGTTCGCCAGCATCCCGCCGAGAATGATTTTTTGCATTCCCCGTTTGCGCAGTTGCAGTACCAGGTCGTTGGTTTCCGGCCCGAATACCTTGTGCGGGCTGGCGACCACCGTTCTGCCGTCTTCGATATAGGGCTTGAAGCGGTCCAGCCAGTCTGCCCCAGAGTTTCGGAACCCAGTGAGATCGAGCTGTCCCGTCCGTGCGAACGTGTGGGTCTCGAGCTCGCTTGTCTCGAGCGGCCCGTTCATTCGCCATCCGTTGTCTGTCGGGTAGAAGTAATGGGGCGAGATGAAGACCTCATATCCGCCCGCCTTCGCCGCCTCGAAGATTCTCTCCATATTCTCGACGGTCCCATTCTCTGTGACGCTCGCTCCCACCACGTCCCAGTTCGCTCCGCCCTCGCTCAGCACGTCATTCTGTGGGTCAATGAACACAACCGCCGTGTCGGTCTTCTTGATTTCCACCTGGCGCTCCTCACGCGATAACGCACCGCTGGTGTGACCAATATTCGGTACAGCGGATGTCCTTCCGGAGGACATTCCGGTCGGTGACGCGAGGTCTCTTCCTGAGCCGGTGCGGCAGATTGTTTTGACCCCAAGCGACAGCACTCGAGTGCCGCGCTCACCTTCGGTATGTGTGCCCTGAGGAGGCGCTGTCTCGATCATTCCCCCCGCCCACTTTGCCCCATCGCGGGTCGTTCTGCATCGCTGAATTGCTGCACCTCGGTCGTCGTCCCTGCCATCCCCGAGGTGGGAACGGCCTGCGGGTGCCAGGTCTTGCCGCGGTCCCAGGAGACCTGGACCTGGCAGTCCAGGTGCTTGGCGGTCGCGGCGGTGCCTGCGCCTTGGATCGCGAAGGGTACGGAGACGGTGCGGCCCGCCCTGGCGGTGCTGTGGGAAGCCAGTGCCGGTGAGAAGCGGATCACTGACAGGGGCAGCGTCGCCGGCGTGGCGCCGGCTGCACGCGCCGAGCGGAAGGTCCACACGGCGGTGATCCGCGTGGAGACCGCGGACACCGCTCGGCGAGGGCCCTTCGGCCGTTCCAGGGGAGAGCTGATAGGTCGGGGCAACGGGCGGTCTCGCCGGATCGCGTGACGTCGCGAGCAATCGGCATCCGATAACCGGGCGGGGCCCACGTCCGTCCATGCCGTCCGGCGATGCCTGCAACGTGCTCCCGGCAGGCTGTTGTCAGCTGCTACCTGGAGCGTGCGGAGGTGGGCGGGTCCGCTCGTACGACCTGCGCGGCAGGGGCGTGGTGCGGGCGCAGACCCAGCACCAGGCCGAGGATCAGCACGGTGATACCCAGCCATACCGACGGGCTGGGCGTGCCGCTGCCCGAGATGCTGCCGACGGCCGCCGCGGCGAGCGGCGCGATGCCGGTCAGCAGTCCGGCCCGCCCGGATCCGACGGCGCGGACCGTCGAGTACCACAGGACGAAGGCGACCGCCGTCACCATCAACGCCAGATAGCCGATGGCGGCCCACTCGGTTCCGGTCAACTCCCTTACCGCCGACGGACCTTCGGAGGTCGCGGCGAGAACGGCCAGTAGCGCAGCGGCCATCCACATCGCGTGCACGGACACCCCCCACGGGGAGTGCCGCCGCAGGACCGGTACCGCGAGAAGGGTGAAGGCGGCCTCGCAGGCCAGGGCCAGCGCCGCCCACGCCACCCCGACGGCGTCGGAGCGACCCGTTCCCTCCACCAGTACCGCTCCCGTCACGACCACCGGGGCCGCCAACAACAGCTGCCGGCTGGGCCTGCGCCGTTCCAGCGCCGGGCCCACCACCGCGAGGACCACCGGTACGCATGCGACCGCGACGGCAACCACCGCGGGCTCGGCATGGCCGACGCCCCGGACCACGGCCACGTTGAACAGCAGCAGACCGGTGACGGCGATCCCGGCGAGCCACAGCCACTCCCGTCCTCGCGGCCACACCAGCCGTTTACCGGCCCGCCGGGCGACGACCAGCAGGATCACCGTGGCGATCGCGTAGCGAACCGCCTGCGGGGTGAACAGCGGGGCGTCCACGAGGGTGTGCGAAACGGTAACGCTGCTCCCGACCAGCGCCATCCCGAGCATGCCGGGCACGAGCTGGGCGAGGGGAGCGGAAGGTGTGTGCATACCGCTCACGCTGCCCGCACAATGGACTCATGGACAGGTCCACAAAGGCGTCGGTGGAGGGGTCCAAACAGACGGAGGACCCAGCGGACGAGGGGCCGGACCGCGGTCC
Organism: Streptomyces sp. NPDC002574; assembly: GCF_042889545.1. Taxonomy (NCBI): domain Bacteria; kingdom Bacillati; phylum Actinomycetota; class Actinomycetes; order Kitasatosporales; family Streptomycetaceae; genus Streptomyces; species Streptomyces sp. NPDC002574. The sequence goes on from NZ_JBIARB010000023.1 coordinate 95,678, forward strand.
TTCACCGGGCTCGGACTTCCTGCAACTGGAGATCGGCCAGGTACCCGCAGGCGGGCGCACCGCCTGGCTCACGGACCAACTGCGGTCCGCCATCACCGACGGCCGGCTGTACGTCGGAGCGAGGCTGCCCGCCAGCCGGGTCCTGGCGGAGGAACTGCACGTCACCAGGGGCGTGGTCACCGAGGCCTACCGGCGGCTCGCCGAGTCGGGACAGATCGCCGGTCGCGGCCGACTCGGGACGGTCGTCGTGGCGGCTCCCGCGGCTCCGCCCGGACGCGCAGAAGACATGCCGGGGACCGGACCCGGATCCGGGGCCGCGATCTTCGACCCGGGCGACCGAGATGGCGTCGTCGACGTGCTGCGGGCCATGCCCTGCCGGATCGACCTGTCACCGGGTGTCCCCGACCTCGCCGCCTTCCCGCGCGCCGGGTGGCTGCGTGCCGAGCGTGCCGTCCTCGCGGAGGCCGCCCCGGGCGACTTCGGCTACGGCGACCCCAGGGGCGCGCCCGCCCTGCGCCGGGCGGTCGTGGGCTGGCTGGCGCGGAACCGTGGCATCCGCGCCGACCCCGACGAGGTCGTGGTGGTCGCGGGTGTGGCACAGGCTCTGAGCCTGCTCGCGCGGCTTCTGCTGGCGGACGGCGTCCGGCGTATCGCCGTCGAGGACCCCGGATCCCTCGGGGCGCGCCAGCAGTTGGAGTACGCAGGCCACCAGGTCGTGCCCATCCGTGTGGACGCCGGTGGCCTCGACGTCGGTGCGCTGCGTGCCAGTGGCGCCCGGGCGGTGCTGCTCACCCCGGCCCACCAGTTCCCGACCGGTGTCGTCCTCGACGGGGAACGCCGGCGAGAGCTGCTGGGCTGGGCCGCCGAGGGCGGGGTGGTGATCGAGGACGACTACGACGCCGAGCACCGCTACGACCGGCCGCCGGTACCGGCGCTGCGCTCGTTGATGCCCGAGGGGGTCTGCTACGCGGGCAGCGTCTCCAAACTGCTCGCGCCCGCACTCCGCATCGGATGGCTCCTCGTACCGCCGGACCGACTGGACGCCGTCGTGACGGCCAAACGGTATGCCGACCTGGGCAACGGCGTCCTCACTCAGCTGGTCCTCGCCCGGCTGATGGACTCCGGCGAGCTGGAACGGCATCTGCGCCATGTCCGAAGGCGCCATCGCCGACGCCGGGACGTGATGCTGAAGGCCATCGAGGAGCACCTCCCCGGTGCCCACGTGCACGGGACAGCCGCCGGCCTGCATCTCATGGTCACCTTCGGCGACCCGTCCGGCGGCGCCCGTGAACCCGGGCTGTGCGACGGTGCCCTCGCCGCGGCCGCCCTCGACCGGGGTGTGAAGGTACATCCGCTCTCCTGGCACCGCATCGGCCCCGGTCCGCCCGGCCTGGTACTCGGCTACGCGGCGGGCCCCGCTCACGACATCGAGCAGGGCATCGCCACCATCGGTGCCGCCCTGCGCGGGCTTCTTCCCTGACGCCTGGGCAACTCCCGATACGCGGCCGGCGCATTGGCCCCGACCTGATGGCTCGTCGGGCAGGCTGTGACGGGCGCTTGCTGGTCAGGTGGCCTGTCCGTGCCTTGGGTGGATGCCTTGCCTCCGATCTGGGATGAGATCCCTTGCGAGAGACCGGTTCCGCCTTGTTCCGGTGCTGCCGGCGGAGACCCACGGACCATATGCCAGGCCTACCGAGACCCCACGCCGGGTGCGTCGGTGTAGCAGTGCCCCCCTTCCGGGGAGGCGTTCACGCGCGTACCCATGTCCGGCTCGCGGCCTGTGCGACTTCGAGTTGGTCCGTCGGGAACGCCTCCGCGATCAGGACGTAACGTCGACGACATCTCGTGAACCAGGAACCTCTTCGACCGCAGATTGATCGAGCGATAAGGTCATACGTATGCCATCCGAGTCGCAGCCCTCAAACCGTCTGTTCCCGCCACGCCTGCCCGCCGGCCGCTTGGGTGTCGCAGTCGTTGCCGAGCTCGTCGACCTCATCGTGACGGGCCAGTTGAAGGAGGGCGCGTTGCTGCCCCCGGAGGGTCCGCTGAGCGAACACTTCGGCGTGAGTCGCACGGTGCTGCGTGAATCGGTCAAGCGGCTCGAGGAGAAGGGCCTGGTGATCGTTTCACAGGGTCGTGGCACCCAGGTGCGGGCGCCGGGGTACTGGAACATGCTCGATCCGGTGGTGCTGTCCGCGTTGATCGACAACGACGCGACGCTCGGTGTCCTCGACGAGCTGACGATCGTGCGGGCGAGCCTCGAGTCGGCGATGGCGGGCGCGGTTGCCGCTTCTCGCAGCGCAGATGGGTTGAGGAGGCTGGAGAACGCGTTGACCACGATGCGTGAAAGCGAATCCGAGACGGACTCCTTCCGGCAGGCGGATGTGGTGTTCCACTACGCGCTCATGGAGATCTCCGGCAACCGGCTGGCGGAGAACATCGCCAAGCATCTGTACAAGCGAGCCGTGGAGTCCAGCCGCTACCAGGGCATCAACCCCCCTGACGCGGTCGAGCTGACGCTGCAGGAACACGCGGCGATCTTGGATGCCATCTCCAGGAAGGACGTCGCCGCGGCCCAGAAGGCGATGCACGATCACATCCACGTCTCGTGGGAGCGCCGCCGGCTGCCCGACCACGCGCCGAAGGCGCGCGGCCGGGCGCTCGATCAGGACAGCGAGTAGACGTCGGCGGCGTTGGCGCCGAACACCCGCGCGCGTTCCGAGGCGGAAAGTCCCTCCAGCAGCGTCTCCAGAGCGGACTTCCAGGGCGCCGCTCCGCCGCCGAGTTCGGCCAGCGGCCAGTCGGAGCCGTAGAGCAGACGGTCGGCGCCGAAGTATCCCAGAGCGATCATCACCGGTGCGGCGAGATCGTCCGCGCGCCATGATCCGGGGGCGAGGCCCGACGTGAGTCCCGAGACCTTCGCGACGACGTTCGGCTGCCGCGCGAACTCCCGCAGCCGCGCCGCCCACATGCTTCTGTCCTGCCCGGGCCCGGGCGGACCGCCCAGGTGATCGAGCACGAAGCGGAGGCCGCTGTGGCGCGCGGCCAGACGGGTCGCCTGCGGGAGCTGCCACTCACGCACGACGAGGTCGAAGCAGAGGCCCTCCCGCTCGAGGACGGCGAGGCCCGCACCGATATCCTCGCGCGTCATCCACTCCGGGTCCGGGTCGATGTGGACCAGATGCCGCACTCCGACCACGGGGACAGCGGCGTTCTCGCGGATCCGGTCGAGCTGAGGTCCGACCTCCGCCGCGAGGTCGACCCACGCGACGAGGCCGGCGACGGCCGACGAGTCCAGCCCGGCCAGCCGGATGCTCTCGTCGAGGCTGTTGCTCGACTGCACCACCACGGCACGGTCGAGACCGGTCGAGTCCAGCATCCCGCTCAGATCGGGGGCGCCGAAGTCGCGGGCGATCGGCGCCATGGTCTCCGGGTCGATCCAGTCCTGCGGGTCCACGGCCCGGTTCCACAGGTGCACATGGGCGTCAATGCCCGCGCTCATGCGAGGTGCCACACTTCCTCGACGGGCTGCCACAGCGCCCCGGGATCACGCTCCTCCGCGATCCTCACCTGGCACGGGTCGGTGTGCGTCCACCATTCCTGCGAATCCGGGTCGCCGGCGATCCGCCGCATGTCCGCCTCGTGGTCGTCGCCGACGTACTCGTAGTAGGCGAACAGGATGTCCCCGAAGATGAAGATGCTGTAGTTGCGCACGTTGCATTCGGTGAGCTTGCGCTCGACGCTCGGCCAGACGGCACGGTGCAGCGCCAGGTACTCCTCGCGCTTGTCGGGCAGCACACCCACGACGAAGGCCCTGCGCTCGGGTCGACGGGTCATCGGGTTCGGTCTCCGCGGTGCGTCGGGTCGTCGATCACGTCGGGTTCGGCCACCAGCCGCAGGGCGGCGCGTTCGGGCCGGATGTGCGGGCCGGTCGCCGCGGGCAGCGGCGGAGCGGCGTCGGCCGGTGACATCCGGGACTCGTCGACGACGATCCCGATGCCCGGGCGATCGCCCAGGACGATGCCTCCGTCGCCGAACTGCTGGTCCACGTCGAGACCGACGGGGAAGTGAAGGTCCTGGACTTCGAAGGTCAGCAGGTTCGGTACGGCGGCGGCGGCGTGCGCCACCGGGTTCGCGTTGTACGCGACGGGACTCACCGGCAGGTCGTGGGCGTGCGCGAGCGTCGCGACGCGGAGGAAGTGGGTGATCCCCCACACGTTGCCGACCTGCACGATGTCCACCGCGTTGGCGTCGAGCAGAGGGCGGTACTGCTCCAGCCCGGTCAGGTTCTCGCCGCTGGCGATCGCCGCGCGTACCTTCCCGCGCAGCGAGGCCATGCCGGCCGCGTCCCATCGGCGCAGCGGTTCCTCCACCCAGGTGAGGTCCATGCGCTCTTCGATGGCCGCGACGTACCGGGCCGCCTGGGCGTGGTTCCACGACTCGTTGGCGTCGAACATGAGCGCCGGCCGGCGGGAGTTGCGGCTGAGGACGTCGCGCATGATCTCCAGCCGGGGCAGGTCGCGGTCGAGGTCGCGGCCGCCCTTGAGCTTGCCGGCCTTGAACCCGCGGTCCGCGAACCGGCCGTAGAGGACCACGAGTTCCTCGTCGGTCAGGCCGTACTCGAGACCGGACGCATAGCCGGGGACGAAGCGCTCGCGGGCGCCGAGGGTCCGCCAGAGCGGCTCGTCGGCGGCCTTGGCCTTGATGTCCCAGAGGGCCATGTCGACGGCGCCGATGGTGCCGAAGGTGGATCCCGAGTGACCGGCCTTGAACACCCAGTCGAGCATGCGGTCGTAGAGCGCCGTGACCGAGCGCGGGTCGTCGCCCTCGATCGCGGGGAAGACGCGGGCGATGTCGGCGTGGGCCCCGAGGCCCACTCCCTCGATTCCGCTGTCGGTCTCGATGATGAGGACGGGGACCGGCGTGGCGTGGCCGGGCTGGACACCGTTGACGTCCCCGGTGATTCTGCCCCAGTCGTGAACGGTGCTCAGACTGCGGTAACCGGTGATCTTCATCGGCGGTGGTTCTCCTTGCAGGTGCGAGTGGTCATTCCTTGGTTCCTCCAGCTGTCATGCCTGCGACCAGGAATCGCTGGGAGAACAGGAAGACGACCAGAACGGGCAGGATCGACACGATCGTCCCCAGCGCCAATGTGGGCAGTTGGACGGAGTCGGATCCCGCGGAGCTGGGATTGAAAGCCGGGGTCGACGCCAGGAGCGAGGTGAGCCCGACCTGGATCGGATAGCCGTCGCTCGAAGGCAGCATCACGAACGGGAGGAAGAAGTTGTTCCAGTTCTGTACGAAGCTGAAGAACGCCACCAGGGCGACGATCGGGGCGGCCAGCGGAAGGGCGACCCGCGTGAAGACCTGGAACCCGTTGCAGCCGTCGATGCGCGCGGCGGCGAGGATGTCCCGCGGGATGCTGGTCGAGAAGTAGATGTAGGTGAGATAGACGCCGAACGGGAAGAACGACATCGGCAGGATCACCGACAGCGGGCTCCCGATCAGGCCGACGCTGTTCAGTTCGAGGAAGATGGGCAGCACCAGTGCGGTGTTGGGGATCAGCATGACGACGAGCGTCAGCACCAGCAGCGCCTGCCGGAGCCTGAACTCCGTGAGCGCGAGCGCGTAGCCGGCGGGGATGCTCACGAGGAGCGTGATCACCAGAGCGCCGATCGCGTACAGCGCGGAGTTCCCGATCCAGGTCGTCACCGCACCGTCCTGGAAGTCGAACAACTGGTGCCAGTTGGCGACGAGGTCCGACCACGATCCGATCGAGAACGGGTCCGCGACGACGAGCGTCTTGGAGGACTTCGTCACCGCGAGCAGCAGCCAGAGGATCGGGACGGCGAAGAACAGGACGAAGACGACGAGCAGGACGCCTGCGATGGACCGCCCGCTCCACCCGCTGAGGCTCGGCCGGCGGCGTGCGGCGGAGAGTGCTGCCATGGTCATTCCTTCTCGAACAGGCCGCCGCGGGTCACGAACACCCAGGACAGCAGGAGTGCGACGACCAGCAGGATCAGCGAGATCGCGGCCGCGCCGTTGAAGTCGTTCTGCTGGAAGGCGTACTGGTAGGCCAGCTGGTTGAGCGAGTAGTCGTTGGGCACCACCGCGTTGCTGGCCTGGCTGAGCAACTGCGGCTCGACGAACAGCTGGGTACCGGCCGCGAGCGACATGACGCCCATGTACGCGACCCACTTGCGCAGCATCGGAAGCTGGATCCGCAGCGCGATCTGGACGGCGTTCGCACCGTCGATGCGTGCGGCCTCGATCACGTCGGTGCTGATGTTGTTGAGGGCGCCGTACATGATGAGGATCCATCCGCCGGCTCCGGTCCAGAACGCGATGATCGCGAAGATCGCCGGAAGGTGGCCGGGCTGGATCACCTGCACGAAGCTCTCGAACCCCATCGCCCTGAGCAGACCGCTGACCGGGCTGGCGGTCGGATCGAGGACGAAGAGCCACAGCAGGACGCTGGACGCGCCCGCGAGCGCGCCGGGCAGGTAATAGACGAAGCGCAGGGTCGTCCTCACCCACCGCACACCGATGGCGTGGACCACCAGCGCCAGGCCGACGACGAACACGACCAGCCCGAGGAGCCAGATGATGAGGTAGGTGGTCACGTGGAACACGGCCGGCCAGAACCGGAAGTCGCCGACGACCGTGGTGAAGTTGTCGAAGCCCGCGAATCCGCCGTCGGCGTTCGTGAAGGCCAGGAACAGCGCGTAGAGCGACGGCACGATCCCGAAGACGACGGCGAGCAACGCGTAGGGCGAGACGAAGAGATAGCCGATCGGACTGCCGGCGAAGGCGCGGCCGGCCGTCCGGCCGCCGCCCCGGCCCGGCCGCCGACGCCCCGAGGCGTCAACGGCCGGCCGACCACTGGGAGGAGCCAGGGTCATGTCAGTTCACCTTGTATCCGTTGACCTTGGCCTGGTTCTCGATTGCCGTCTGCCAGTCCGGCAGCAGGTCCACGATCGACTTTCCGCCCGTGACCCCCGGGGTGATCGTCTTCGCCCAGATCGCCTCCTGGCTGAACATGGGGTAGCCCCAGCCGTCCCAGACCTGCGACGCCGCGGTCACCACCGGCTGCAGCGGGGTGGCGTAGTACTTGCTCGCCTCCTGCTTGGCGACCCACTTCTGTGCGGCGGGCGCGTAGGCCGGGTAACCCGGTGCGACATCGACCTGGTATTCGTCGGCGGTGGTGACGAACTGGGCGAACTTCTCGGCGGCCTTGAGGTTCTTCGAATGGCTGGAGACGAACCAGGTTCCGCCACCCACGTTGCCCGTCACCGCCCCGCTCTCACCCTTCCACGGCAGCGGCGCGGCGACGCCGAGCTGCCCGGCCGGCACGTTGAGCGACTGGGGGTTGTTGAAGATCGCGCCGGCGTACCAGGCCGGACCCGGCATCATCAGCACCTTGCCCGAGTACTTCTTCAGGAACTCGGGGGTGAACACGCTGACCACCGGCACGGTCCCGTTGTCGCGGAGGGTGTCGAGCAGCGAGGCGGCACGCTTGCACTCGGTCGAGTCGGTCTTCACGGTGAGGGACTTGGGGCCGGGCACGTCATTGGCCTGGCACTTGCTCCCCCACATGAACACCTCGGGCGTCCAGGCGTCGCCGGCCGTCCCGACGATGTAGCCGGGGTGCTCCTTGGCGACCTTCTCGCCGAGCGCCTGGTACTCCTCCCACGTGGTGGGGACGGTGTAGCCGAACGTGTCCAGCAGGGTCTTGTTGTACCAGAGCACCGCTTGGGCGAGGTCGTTGCGCAGGCAGTACACGCGACCTTCCACCGTGCAGGGGTTGAGCGAGCCTTCGGTGAAGTTGCCGAGCGTTTCCTTCGGGACCAGGCCCTTGTCCAGCACGGCCGCGAAGGCCTGCTTGCCGCCGCTCTTCTGGCTGGCCCACGCCGCGTCGTTGTTCTGGCTGGAGAAGACGACGTCGGGCCAGCCACCGCCGGCGCGGTCGAAGAGCTGCATCTTCGTCCGGAAGGAGTTGGACCCGTTGGCCGACCCGTCGTAGGTGACGACCTTGATCTTGGTGTCCGGGTTCGCGGTCTGGAATGCCTTCGCGGCGGCCTGCCGGTCCGCGTCCACCCAGACGGTGATCGTCGAGGAGGCCTCCTGCTTGGCCTCGGGAAAGCCGTACGCGCCGTTCGCCGCGGTGCCCCCGCCACCGCAACCGGCGAGGGTGAGGAGCGCCGTTGCGGCGCATATGACGGCGGCGGTCGACGTTTTACGGCGCGAGCGCACCGCAGTGTGGATTCCGGCCATGAGATGTCCTTGTCTTGTCGACGTCGTTGACGACTCCGCGCCAGGACTGTAGGGCATACGTATGATGTTTGTCATCACCTTGAGTGGCCCGTTGTTGTTCCGATTTTGACGGTTACGTCGAACGGCGGTCCCGCGCCGGTGGTTGCCGTCGCCCGCGGGCGTGAAGGCACGGCCCTCCGGCAGCCGGGGGACGTGAACCACCGGGGTCCCCGAGACCCTGCCGCCGCGTCGTGCGTGGTCACAGCGGTGGAGCCCAACACGGAGGCTCAGACGGGTAGTTCAGGCGTCCAACTGTTCCGGGGCACGGCCCCGGTCTCCGACCGCGTGCGCCGGCCCACCGCGGGCAGGCGACCGGCCGGTGTCCGTCCGGGTGCACGGTCGGGGTGGGGCAGCGGGAGGCGCACTGCCCTTGGCGATGCCGGGCGTGATCCGCACAGCGGCGTCAAGTGCGGGCGCTCCCGGCGATTTTCGGCCGTGGGAGCGGGTCTGCGTCTTCTTCCGCGGCGAGGCCCTGCGCGAGCGTGAACCGGTCCGGCACGACGTCCGTGCCGGACACGGCGAACCGGATCCCGGTGACGTGGTGCTTCCAGAGCGGTGGAACCACGCTCTCGTGGTGTGAGCCGTGCAACGAGTCGCCGACCGGGGGCCGTCGACTCCGACTCGCCCTACCCCGGGCCGCCTCGATACCGAGGCGGCCGAGGCCCATGTCAACGGTGCTCTCCTTGCACGGGTGGCGCCGCGGGCGCCGGCCACCTCGTGGAGGTGGGCCGACGCCCGCGGCGCGAACCGGTCCCGTCGATCCCCGGGGCTCGGCACGTGCCCGTCCGTCAGGCTGCCCTCATCGGCCGAGCCAGCCCCCGTCGACCGGCAGCACCGTTCCGGAGACGTAGCGCGCGGCGTCCGACGCCAGGAAGACAGCGGCTCCCGCGATGTCCTCCGCCGTTCCCCACCGCCCCGCCGGTATCCGTTCGAGGATCGCGCGGGACCGGTCGGGGTCGTCCTGCAGGGCCTGGGTGTTGTCCGTCGCGATGTAGCCCGGGGCGATGCCGTTCACCGTCACACCGCGTCCGGCCCACTCGTTCGACAGTGCCCGGATCAGCCCCGCCACGCCGGACTTGGCGGCCGCGTAGCCGGGCACGTTGATCCCGCCCTGGAACGAGAGCAGCGAGGCGGTGAAGACGATGCGTCCGTGCCGCGCCTCCAGCATCCGCCGCCCGAGAACCTGGCTGAGCACGAACGTGCTCGTGAGGTCGACTTCGAGTACTTCGTCGAACCATTCCACGGGGTGCTCGGCGGCGGGAGCGCGGCGGATGGTCCCGGCGTTGTTGACCAGGATGTCCACCGGGCGCTCGCCCGCGGCGAGTTGCTCGGCGAACCGGGTCACCTGCTGCCGGTCCGCGAAGTCGACGCGGTGTCCCGAGAACGCGCGGCCGAGCCCGCGCACGCGGTCGCCGATCGCCGATGACGCAGGATCGAGGGTGGCGGAGACTCCGACGATGTCGGCACCGGCCGCGGCCAGGGCCTCGGCGACGGCGAACCCGATGCCGCGCTTGGCCCCCGTCACGACAGCGAGGCGCCCGGTCAGGTCGAACGGGTTCATGACGCGCTCACCTCGACGAGCAGCTTCATCGCCTGCCCGGCCTCGAGGACGCCGAAGGCCGACTGGATCTCGGTCAGCGGCACGATGCCCGTGATGAGCTGCTCGGCCGGGATGGCGCCCTCGGCCAGGAGCTCGATGGCGCGCTCGAAGTCGTGGCGCTGGTAGACCCGGGCACCGAGCAACCTCAGCTCCCGCCAGAACACGCGGTGCAGGTCGACGGGGCGCGGCTGCGGGTGGATGGCCACCACCACGAGAGTGCCGCGGACCCTGGCCAGGCTGGTCGCGCCGAGCACGGCGGCGGCCGAGCCGGAGACCTCGAACACGACGTCCGCTCCGGCGCCGCCCGTCCACTTCTCCACCCAGGCGACCTGGTCGACCGACGAGGGGTCCAGCGTCGTCAGCCCCATCTCCTCGGCGGCGGCCCGCCGGGTCGGGTCGATCTCGGCGACCACGACCTCGGCACCGGACGCGGTGGCGACGGTGGCGATCAGAACACCGATCGGGCCCGCGCCGATGACGACCGCCTTGTCGCCCGCGGCCAGTTCGGAACGGCGTACGTCGTGGACCGCCACCGCGACGGGCTCGACCAGCGCGGCGTCCCGCAGGGGGATCTGCGAGGGCAGCCGTACGAGTGTCGACGCCGGTACGTTCCAGAACTCCTGCAGCGCTCCGGGGCTGTCGATGCCGATGAAGTCCAGGTTCTGGCAGATGTGCTCGTTCCCCGCACGGCAGGCCGCACAAGTGCCGTCCCAGGCGAGCGGCATGACGGTCACCGCGTCACCCACCGACCAGCCCTCCACGCCGGCGCCGAGGGCGACGACCGTGCCCGACATCTCGTGTCCGATCGTCGCCGGTTTGCTGACCCGGCCGTCCATGTCCCCGTGGAACACGTGGAGATCCGTGCCGCAGATGCCGACGTAGGCCACGGCGATCCGGACCTCGCCCGGACCCGGCTCGGCCGGTTCCCGCTCCTCGACCGCCATTGTGCGCGCGCCTGTGTAACTTGCCGCCAACATACCGATCGGCTCCTCCTCGCTGTGTCGCGGGCCACACCGGCCCACAGCCGGCGCAGCCTAGCAAGAAACATCATACGTATGCTCTCGTGATTTACACTCCTCCTCGTGACCAGCAATCCACCGCCACGCGACCACGCATCCACGGAACGGACACTGCCGACCCGGGGACTGCGCACCGGGCACCAGCTCACGGAGTTGGGCCTGGGCGCGGCCCAGTTCGGCAACCTGTTCACCGAGACGACCGACGACGAGTCGTGCCGCGCCGTCAGAGCGGCGGCCGAGGAAGGGATCCGCTACTTCGACACCGCCCCGCACTACGGCCTCGGGCTGTCCGAACGCCGCCTGGGGGACGCCCTCCGCACGGCCACCCCGCGAGGTGCGGTCCTCTCCTCGAAGGCCGGGCGCCTGCTCGTGGACAGCCCGGAGACGAGTCACCGGCTCGACGACGACGGGTTCGTCGTGCCGGCCGCGAAGCGGCGGGTCTGGGACTTCAGCCGCGACGGGATCCTCCGTTCCGTGGCGGAGTCGCTGGAGCGGCTCGGCACGGACCGGCTCGACATCGCCTATCTGCACGATCCGGACGACCACTGGGAGACGGCGTCGTCGACCGGGATCGCCGCCCTGGCCGAACTCCGGGACCAGGGCGTCGTCGATGCCATCGGCGCCGGCATGAACCAGGCGGCGATGCTCGCCGAGTTCGTGCGGCGGACCGATGTCGATGTGGTGATGGTCGCGGGGCGGTTCACCCTTCTCGATCAGTCGGCTCTGGACGACCTGCTGCCCGTCGCCGCCGCCCGCGGTGTCGGCGTCGTCGCCGCGGCGGTCTACAACTCCGGTCTACTGAGCACCAGGTCCGTGGACGGCTCGGCGCCCTACGACTACGGGGCGGCGCCGCGGGCCGTCGTCGAACGTGCCGCCCGCATCGCCGCCGTCTGCGAGCGGCACGGCGTGGAGCTCCCCGCGGCCGCCCTCCAGTACCCGTTGCGCCATCCCGCCGTCGTCTCGGTGGTGACGGGGATGCGCAGCGAGGAGCACGTGCGCAGCAATGCCGCGCGGTACCGGGCGGAGATCCCGGCGGCGCTGTGGGAGGAACTGCACGTCACAGGACTCGTCCCGGACCCGGTCCGGACGAGCTGGCCCTCAGGAATTACAAGTCATACGTCACACGAATCTTGTCGCAAACATCATACGTATGCTAACTCTGTGTCGGGCATCAACGCCCCTATCACAGGAAGCGATCGAACATGACATCGACGTCAGACTCGACCCGCTCGATGAGCAGACGACGGAGGCTCAGAGCCGGCGCCCTCGCGGCGCTCGGCGCCTGCGCCGTCATCGCGTCAGCGCTCATTCCCCTGCAGGCGCAAGCCGCGCCCCGGACGGTGTACTTCGCGGCCCCGGACGGCAAGGACGCCGGACACTGCAGCGAGTCGAAGCCGTGCTCCCTGGAGCGGGCCCAGCATGTTGTCGGCCCGGCCGCCAAGCACGGCGACGTGACGGTTCAGCTCGCCGACGGTACCTACCGCCTCTCCGAGCCCCTCCGGTTCGGGCCCGGCGACGACGGCGGCGACCACACCGTCGAGTGGACCGCCGCCCCGGGCGCCCACCCCGTCGTCACCGGCGCCTCGAAGGTCAACGGCTGGTCCAAGTCCGCGGCGGGCTCGGGTATCTGGGAGGCCGACACCCCCAGCGGCCTCGACACCCGCCAGCTCTACGTCAACGGCGTGATCGCCCCTCGCGCCGCCATCCGCCTGGCCAACTCGGACGTCACTCCCACCGCGACCGGTCTCACCATCAAGAACCCAGCCCTGAGCTACCTCGCCACGCTTCCCGACCAGGGGCGCATCGAGTTCGAGTCGCTCGGCGACTTCACGAACCGCTACTCGCCGGTCCAGAGCATCAGCCCCACCGCGATCACGATGGCGCAGCCTGCGTGGGACAACAACACGTGGGGCTGGGACACCGTCCAGAACTCGTTCCTGGCCGGTCCGAGCTGGTACCTCGACAACTCGCTGAGCTTCCTGACCCAGGTCGGCCAGTGGTACATATCTCCGAGTGCCGGGAAGCTCTACTACAAGCCGGCGGACGGGGTCGACCCCAACCGGCTCGACATCGAGCTGCCCCGCATGGAGTCGCTGATCAGCATCGGCGGGACGTACGACAAGCCGGTGACCGGACTTGCCTTCAAGGGCATCCAGTTCTCCGGAACCTCCTGGCTCGGCCCGTCGACCGACGGGTACGCGGACCAGCAGAACGGCCTCTTCATCAAGGGCGCCTACGACTACCGCCCCGCCGACGCCTTCACCAACTGCTCGCGCGGCTGTGAGATGTTCGAACGGGCGCGCACCAGCTGGTACCAGGAGCCCGCCGCCGTGCAGGTGTCCGCCGCCAGCCGCGTCTCGTTCATCGGCAACACGTTCACCAACCTCGGCCAGTCGGCGCTGGGCATCGGGAACGACGCCAACGCCACGGCGACCGGGGTCGGGCTGGGCGCCGGCGACATCGACGTGGTCGGCAACCGGTTCACGGAGAACAGCGGCCACGGCGTCGCGGTCGGCGGCGTGCTGCCCGACGCGCACCACCCGAGCGACCCGAGGATGACCAACCACGACATCCTGATATCCGACAACACGATCAATCGTGTGGCGGTCGACTACAAGGACAACAGCGGCATCCTCAGCACCTACGTCACGGGCGCCCGCATCCTGCACAACGAGGTCTCCAACGTCCCCTACGACGGTATCGACACCGGCTACGGATGGGGCATCAACGACGCCGGGGGCTCGAACGACTACGTCGACCGCGGCTACTACAAGTGGAACACGCAGTACACGACGCCGACGACGCTGAAGGACAACCGCGTCGAGGGCAACCTCGTGCACAACACGAAGGCGCGCTTCGCCGACGGCGGATCGGTCTACAACCTCTCCGCGAGCCCGGGAAGCGTCGTCGCCAAGAACTACCTGTTCAACATCTCGGGAGTCGGCCTCTACCTCGACGAGGGCTCCCGCTCGATGACGTATGAGAACAACGTGGTCCAGGGCGGTTCCTTCGTCTTCACCAACGCGTACAGCCTCCGCAACAACACCAGTGACAACGTCATCCAGAACAACTGGTACAACTCGGGCGGCGCCTCGACGCCGAACGCCGCGGCGCACAACAACCAGCTGATCAACAACGTGAAGGTCACCGGCGCCAACTGGCCCGCGGGCGCGCGGGACGTGATCTGCCAGGCGGGTGTCGCACCGCAGTACCGGACCTCGCTCAACGCGAACCAGTTCGGCTTCACCGGTTGCCCGTCCGGTGGACCGGTCGCACCCGGCCTCCGCACTTCCGGAGGTTCGGCCGTCAGCTCGTACTTCGGCCAGGGCGGGGGTGCATTCGGGATCGCGGCGGCGGGCGCCGACGTGTGGGGCGCCGGCGGTCAGCACGACGACCAGTTCGGCTCGGTCTACCGGGACGACTCGTTCGGCGCCGACTCGAGCGTGTCCACCCGGGTCGTGTCGGTCAACGACGCCAACGCGTGGGCCAAGTCCGGGGTCATGGTCCGCAACGACATGACCAAGGCGGGAAGTTCGGCCGGATACGCCGTCGTCGCGGTCACCGCCCGCAACGGTGTCGTGTTCGAGTGGGACGCCAACGGTGACGGATACCTGGACACCGACGCCCGCGCCACCGTCGACATCTACCGCCCCATCTGGGTGAAGCTCACCCGATCGGGCACCTCGTTCAGCGCCTCGTACTCCTACGACGGCGCCAACTATGTACCGATCGGACAGCCCGTGACGTTGGCCTCGGCGGCGGCGAAGCAGGACGCGGGCATCTTCTCCACGTCCCACGACGTCACCCAGTCAGCGATCAACCAGTTCGACTCCGGCTCCTTCACGGCCGCGATGATGCCGTAGGTGCCGCTCACGGTGGGTCGACGACAGGCCCGGTGAAGTGTTCTGGAGCGCGCCGGCTGAAGGTCACGGCCGCGTCCGGCGGCGGGCGCGTGTGAGGACCAGAGCGCCGAGCGTGACCTGTCGTCGACCATCCGGCCGTGGGGGGGGGGGGGGGGCGCCCCCCCCCCCCCCCGCCCCCCCCCGGGGGGGGGGCCGGGTGAAACCGCCCGGGGGGGGTGTGGGGGGCGCACAGGCCCCAGGTGATAGTCACCGGCCACGCCGCGCCGGTGCTGGCCGAGGTCTCGCAGTTCCTGCTCGATGTCGTGCGGGGCCGCGATCCGTGGGCTCTCCGTCCCTTCGGGGAGCCTCAGTTGGGTGCGGGCCAGGAAGATGCGCAGTTCTTCTCTGGGCTTGGCCAGCAGTGCGCTGCCCAGTGAAGGCTGCAGCTCGAGGAAGGTGTGCCGGCGATCCATTGGTGCACCGGTGTCCTGGATCCACGCGACGACGGCGCCTCGTCCGGTCCGCCGCCGACGCGGCCAGAGCTGTTGAAGGATTCGGACCAGACCACCCGGGCGTACTCAGCTCCCTCTACTGGCACGTCTATTTCATTGGGGACTCTGGTGATCCGGCGCAGGCGGCCCGGTTTATGGCCGATGTGGCTGCTCACCACGCGGTGGGGTTGCGTCCTTGGAAGTGGTGTACGGGTTCCCACCTGATGCGGGTGTTTGTCTCGGCGTTGGAGTGAGTCCCCGGATAGAAAGACGGCCACCG
>NZ_JBIARB010000024.1:0-96851 GCF_042889545.1 Streptomyces sp. NPDC002574
CCGGTGGCCGTTTGTCTATGCGGGCACCAACCCGTACGCCGGAGCAAACCCCCGGATCAGGTCCACCCCGCTACACCACTTCCAAGGACGCAACCTGATCGCGGCGGAGCTGGTCCGCCGGCTCATCGGTTCCTTCATCTCGCCCAAGGACCGGTGACCGCCGCAAGCACAAGACCGGCGCAGCGGCCTCGCCCGCTGCGCCGGCAGCACGCGTCTGTCGTGTGCCCGGTTGCGATCCGTGCGCCTCAGCGCAGTGGGATACGCCGGTAGCGCGAATCCGGTGGCCCGAAACTCAGGCCGTTCTCATCGAGAGCATTGAAGACGGTCAGTCGGCTGTACGGAAAGCGGAAATTGATGGCAACAGCGCCCTTGGCCATGTCGTTCCCGATCCATTCGAGGAGCTCCACGTCCTGGAGGATCTGGCCTTGGAGGGCTTGGAACTCATGGCGCATGTCGTGGCGCCACCGGAGATCGAAGTCGGGCCACAGGACCGGCTGGTGGGGGTCCACCGTGTTCCAGGTGATCGAGACGTCATCGAATTTCGCATGGTTGATCTCCACCTGTTCTCCGGAGAAGTCGAGCAGGACCGGGCAGTCGGAGAACCATTCGTCGTTCGGGACCTCCCAGACCAGCCAGACATGGGTCAATGGGCGGCCGATGAGCGCTCGCAGTTGTTCGCCTCGGCTTGCCGCGACTGCGGAGTGACCGTTCAACCATTCAGGCCGATACCCCTCGATCCCGAAGTCGAACACCTCGCTCACGTCCTCTCACCCGGCGCCTGGGCCGTGTCACCGGCCCCGATGGTGGACGGGTGCCCTGGGCGGCGGCGCTCGAGCCACACCGCGATGCGCTCCTTGAACTCGCGGTTGGCGTGGGGGCTGTCGTGAAGCGTGATCCACTCCAGGTGCCGCAGGATGTTCTCCGAGTGGTCGGGGTGGCGCACCGCCAGCACGTCGATGCCGGTCTCGCCCGTCGAAGCCTGAACGTACACGCTGCTGTCGAGCGCCATCATGGCGAAGCCGGGGTGACCCGCTCGCACGCCGAGGAACGCCGATGCCGCGCCCCGCCCCATGATGTCCCAGCGCTCCAGGAGCCGGACCCGGGCCCAGACGGCAGGCGGGACTAGGTCGTGGCTGTGCAGGTCCCACAAGACGGCCTGGTGCGTCCGGGCGCCCTGAGGGAGCTGGACGAGGAACTCGCGCTGGCGGTCGAGAAGGCCCGAGGAGACGGCAAGGTCGTACCAGTCCCGGTTGAGACGCTCCACGAGCCGCGGGGTGCCGTACCGGTGGGAGAAGGCACCGCTCACGTCCTCGGCACCGTAGCCGACGACGAACGGCATCGTGCCGTCCGGCACGGCGTCCGGGATCACTTCGAGGCCGGCCCGCCACAGCGGCCGGTGCACCTTGCGGTCGCGCTCGCGGATGCCCATCGCTGACCGTTGTACCAGTTCGTGTCCCTCCCTCTCCCGGCCCCTGAGCCTGGGGTGCACCACCGCAGGGCGACCTCCGCCCTCCCCTGCATCCGCTCCTCCCGCTCGAAGTCGAAGACGTCCGGGTGAACGGGCACGCGCGCCGGCGCGTCGAGGAAGGCGACGAAGTCCCGTGCCCCTCCCGGGAACCGGAGACGTACCGGCTTGGGCTCGCCCGGGACGTGCGCGTCGGTCAGGGAGACAGACGGCCATGAGCTTGTTCAGGAACGCGGGTTCCCCGAAGCGCTCGGCCAGCACGACGAACGAGTACTCCACGGTCTCGAAGATGTCCGAGCCGGGACGGAAGATGGGACCCGTCATACCCCGCGCAGCGAATGCTCACGCCGGAAGCGGGCGGGTGTCGTGCCGAGGTGGGCCCGGAAGGCCCGTGAGAACGCGGACTCGGAGTAGTACCCGACCTGCCCGGCGACGCTCGCGACGGTGGCGTCGGTGGCGGTGAGCAGTTCCGCCGCCGCCATCAGCCGCGCCCGGGTGAGGAAGGCGCCCACGGTCGTCCCCGTGTCCCGGGTGAAGTGGCGCAGGAAGGTGGCGCGGGACATACCGGCCGTACGGCTGAGCCGTTCGATCGTCCAGTCGGCTCCGGGGTCGTCGAGCATGCCTGCGACGGCCGACGCGATGCGGCCGTCGGCCGCCGCCGTCCACAGGGTGCTCCGTGTGGTGTCGCCCCGGGCGGTGCGCAGCACCATCGCCAGCAGCACGGTGCACAGGGCGGAGAGGATCGCCGCGGTGCCCTCGCCCTCACGGCGCGCCTCACCGCGCATCAGGGCGCTCAGCATGCGCAGCACCTCGTCGCTCTCGGCCGACTGCCCGAACGAGACGTGCACCGGGTCGGGCAGGCTCGCGAACAGCAGTGAGCCCGTACCGGCGTCGAACGTGTAGTGCCCGCAGAACAGGTCGATGACCGGCTCCGCACCGTGCTCGCTGCGCGTGGTCACGAACACGTCGCCGGCCGTCTCCGCCGTCCCCACCTCGCCGCCTTCGCCGCCTTGGCCGTCGGTGATCACCCGGTGCGGGGCGCCGCTCGGAATCATCACCACGTCCCCGGGGCGCAGGTCGAGCAGAACCGTGCCCACCTGGAGCCGGCATGTGCCTTCCAGCAGCACGTGGAAGGGCGCCTCGAGTTCGCCGTGAGCCGGCACCTCCATCCTGGTGCCGGCCCCGAGCAGGCAGTGCTTGTCGAGGTCGGCCCGGAGCCGGGCCAGGCGCAGCAGTCGGCTGACTGAGTCCACGGTGAGACTTTCGGGCAGGACAGTGAGACGCTCGAGTCTATTTGTCCCCGTGGGCGCGCCGCAGACTCGACGCATGGAGATCACCACAGCACTCACCGCGGATGTCCTGGTCATCGGCTTCGGCAAAGGCGGCAAGACCGCCGCTCACGTGCTCGCCGAGGCCGGCCGCCGTGTGATCCTGATCGAGCGGTCCGCGAACATGTACGGCGGAACCTGCCCGAACGTCGGCTGCGTACCGACCAAGATGCTCGTCCACTACTCCGGCACCAAGCGCCTCGAGGACGACGCGCAGGAGTTCTTCGCCCAGTCGATCGCCGGCGTCCGCGCGCTGACCAGTGCCTTCCGCGCCGGTAACTTCGAGGCGCTGAACGGCAGGAACACCGCGACGGTCATCACGGGCACGGCCCGGTTCGTCGATCCGTACACCGTCGCTGTCGGGGAGGAACCGGACCTCATCACCGTCACCGCCCCCACCATCCTGGTCAACACCGGGTCGGAGCCGGTGATCCCCCCGATTCCCGGGCTCGCGAGCAGCTCGCATCTGGTCTCCAGCGCGGAGCTCACCCGCACGCAGAACCTGCCCGAGCGTCTCGTCGTCCTCGGAGGCGGCTACCTCGGCCTGGAGTTCGCGGGGATCTACCGGCGCTTCGGCACCGAGGTGACGGTCCTCGAAGCGGCCGACCGGCTCCTGCCCCGGGAGGACGAGGACATCGCCGGGTCCGTCGGCGAGATCCTCACCGGCGATGGCATCCGCGTCGTCACCGGCGCGAGGGTCACGGAGGTGCGTGACAGCGGCGCCGCCTCCACCGTCGTCTACGAGAAGGACGGGCGGACCCACACCGTCGAGGCGTCCGCGCTGCTGCCCGCCACGGGGCGCCGTCCCGTCACGGACGGCCTCCGGCTCGACGCCGCCGGCGTCCGGACCGCGCCGAACGGTGCGATCGTGGTGGACGACCACCTGCGCAGCAGCCAACCGCACATTTTCGCACTTGGGGACGTCAACGGTGGCGAGCAGTTCACCTACATCTCCCTGGACGACGCGCGCATCGTCCTGGACCAGCTCCTCGGTGAGGGCAAACGCACCAGGAGCGACCGCAGGGCTGTGCCCCACACCCTGTTCATCACACCGCCGCTCGCCACGGTGGGACTGACCGAGAGCCAGGCGCGTGCACAGGGGCGGAACATCAGGGTCTCGCGGGAGAAGGTCGCGGACATCGTGGCCATGCCCCGCGCCTACACGGTCGAGGAGACCCGTGGCGTCATGAAGTTCATCGTGGACTCGGACACCGACCTCATCCTCGGGGCCGCCCTGCTCAGCATCGACGCGCAGGAGATCGTCAACACCGTCGCGCTGGCCATGCGGCACGACATCACGGCCACGCAGCTCCGCGACTCGATCTACACCCACCCGAGCTCGACCGAGGCCCTCAACGAGGTCTTCGACAAGGTCCTCCGCTGACCGGTGCGGCCCCGCCCGCGGCAGGCACCTGGCCGGTCCCTGTGTGCGGTCAGGCCCGAGTCGCATGTCTCGACGGCCCCTCACGTGAAGGCGACGGAAAAACGCGTCGGGGCAGGATGCAACCGCCGCCCACTCATGAGACAAATAGGACAGGGCCACAGCACAAAGCGACGTCATCCCTCAAGCCGCGGACGCCGGAGGACACCGACCAGCCGACCAGCCTTCCAGAAGAGAAAAGAACGATGCAGCAGAAGAACAGGCCCTTCGACATCGCCGAAGTCCGTATGCACTCGCGCGAACTCGCCGACGGCGTGTACGCGGTCATGGCAGCGGATGTCGAGGAGACCGACCACACCGCGACCAACGCGGGGTTCGTCGTCGGCGATTCGGGAGTGCTGGTGGTCGAATCGCTGAGCAACGGCCGTTTGGCGTCCCAGGTCATCGGCGCGGTGCGCACCGTGACCTCGCTGCCCATTCGATTCCTGGTCAACACCAGTTTCCACGGTGATCATTGCTTCGGGAATTTCGCCTTCCCGTCACAGACGGTGATCATTCACCATGAGGCGACCAAGCGTGTGATCGACGAGCGCTTCGAGCAGGACCGCGCCTTCATGATCGACCTGCTCGGTGCGAACGTCGGCATCGAGGAGGTCGTGTCCCGCTCGGCGGACATCGCGGTGTCCGGGCCGTGCTCCCTGGATCTGGGAGGAAGGCATGTGGACATCGAGCACATCGGCTTCGCCCAGACCGACGGCGACCTGATCGTCCGCATGCGCGAGGACAACATCGTCTTCGTCGGGAACGTACTGCAGGCCCCGCCCCCGGCATTCCCCTGGCTGCTGGAGGGGCGAGCCGACGAGGCACTCGTCACCTACCGGCGCCTCTACGACATCCTCGACGACGACACCCTGATCGTGCCGGGCCACGGGCGGCCCATGCGCCGTGCGGACATCCTGCACTCGATCGCCTACCTCGAGGAGCTGACCGGCCTTGCGCGGGACGCCCAGGGCAAGGGACTGTCGGCCGACCAGGTCCGCGAAGCACTCGAGATGAAGGAGTACAGCGACTACAGCATGTACGAATTCATCCACTTCCAGGTCAACGTCCCCGCGGCGCTGAACGCGCAGTGAGCAGCGTGCGCACGATGACAACGGGAGCAACTCGACGTCCCGTCAGGCGTCCGTGCGGGCGCCCCGGGTCGCGCCCGCTGACGCGGCGACCACGCACAGCACCGCGATCCACTGCGTCCAGCGCAACAACTCCTGGAGCACAACGAGACCGATGACGGCCGCCATCGCCGGTTCGAGGCTCATCAGGATGCCGAACACGCGTGGGGGGATCCTGCGCAGTGCCTCCAGGTCCAGCGTGTACGGGACCACCGAGGACAGCAGTGCCACGCCGAGCCCCGCGAGCAGGACCCACGGCTGGATCAGCGCCGTTCCGCTGTCGGCGACGCCGAACGGCACAGCCACCAGGGCCGCGACGGCCATGCCCAGGGCCAGGCCGTTGCCTTCCGTGGTGTGGCGGCCCAGTGCCGCGCCGACCAGGATGTACAGGCCCCAGCACGTGCCCGCGGCGAGGGCGAACAGCAGGCCGACGGGGTCGAGGTCGCCGTGTCCCTCCGTCAGCAGGAGCACACCGCCTGCCGCGAGCGCGACCCAGAGGGCGTCCAGCCATCGTCTCGACCCGGCCAGGGCCACGGCCAGCGGGCCGAGGAACTCGACGGTCACCGCGATCCCCAGCGGGATGCGGGCCAGCGACAGATAGAAGCACAGGTTCATCGAGCCGAGGATCACGCCGTAGGCGAGCACCACCGCCCACGCGCGGCGCTTCATGCGCAGCGACGGCCGCCAGAAGAGCATCAGCACGGCCGCCGCGAACAACAGGCGCAACGCGACGGTCCCGAAGCTGCCCACGGCGCTGAACAGGTGCTTGGCCAGTGCCGAGCCCAACTGGACGCTGACGATGCCGAGCAGCACCAGTGCCGTCGGCGGGATCGCGCCGAAGGCCCGTCCGGTCAGAGCGGTCAGGGAGGACCGGGGGGACGGGTCGCGGCTGCTCGTGTCGGCGTTCATGGTGGCCACGCCTGGATTCTCGGCGCTCGGGCGCTTCGCGTCACGTGATTTCCCGGCCCGGGAGTCAGGGGCGACAGTATGCTGTATACGACACGCTCAACGGCCCGAGCCTGGAGGGGACATGGAGCATCTGGATCCCGAGGTGGTGCTGAGCATGACGGCCCAGGCACCCGACGGCGTCGTGATCATCGACAGCGAAGGACTCATCCGCTACTGGAACCACGGGGCGGAACGGATCTTCGGGTTCCCGGCAGCCGAGGTCGCCGGCCGCAGCCTCGACGTGATCATCCCAGAACGGCACCAGCAGCGACACTGGGACGGCTTCCAGAAGTCCATGACCACGGGGACCACCAAGTACGGGGACGACGACCTGCTCTCCGTCCCCGCGGTGGGCGCGGGCGGCCGGAAGCTGTCGATCGAGTTCAGCGTGGTGCTGCTGAACGACGCGGACGGGCAACCGGGTTGGGTCGGGGCGGTCATCCGGGACGTGACGGAACGGCGGGCCCGCGAGAAGGAGCTGTACCGCCAGGCGGCGGCCGCCAAGGCGGACCACACGACGGCCACCTGACCTCCGCCGCCACAAACGCGACGCCCCCGTGCGGAAGATCGGATGCCGCTGGGCGGTCCGCGGGGCGTGACGTCGGCCTTCAAGACACGGCTTCGGTGATCGTGAAGGCCGACGTCGCCGTTCGGGATGAGGTCCGGATGGTAACGCAACCGAGCGGACCGGGTCGGGCATGGCCAACCGAAACGAGACCCCCATGGAGCCCGCGCACTCCCATACGGTCGACGGTCGTTCTCCTGCACCAGGCCAACTGCGGTCCGCAGTTGGCCTGGTGCATCTAGAACGGCGGCGGCTCGTACGGAGGCTCCACGCGAGCAGATTCGGCATCGGTCAAGCCCTCCAGGCCGAACCGCGACGCGTACCGCTCGATACGTGAATCGGACGGAGCCGCAAAGGTCAGCATCCACAGCTGCTCGCCGGGGCTCGCATATCCCGCCGGCGGAGGCGCCATGCGGACGAGTGCGTCCTCGCTGCACCACAGCTTGACCTGAGGCTCTTCACTCCCGAGCGCCACGAACTTCAGCGGCTCGAAAGACTCCAGAGCCTCGTTGATTTCTGAAGCATCGACAAAAACGGTGAACTTGGACGCGCCTCCGATGACGGCTTCCCGCACGGTGCAATGCAGAAGGAAATCACCGAGAGCCTCCCCCGTCCCCGTCCAGCTGTCCTCTCCTGCCTCCCTGGAGAAGACCTGGAGCCTGTCATCATCGAGGTCGACGGCCCAGAAATAACCGTTCTGATTCTCGACCCAGAATTCGAGCATGCCGCAGGAGTCCGGCGCAAGGTCCGTAATCGCAACAGGCCGGTCCTGGAACGCCACAAGGCCACAGGCAAGCGTTGCCGCCGTATGCCACTCAACCAGTTCGGCAGGCACGTGAGGGCCGGCGTCGAGGTGAACTTCGCTCACGCTCCCCACAGTGCCGTACCAACGCCGGAGGAAACGTCCGACGCTGTCCGAATCAATTGAAAGAAGTTCATCCACAACGCCCGAGTATACGCCATGGGCCGGCCCGGCCGACATGTTCACAATCGTCGTACCGATGCACATTCCACTGAAAAGTGTTTCGGCAGGGCGCCTGTCACACCCTGCCGAAACACTCCGGTCGTGACTAGCGGGAATTCCCCGTGAATTTACCGAGGAATTTTCCGGCCTGGTCGTAGACCCACATTTGTGCACCGCTTGGAAGCGCATCCTCGATGGGGTCGACACTAGGGCCACCAGGACGCGTGTACGCCGATCCGTCGCAGAATTGACAGATACCGTCGGGGTGGTTTATATAAAGCACTCCACGTCCGACCTCATTGCGGCGCATATAGGCGGCGGCCTGCATCTCGACGTGATGATAATTCGACGACGTCATGCCGGGCACCCGAGCGCCCATATCGTCAACGAATCCGCCCGAACCGCGACCACCGCTCGCGAACGGGACGACATCCACCTGGATGTCGAGGACTCCCGACGTCACGTGATCCATTTCCTGCACGCCGAGCTGACACTGCTCCGGACTGATGTTGTGAACCAATACCGCAGTGACACCGGCCAGCGCGTAGTACGTGTGGACGTCGGAGACCGTCAGGTTGTGGACGGTGGCGCCCTGCACTGTCCAGCGCCGGATCGACGCGATCTGGACGTAGGTACCCGTGCTCGTCTGCAGCCACTGGCCGGGGCGCAGATCGGTCGCCTTCAGCCACGCGCGCAACTCAGGGACCCAGAAGGGGTGGCCGTCGGTCGCGGTGACCTGGGCCGTCCTCGAACCAGCCTTGCCGTCGACGTCGATCGTGACCTTGACCAGGTGCTTGAGGCCCTGGCCCTTGATCTTGGCGGTGACCGTCTCGATACGGGTCTCGCCCGTCTTCGGGTCGGTCGCCACGACCTTGTCGCCGGTCCTCACCTTCTCGATCGGCTTGGCGGAACCGTCGGCCAACAGGACCTTCGTGCCCGGCACGAAACTGTTGCAGCCACCACCACCGCCGCCGCCCTCGGCCTTGCCGGAGCCGCCGCCGCCGCTGCTTCCGCCGTGGCTGCGGGAGGAACCGCCGGACTTGCCGCCGCCTCCGCCGCCACCGGATTTGCCAGCGCCACCGCCCTTGCCCGCACTCGGGTGCGACGAGGACTTCGGTGCTGCCTTGGCCTGGGA
Source organism: Streptomyces sp. NPDC002574 (assembly GCF_042889545.1). Lineage (NCBI taxonomy): Bacteria > Bacillati > Actinomycetota > Actinomycetes > Kitasatosporales > Streptomycetaceae > Streptomyces > Streptomyces sp. NPDC002574. The sequence goes on from NZ_JBIARB010000024.1 coordinate 8,956, forward strand.
CTGCTTCTGGACGGGGTTACCCGTCTTCCGCTTCGCGGCCGCCGCTACGTCTGCTCTTCTCTTGGCGGCCTCGGCCGCCTTCTTCCTGGCCCTTTGTGCGGCTTCCTTCTTTGCTCTCTCGATGGCCAGCTTTTTGGCCCGTAGCGCGGCTGACTCAGCAGCCTTTGCCGCCTTGAGCACCATCTCGGCCGCCCGCTTGGCGACCTTGAACGCCTTGATGGCCTCGATGGTGCGGTTGACCGCCTTGATCACGGCCGGGATCTTCCCGAGCTTGGACCACGGGATGGCGTCGACGGCGATGCTGACGCAGGACCACATGTCGCCGCCGAAGCAGGCTATGGCGTCGTTGATGCCGATGAAGTCCTTCAGCGTCTCCCACGCGACCGCGAGGATGACGGCGGTGAGGGACTTGCCCTGCATCGACTGCGCCTGCGCGACCTGCGCCGCGGACAGACCCGCGCCGGCAAGGGCCGCGGCCTGCTCCGAAGCGGTCAGGACGATCGACTCACCGGTCGGGTCGGAGTACGTGACCGGGTTGTTCTGCGCGTAGGCGTACCCGTTGGACTGCAGCGGGTCGTTCAGGTCCAGCACCGGGTCGACGGACAGGAAGCGTCCGACCACCGGATCGTAGAGACGGACGCCGAGCGGCTGGTAGCCGGAGGAGTCGTCCCGGGTCTGGCCCAGGAAGCCCTCGTGGCTCTGCCGGCCCACATTGGCGGTGCCCCGCTCGTTGCCGAACGGGTCCTGCTTGCGGACGCGCACCGGCATGGAGCCGTAGAGACCGACCTCGGTGTACGCGCTGCCCTGGTGGTCCGTGGTCTGGGCGACCAGGACGTCCGCGCCATTGCCGTAGGCGTAGCGCGCGACGGAACCACCGGGGGCGGCGTAGGTGCGCAGGGTCTTGACCAGGACACCGCCCTTCTGGACGGTGACCTCGGCCTCGCCCAATTGCAGCGTGGCCTGCTTGCCCGCGATGGTCAGCAGGCGGCTGCCGTCGGGGCCGTAGATGTGACGGGTGTCGTTCTGCGGCTCCCACTGCTGCGCCGCCGAGGAACCGTCACAGGTCGCCAGCACGACCGGGGTCGAATTGGCGTTGACGGCACCCTGGACCGCGAGGCACAAGGTGGGCTTGTTGGCCAGCATGAGCTGCCCGACGGCGTTGCGCATCAGCTCTTGCGCGCCGGAGCCGTCGCACTTGCGGATCTGGACCGCCGACCCGACCGACTCCGCGGTGGGCTGGAGGCACCAGGTGTCGTGCGTCGAGAGCGTGCCCCGGTTGGAGTCGGTCTGCCCCGGCGTGGGCGTGAACCTGAAGTTCTGTGCGCCCGACAGGTTGCACGAGTAGAGCTGGATCACCTGGTTGGCCGACGGAACCCCGCCCTTGAGGTCGAGGCACTTCTGCCCCAGGCCCACGTACGGGGTCTTGCCGCCGCTGCCCTGGCCGGTGATCCGGTCGACCTGGCCGTCCCAGGTCCAGGTCAGGTCCTGCTTGTCGCCGTTCTGGATCGAGGTGACGGTCTTGGTCTCACCGGTCAGCTCGTACAGACGCGTGGCCTCGGCCGTGACCTGCGCACCCGCCGGGGTCTTGTACGTCTTCGACACCTTGGTCAGCGTGTGCGGCTGGTCCTTGGCGGCGTTCTTGCCGTACGCGTACGTGGAGACCGCGTTCTTGGTGGTGTCGCCGGAGAGGTCGTTCTCGGTCAGCTTGGTGCGGTTGCCGAGCAGGTCGTACTCGTACTCCTGCCAGTAGCCGGAGGCGTCCGCGCCCGCGGCGACCCGCAGCGTGCCGTCCGCGTTCTTGTTGAGCGAGCCGTCCGGGTTCCTCGGGTTGACGCAGGTCGTCTGGTCCTTGGCGGTCCAGGCCGACTTCAACTGGCCCATCGGGTCGTAGACGAAGCACTGGCGCTCCGCGATCCCGTCGGACTTCTCCTGGATCGAGGTGACGTTGCCGGCCGGGTCGTAGGTGTACGCCCGGTCGGACACCAGGGTGCCGCCGACGACGGTCTTGTCGGCGGTGGCGTCGCCCTTCTCGCGGTAGACCGACTGCTCGGTGAGCTCGCCGCCGCCCTCGTCGTAGGCGTTCTGCGTCCACACGCGGTACGGCTGGGCACCGAGCGTGGAGCGGAGCACCTGGCCGTAGGCGTCGTAGGCGGTCTCGGAGCCGTACCAGTCCTTGCCGGAGATCGAGAGCGGATTGCCGTCCTTGTTGTAGCGGACCACCAGCTTCTCGGCGTCGAAACCGCCCACCGCCGGAACAGTGGACTCGTCCAGCATGCCGTTGTCGTTGTACGTGTAGTCGTACCTGTAGTCCTTCTTCAGACCCCAGGTGTCGACGATGGACTGCGGCAGGGACAGCGTGGTCGAGGTCGGCTGGTAGTCCTTGGTGTAGCCGTCGACCGTCTGCGTGTACCCGAGACCGTCGGTGTAACGGGTGGCGGTGGCGGGCATGCCCTTGCCGCCCGGGGCGGAGTCGTACGTGAACGAGGCCAGCAGCTTGCCGCTGGAGTCGTTCTCCCTCGTCTCCTTGGGACGGGACAGCTCGTCGTAGCCGTTCCAGACCTTGATGCCCCGGTCGTTCGTGGCCGTCTGGGGTCGGCCGAAGACGTCGTACGTCGTACGGGTCGTGCCCGAGTCGGGGTCGGTCGCCGTCTCGACCTGGCCGTTGTGGTTGTACGTCCACGACCACGGGTGCGTGCGGTCCTCCGAGGCGGTCGCCTTCATGACCTGGCCGCGCGCGTCGTACGCGTAGCGCGTCGACGTGAACCCGCCGGGGGCCGCCGGGTTGAAGGTGTCCGTCCGGACGGTGCGACCGGTCGCGTCGGTCCAGACGCGGTAGGTCGAGTCGCCCTGCGGCTGGATGACCTTCGACCAGTCCTCACCGTACTCGTAGCGGACGGCCCGGTCCTCGTACGCCTTGGAGAAGGACTCCTTGGTGTTCGGGTCGATCCACTTGAGGTACGGCGTCTCCTGCAGCACGCGGCCGAGGCCGTCGTAGGTGTAGCGCGTGATGTTGGGGACGGTCGTGTCGGACAGCGGGCTGAAGAGCTCGCCCGGCTTCGCCTCCTGGGTCAGGTAGGCATTGTTGGTCTGGTAGACCTCACCCGAGTTGTTGTACAGCGTGTCGGTGATCAGCCAGCCCGCGTCGTTGTCGGCCTCCTCCTGCGTCTGCCGCTCACGGCCGAGACCGTCGTAGAGGGTGACGGACGTCTCGATCCGGTCCTCGTAGCCGCGCGCGTACGTGGTGACGTACGGAGGCTTGCGGATCTTGATGTTGGGGTCGGTGGGGTCGGTCTCCTCCGGCGGAACCGTGTAGACCGCGCGGAAGTCCGCCACGCCGGTGCCGGGAGTGCGGCCCGGGGCCCAGGCCTCGGCGAGCCGGCCCAGCGGGTCGTACACGGCCTCGCTGACCAGGTTGTTGGCGTCGGTCGTCCTGACGGTGACCGAGCGGCCCGGCTCCAGCTCCTGGATCTGGCTGTGCCCGAGGACGTTGGTCGTGGTGACCTTGAAGACCTGGCCCGTGGCCGGTCCTATGGAGTCGTAGGTGATCGTGGCGGACTTCGGGGTCGGCTGGGTCAGCTGATCCGCCGGAGTCTCCTTGACCACGCGTCCGACGGCGTCGAACTCCGTGGTGCCGGTGGTCTGGAATCCGGTGCCGGCGCCGTTGAGCGTCCACGACTCGCTGGCCAGGCCTCGGGTCGAGGAACCGAGCGCCGTGCCGTACGACGTGCCGTCGTACGCGGTGCGCTGGCCGCCGCTGAGCGTCGACAAGTCCGACCAGTCGGCGTTCGCGCAGGTCGTCGGTGAGACCAGGACCTGCTTGGACAGACCGATGAGGTTCTTGTCGGTCCGGTGCAGGTATTCCAGCTTGGTGCAGGACTCGTCACCGGTCTTGTTGGGGTCGGCGTCGCCCAGGGACTCCACCAGGGTCGGCAGTCCGTAGGTCGGGTCGTACGTCGTGGACGTCCTGACCGTGCGCAGGGTGCGCGCGTCGTCGGTGTTGGTGCCGGACGACCTGGTGTACGCGATCTCCTCGGGCTCCGTGACCCGCCAGGCCCGCAGCGGGCTCAGGCCGTCGTCCCGGTCGCGCCTGGCGAGCTCGGTGGCCTCGGGCTTGGTGACCGAGCGGGACAGCCAGTCGGAGTCGGCCTTGGTGGAGTCGGTGTACGTGATCTCCTCGGCGATCCGGCCGGCGAACGGCTCCTCGTCCTTGGCGATCTCCGCGCCGGTGATGTCCTTGACGGACACGGTGTCGCCGAGGCCCCGGAAGAAGCGGGTGACGGACTTGGAACGCTGGTCGACGGCGTCCGGGGTGCCCTCGATGACCGGACCCGTCAGGACCGTGGTCTGCTCGACGCCCGCGAACTGCGAGTAGGTGCGCTGGGACTTCTTGGTGAACTCGGCCTCGGCGAGCTTCCAGGCCGGGTTCTTGTACCGGTACTCCGTCCTGGTGGTGAAGTTGCCGTCGATGTTCGGGAGTTCCTCGACGGTGTCCACGACGTACTTGTGGAACCAGTCGATGTCCTCGACCTCGGGGTCGGGGTTCCAGAACGACGGGTAGCAGAGCCGGTCGTTCACCTTGAGCTGGGCCTGCAGCCGGGCCATCGCCGTGGCCCTGTCCTCGCCGGGCCGCTGGTCGAGCAGGGGAAGGTCGCCGGTGAGGCAGTCACCCTCGATCGGCTTGTACGTGACGATGGTCTCGCCGCCGTACTCGTTGACGACGCGGCCGATGCGCAGCCGGGAGAAGCCGGGGCGCGACGGGTGGACCGCCTTGACGCGGTTCGGCATGTCCTCGGTGTTCGGCTCGAACCGCACCGAGTTGAGCTGCACGCTCGCGTCGGTGGAGCCCTTGCGGGCGTAGCCGGTGCGCTGGACGGACTCCAGCCACAGGGCCGTGTTCGGGCCGGTCAGCAGCTTGGCGAAGCTCTGCTTCAGCTGGTACTCGTCGACGACCTGGCGGGCGGCGGTGTCGGTGCGCCGCTGGGCCGAGGTCGTGATCTTGTCGAGGCGCTTGCGGGTCCAGAAGGACGGGCCGGCGTTCCAGCACTTCTTTCCGGCCTGACAGCGCAGGTCGGCCGGGGTGTCGAACCAGGGCCGGTAGTTGCGCGGGTCCTTGGAGGTGAAGTTGGCCTCGGAGCAGGTGACGTCGTCGACGGTGTAGCAGCGCTCCGCCACCGTGAAGCCGACCCGGGCCGGGGCTTCCGCCGTGAAGATGGTGTTGCTGCGCTGGCCGTAGTAGATGTGGTCGAGCCAGCCGTCGCGGTCGTAGGGGACCGGGTCCTTGAAGTTGAAGTTGCGGGCGTAGTAGTTCGGGGCGTCCTTCTTCCACCACATCGACATGGCGTTGCCGTGGACGTCCTCGATGTAGTCGAGGCCCCAGCGCCAGCCCTGCGTGCACCAGGAGTTCGTCCAGTCGGTGGTCGTGGGGCCCTTGTAGCAGTCCTCGCCCGAGTGGTTGCCGTAGACCGGGACCGTGAGCACCGAGTCGGTGGTCGGGTCGTCGGCCGCGCTGCCGTGGTCCGACCAGCCCGGCAGCTTGTTCTTGCCGAAGTGGTACTTCGTGCCGTCCTTGGTGGTGACGACCCAGTACTCACCGTCCTTGGCGCCGTTGCCGGTGGCCTCGCCCTTGATCAGCTGGACGGTGGAGCCGTCGCCGTTGGCCGTGAACCACGTGCCCTTGGCCGCGTCCCAGACCAGCTCGGTGGTCATGCCGCCGAGGGAGAGGGTGGCGTTCTCCGAGCCCCAGCACAGGTCCGCGGTGCGGTGGGTGGAGTTGTTGGAGCCGGCCTTCTTGGAGTCCTGGCGGCAGTTGGTGTACGTCCGGGTGATGGAACCCGCGTTGTAGTCCCAGCCGTCGCCGATCCAGGAGGCCTGGTTGTTCGACGAGGACGTGCGGCCGTCGACGGACTGCGAGGAGTACGCCAGGTTGACCTTCGGCATCAGGCCGCCGGCGGTCTCCGGGACCTGGATGTCGTACGAGTAGGTGAAGGCGCCCGAGGAGGAGCCCGACGACCAGGAGCCGGAGGACAGCAGCGGCGAGGCCGTGAAGTCGCCGGACACCGACGAGCCGGTGTCGAGGCCGCCGATGGCGGCGCCGCCGTTCGCGGAGACCGCGGGCTGGACGCCGTCCCGGTAGGAGGCGTTGGTCGCCCGGGAGGGAACGAAGCCCTCGCCGACGAGGCTGGAGACCGGGATGCTGCCGCTGAGGATCTTGCGGGTCCTGGCGTTCTTGGCCGTCTTGGTGTGGGTCGGCGCGTCCTTGGCGGCCACGGTCCTCACCGTGCTGCGCAGCCGCTGGAAGTCCTTCTTGCCGTTCTTGACGTCCTTGTCCCCGTCGGAGAGGGACATCGTGCTCATGCCCCCGGCACCACCGTCGGCGCAGTCGCCCTCGGTCGGGGAGGAGTAGACGCATTCGGGCAGCAGCATCAGACCGAAGCGGTCGGCCGCCTGCGGTCCGTAGAGGTCGGCGAAACCCGTGGTGTCGATGCTGATCGCCACTTCGGCGGCCGGGTCGACCGTGGCCGGCGGGGTGACCTTCATGACGATGCCGGAGACGCCCGCGTCCTGCGAGGTCGTCTGCGGGGCCACGCCCACGGTCCAGTCGCCGGCGAGGGCGGCGGCGTCACCGCCCTCGGGGACGCCGATGGCGACCGGCAGGTTGTTGCTGACCGGCTTGGTGGTGCCGGGCGCGCTGGTCGCGTCGAGCGTGGCCTCACCGGTGCCGGAGGTCCACGTCGCGGTGGCGGTGGGGGTGTACGGGGCGACGGGGTTCTCCGGGGCCAGGGTCAGGGTCTTGTCGGCGGCCTCGTCGCCCTCGACCTCGGTGGCCTTCGGCAGGTCCGGGAGGTCGACCTTGGCGACCGACTCCTCGCGGCTCATGCCGGCGCCGGGAATGGCCAGCGCCTGCCCGCCCAGGCTGGTCACGGTCAGTGTCGAGGACAGCAGAAGGACGATCGCCGTGCGGCTTCGCCGCCGGCGCCGTCGTTGTTGCTCCGTCATGGCTAGGCGTCCCCGCCCCAGCCATGACAGCCGACCTGAAGCACGCATACGCGTCGACTCCCACCCTGGCGATTCAAACAACGGACGAGGTGCGGAAACACCAAAAGGCACACCCCTGGCTCAGGCGTGTGCGTGTGCACCCTCTGTCATGTCCGCCGCGTACGCAAGATCGATTAGGTGTGCCAGAAGCCCGCGAAGGTGATCTGCGACACGGGGCAAAACGGATCAGAACCCCCCACTGACGGCTAATCAGAAGGATGGGGGAATTCCAGTGATCACCACCAATGCGACCACGGAAAAGCCCTGAATCGGACTCAGTTAACAACTGGTCAAGCAGAGCCCTCATTCGTGTAACGGATTCATAAAACCTTCACGCATGGACGTCAATGCTTCACGTGTGTGATCGTGTGCCCGCCTTCTGCCCCGCGGCCTGCCGACCGGGGCTGTCTGTGCTGTCCTCAATCCGCTTGGTTCCCACGGGAGTAGACCGCCGTGACCGCGCCGCCTCGCTTTCTCAGCCCATTCGTGCGCACGCGCACACGGCTGTCCCTGACCCTCGGCCTCGTGCTGGCCGCCCTGACCGCCGCCCTGCTGCCGTGGTGGCAGCCGGACGCCCCTTCCCCGACCACCGCCGGCCGCGGCACCACCCACGCCACCCCCGCCTCCACCGGTCCGCGCGACGAGGCCACCGCGATGGCCCAGGCCCTGCGCACGCACAAGCAGGTACGGGTCGACACGGCGACCAGCGCCACCACTTCGACCTGGGCGCTGCCCAACGGCTCCTTCAAGACCCGGATCACGGCCACCCCGACCCGGGCGAAGAACGCCCATGGCGAATGGGCCCCGATCGACAACACCCTGAAGCGAACGGCCGCGGCCCCCAAGGGCCTTGGCATCGCACCCGCGAACCCGGCCGTTCCCGTCCGCTTCGCGAGCGGCACCGTCCGAAAGGCGCGCGCCGACCGCTCGCTCGCCCGTACCGGGACTCCGGGTGAGACCGTGCTCGCCGAGGTCGAACTCGACGGCCACACCGTCGCGTACACCTGGCCGGGCGCGCTGCCCGCTCCGGTCCTCGACGGGCCGCGCGCCCTGTACTCCGAGGTCCTCCCGGGCGTCGACCTGCTGCTCGTCGCCCGCGAAGAGGGCGGCATGGCGCAGGTCCTGATCGTCAAGACCGCCGAGGCCGCGCGGCAGGAAGCGCTCAGGACCGTCTCGTACGGCCTGCGCTCCGCCACGGCCGTCTTCCGGCAGGACCGCAAGGCCGACCGGGTCCGGGTCCTGGACGAGACCGGCAACGAGGTCGGCTCGATCCCGACGCCGTTCGCGTGGGACTCCAGCGGCCGTGACCCCGAACTGCCCGAGGGCACAGCGAACCGTACGTCCGTCGCCACCCCGGCCGACGTGCTGAAGCTGTCGGGCCTCACCGGCATCGAGCCCGGCGCGCGGTCCGCCCCGCTGCCGATCGCCCTGGACGGCGAGAACACCCACGCCGCCCGGCTCGGCCTCGGCTTCGCCGCCACCGGCCTCGCGGCGCGCGAGGACGTCACGTACCCGCTGTTCGTCGACCCGCCGCTGAACCCCGGCTGGGACGCGTGGACGGTGGCCTACAAGCCGTACCCGAGCACCAGCTTCTTCAACGGCACCAACTTCTCCTCCGGTACCTCCGACGCCCGCGTGGGCCACGAGTCCGACACCGGCGGCACCGCCCGCTCCTTCTGGCGCATGGACTGGAACAAGTCCATCAAGGGCGCGGAGATCACCAGCGCGAGCTTCAAGGTGCTCAACAACCACTCCTGGTCCTGCACGAGCCGCGAGTTCCAGTTGTGGCGCACCGGCGCGATCTCGTCCGGCACGACGTGGAACGCGCAACCGAGCTGGTCCGACGAGATCCAGCGCAAGTCCTTCGCGCACGGCTGGTCGTCGAGCTCCTGCCCGGACGACTACGAGGCCTTCAACGTCAAGGACGCCGCCCAGTACGCCACCGACAGGGGCGATTCGACCGTCACCCTGGGCATGCGGGCCACGAGCGAGTCGGACACCCAGACCTGGCGCAAGTTCAAGGCGACCTCCGCGACCATCGAGGCCGTCTACAACCGCAACCCGTCCGAGCCCACCAGCGGTTCCTCCAAGCCCGGCGGCCCCTGCACGCCCGGCCCCGGCGCGGGAGTGACGGTCGGCAAGACCAACATCACCCTGTCGGTGACCGCCAAGGACCCCGACAACAACATGAGCAAGGTCCGCTTCCGGTTCTGGAAGACCGGCGGCACGGTCCCGGCCGGCGTCGAGATCCCGATCGGCGGGTCCGGCGGAACCGCCACGTACACCATTCCGTCCAGCGATCCGCTGCTGAAGGACATCACCACCAACACCACCTTCTCCTGGGACGCCATGGGCAAGGACTCGGCGGGCGCGACGTCCACCAACTACCCGCCGGGCACCGAGCCCTGCCGCATCACGGTGGACCCGAGCGGACCGTCCCAGCCCGTCGTCACCAGCGATGTGTACCTCAAGGCCACTTCGGACGGCGCCACGTGGGCGACGGTGAAGTTCGGCCTGACCGGACCGATCACCTTCGAATCGCCGGGGGCCGCGAGGTTCACCTACGCGTGGGGCGGGGTCGGCGCGGTCTCCGTCAACGCGGACGCCAACGGGCTGGCCACCGTCCCCGACCTGCGGCCGCTGAACGCCGGCCCCAACACACTCCAGGTCTACGCCTACGACAGCCTCGGCAACGCCAGCGCGCGGACGGACTACACGACCTACGTCCCGCCGAGGGACAACGCCGACGCCCCGGGTGACACCGGCGGCGACGGCACCCCCGACCTGCTCCTCATCGACAACACCGGCGTCCTGCGCACGTATCCGGGCCAGCCGGGCGGCGAGCTGTACGGCCAGCTGACGTCCTCGTACAGCCTGGGCCCCGACGGCAAGGCCGCGCTGACCCCGCCCGGTCACTGGTACAACGCCACGACCGGCAAGGCCGCGCTGATCGCGCACTACCAGGACGCCTACCCGGGCGACGGCACCACGGACCTCTTCGCCGTCGACCCGGACGGCGGGTTCTGGCTCTACCCGGGCGACGGTTACGGCTCGTTCGACGTCGGCCAGCGGCTGAGGATCCGCCTCCCGTCGAACGCGCCCGCGCCGTCCACCTGGACCCAGCTCAAGGCCATCGGCGACATCACCGGCGACAAGCTGCCCGATCTGGTCCTGCGCACCGACGTCGGCTTCTGGGTGCTCTCCGGCTACAGCGGCGCCACCTTCAGGACCGCGACCTTGATGAACCCCGACGCCTGGGGCCGCCGCGACATCGTCAACCTGGCCGACATGAACAAGGACGGCACGCCCGACCTGCTCTGGCGCAACCTGGACAACGGCAACATGTACGTCCGGCACGGCAAGCCCGGCTCCGTCGCCGGCAGCGTCGACCTCAACTCCCTGATGCTGGCGGCCAACTCGCTCAACGGCGACGTCGCGTTCGGCACCAGCTGGACCGAGGCCAACGTCGACGCGGCGATCGGCATCCCGGACATCAACAGCGACGGCATCCCGGACATCTGGGCCCGGTTCCGGTCGGACGGCCACATGGCCGTCTACAACCCGTCCACGACCAACACAAACGGACCGGTGAAGACGGTCATCGGGTCCGGCTGGAACGACAAGTTGGTCTTCGGGTGATCCGGCCCGTCTGACCCGGCCCGAACGAAGACGTCGGCCTCCAGGACCCGGTTGGGGTTCTGGAGGCCGACGTCATGTGGACCCCCGGACCGGCCGACAGCATTCGACGGCCGCCTCGGTGGGACGGGTCAGACGACGACGTTGCCCTCGTGCAGCGCGCGGATGGCGTCCGCGTCGTAGCCGAGGTCGGCGAGCACCTCGTCGGTGTGCTCGCCGAGCAGCGGGGCGCCGATGATCTCGGGCTTGAAGCCGGAGAACTTGATCGGGCTGCCCACGGTCAGGAAGGTGCCGCGCTCCTTCTGCTCGACCTCGACGATCGTGCCGCTCTTGCGCATGTCGGGGTCGGCGGCGAGCTCCTTCATGCTGAGCACGGGCGCGCAGGGCACCTCCCACGTACGGAGGATGTCCACGGCCTCGTACTTGGTCTTGTCGGCCAGCCACTTCTCGATCTCACCGAAGATCTCGAAGATGTGCGACTGGCGGGCCTTGGCGGTGGTGTACTCGGGGTCCTCGACCCACTCGGGCCGGCCGATGGCCTCGGCGGTCCGCTTCCAGTTCTGCTCCTGGATGGTGAAGTAGATGTAGGCGTTGGGGTCGGTCTCCCAGCCCTTGCACTTCAGGATCCAGCCGGGCTGGCCGCCGCCGCCCGCGTTGCCGCCGCGCGGCACCGTGTCGCCGAACTCGCCGTTCGGGTACTGCGGGTACTCCTCCAGGTAGCCGACCTTCTCCAGGCGCTGCTGGTCGCGGAGCTTGACCCGGGTGAGGTTGAGGACGGCGTCCTGCATGGACACCGACACCTTCTGGCCCAGGCCCGTCGCGTTGCGCTGGATGATGGCGGTCAGCAGCCCGATCAGCAGGTGCATGCCGGTGTTGCTGTCGCCGAGGGCCGAGCCGCTGATGGTCGGCGGGCCGTCCCAGAAGCCCGTGGTGGAGGCGGCGCCGCCGGCGGCCTGGGCGACGTTCTCGTAGACCTTGAGGTCGTTCCACGACGACTCGTCGTTGAAGCCCTTGACCGAGCCGAAGATCAGCCGCGGGTTGAGCTGGTGGATGTGGTCCCAGCCCAGGCCCATGCGGTCCATGGCGCCCGGGGCGAAGTTCTCGACCAGGATGTCCGCCTCGCGGATCAGCTTCTCCATGACCTCCTTGCCCTCGGGGGTCTTGGTGTTGATGGCCAGCGAGCGCTTGTTGCTGTTGAGCATCGTGAAGTAGAGCGCGTCGAGGTCGGGGATGTCCCGGAGCTGGTTGCGGGTCACGTCGCCGCCCTGCGGGCGCTCGACCTTGATGACGTCGGCGCCGAACCAGGCGAGCATCTGGGTGCACGCGGGACCGGCCTGGACCCCGGTGAAGTCGATCACCTTGATTCCGGCGAGCGGCTTGTCACTCATGGTGGCTTCCTTCTGGTGAATGTTCGCGGTGCGGGTGGTGGGCTGTGCTGGCGGGATGACGCGGGGTGCGGGAGGGCGGGTGGTGACTGGTCGTCACTTCTTCGCCGGCACGATGTTGCCGACGGTGATGCCCTTCGGGTTGAGGTGCGAGATGTGACCGCTCTCGGTGCCCGCCGAGGGGTCGATCACGCAGTCGATGAGCGCCGGGCCGCCCGAGGCCAGTGCCTCGGTGAGGGCGGCGGTGACCTCGGCGGGCGTGGTCGCGCGGTAGCCCTTGCCGCCGAACGCCTCGATCATCAGCTCGTGGCGGGCGGCGGACATCAGGGTCGTCGGGGACGGGGCGTCGTCGAGGGGGTTGACGTCGTCACCCCGGTAGACGCCGCCGTTGTTCATGATCACGGTGACCACGGGCAGCTTGTAGCGGCAGATCGTCTCCAGCTCCATGCCGCTGAACCCGAAGGCGCTGTCGCCCTCGACGGCCACGACCGGCGCGCCGCTCTCGACGGCGGCGGCGATCGCGTAACCCATGCCGATGCCCATGACGCCCCACGTGCCGCTGTCCAGGCGGTGCCGCGGCACGTGCATGTCGATCACATTGCGCGCGATGTCCAGGGCGTTGGCGCCCTCGTTGACGATGTACGTCTCGGGGCGCTCGCGCACGACGTCGCGCACCGCCTTCAGGGCGCCCATGAACTGCATCGGGTGCGGGTCGGCCTTCAGGCGCTCGGCCATCTTGGCGACGTTCTGCGCCGAGCGCGCCGCCAGTTCCTCGCGCCAGGCGGCCGGGGCGGAGATCTGGCCGGGCTTGGTGCGCTCGGCGAGCGCGTCGAGCACCGACTCGATGTCGCCGACGAGCGGGGCGGCGATGGGCTGGTTGCTGTCCATCTCCTTGGGCTCGATGTCGACCTGGATGAACTTGGCGTCGGGATTCCACTGCGGTGCCTCGCCGTGGTTCAGCAGCCAGTTGAGGCGGGCGCCCACCAGCATCACGACGTCGGCCTTCTTCAGCGCCAGCGAGCGGGCGGTGGCGGCCGACTGCGGGTGGTCGTCGGGCAGCAGGCCCTTGGCCATCGACATCGGCACGTACGGGATGCCGGTGGACTCGATGAACTCGCGTACCTGGTCGTCCGCCTGGGCGTACGCGGCGCCCTTGCCGAGGACCACCAGCGGCCGCCGGGCGCCGGCCAGCAGCTCGATGGCGCGGTCCACCGCCTCGGGCGCGGGGATCTGGCGCGGCGCGGGGTCGACGAGACGGCTGACCGTCCTCGCGCCCTCGTCGGCGTTCATGATGGAGCCGAGCACCGCGGCGGGGATGTCGAGATAGACACCGCCGGGGCGCCCGGAGATCGCGGTGCGCAGGGCGCGGGCGATGCCGCGGCCGATGTCCTCGACCCGGCTCACGCGGTAGGCGGCCTTGCAGAACTGCTGGGCGGCGGCGAGCTGGTCCATCTCCTCGTAGTCGCCCTGCTTGAGGTCGACGAGGTGGCGCTCGCTGGAGCCGGAGATCTGCACCATGGGGAAGCAGTTGGTGGTGGCGTTTGCCAGCGCGACGAGCCCGTTGAGGAAGCCCGGCGCGGACACCGTCAGGCACACGCCCGGCTTCTTCGTCAGGTAGCCGGCCGCCGCCGCCGCGTGTCCCGCGTTGCTCTCGTGACGGAAGCCGATGTAGCGGATGCCCTGCGCCTGGGCGAGGCGGGCCAGGTCGGTGATCGGGATGCCGACCACCCCGTAGATGGTGTCGACATCGTTCGACTTGAGCGCGTCGACGACCAGGTGGTACCCGTCGGTGAGCTCGGCCGGAACGTCGGCGGTCGCCACGGTCTCCAGTGGTGAGGGGGCGGTCATGGTCCGAGGTCCTCCTTGGGCAGGTCATGCCTGTGCGGCTACTCGTCTCACCATCCGCAGCGCGCCCGCCCGCGTCCAAGACCTATCGGCGACCAGCCCATAAGCAGCGTCTATCAACGCACGCCGCGGCGGTCCCGGGCACCCTTGATAGACGTCCGCTATCGACCGTTCACCAGCGCGTATTGGACGCGCGGCGGGCGCCCCGCCCAGTCTCGCTGGGGAGACGGCTCACCAGAGGCGGCTCCACCGACCCGGCGCAAGGAGGTGCGGTCATGACCGTTCCGGCCGCAGCATCCGTGCGCGACCCGAACCGCTACCGGCCGCCGGCCGTCGGCGGCCTCGCCGATCTCCTGGACCGGCACGTCCGCGAGCGTCCCCGCGCCCGCGCGCTCATCGTCACCGGGGACCGGGTGGAGCTGTCCTACGGCGCGCTCTCCGCCCTGGCCGACGACGTGGCCGCCCGGTTCGCCGGTGCGGGGCTGCGGCGCGGGGACGCGGTCGGCCTGGTGTGCGCCAACACCGTCGAGTTCGTCGTCGCGCTCCTGGGCGGGGCGCGTGCGGGGCTGGTGGTCGCCCCCGTGGACCCCGCCCTGCCCAGCTCCCAGGTGTCCGCCCGGATGGAGTCACTGGGGGTGCGGGCGCTGCTGCTCGGTCCGTCCGCGGGCGAGACCGCGCCGGTCACGCCCCCCGGCCTCCCGGCGTGGACCCTGCGCGTGGCGGTGTCCCGCGCCGGGACGGCGTCGGCGGCGCTCGACACCGGCGCGCCCGCGCCCACGGCGGCCGCCCGGGGCACGGCCCGCGAACTCGTCGACGGCGACGCCCTGGTCCTGTTCACCGCGGGAACCACCGACCGGGCCAAGATGGTCCCCCTCAGCCACGCCAACGTGGCCGCGTCCGTACGGAACATCTGCGCCACCTACGAACTGGGGCCCGGCGACGCGACCGTGGCGGTGATGCCGTTCTTCCACGGCCACGGACTGTTCGCCGCGCTGCTGGCCTCCCTGGCGAGCGGCGGCTGCGTGCTGCTGCCCGCGCGCGGCCGGTTCTCGGCGGGCACGTTCTGGGACGACATGCGGGCGGCGGGCGCCACCTGGTTCACCGCGGTACCGACGATCCACGAGATCCTGCTGGACCGCTCGGCGATCGACCACCCGGGCCCGCAGGCGCCCGCGCACGGCCCGCCGCTGAGGTTCGTGCGCAGTTGCAGCGCCCCCCTGAACGCGGCCACCCAGCGGGCGTTGGAGCGCGCGCTGGGTGCGCCGCTGCTGTCGGCGTACGGGATGACGGAGTCCACCCACCAGGCGGCCAGCGAACCGCTGCCGCGCCACGGGCCGTTGAAGCACGGTTCGGTCGGCCGCCCGACCGGGGTGGAGCTGCGGGTCGTGGGCCCGGGCGGGCGGCCCTGCCCATCCGGTGCCGAGGGCGAGGTGTGGGTGCGGGGCGCCACCGTCGCCCGCGGCTACCTCGCCGACCAGGCGGAGACGGAACGCGGTTTCGGCGACGGATGGCTCCGTACCGGCGACCTCGGAACGCTCGACGAGGACGGCTACCTCTTCCTGACCGGGCGCATCAAGAACCTGATCAACCGCGGGGGCGAGAAGATCTCGCCCGAGCACGTCGAGGACGTCCTGGCCGGCTGCCCCGGTGTCGCCGAGGCCGCCGTGTTCGCCGTGCCCGACGCGACGTACGGTCAGCGCGTCGGCGCCGCCGTGGTCCTGTCGCGGGGCGAGAGCGTCGGGCCGGAGGAGATCCTGCGGTACTGCCGCGCCCGGCTGGCCGCCTTCGAGGTGCCCGACCGGCTCTCCGTCGTCGCCGCGCTCCCGCACACCGCCAAGGGCGGGCTCGACCGGGCGGCGGTGAACGCCCTCTACGCGGACCGGACGCCCGGTCCCGGCCTCACCTGACGCGATGCTCGGCCGGCAGCGGCTCGTCGAAGAACTCGTCCAGCGACAGGCCCGCCGCGGCGTTCATGAAGGCCCGTGCCGCGACCGGGCCGGGGGTCGCGGAGTGGATCGCGACCGACACCTGCGCCCTGGCGTCCGGCTCGACCAGGCGCACGGCCCGCATCCTGCCGAGCGGCGGCATGGCCCGCAGCCAGGTGTGCGGCACGATGCTCGCGCACGCGCCGGCGCCCACGCTGGCGTACAGGGCGGCGACCGAGTCGGTCTCCACCTGGGGGGTCACCACGACCCCGCTCTCCGCGAAGGCGCTGTCGATGACCTGACGGATCCTCATGTCGGGGGTCAGCAGGGCGAGCGGCAGCTGCGCCGCGTCCGACCAGCGCATGGTGTCGGCCGGGGACAGCAGCTGGTCGCTGGGGGCGAGCAGCATGTACCGCTCCTCGTACAGCGACATCACCTGGAGGTTCTCCCGGTCGTGGGGAGCGAAGTGGGCGATGGCGGCGTCGAGTTCGAACGCGAGCAGCTGGCGGTGCAGCTCCGTGGTCGACAGCCGGGAGCGGACCTGCACCTTGGCCAGCGGGTGCGCCGCGCAGAACGCGGCGACGGGCAGCACGAGGGTCGTGGACGCCGTGGGTTCCGTGCCCAGCCGCAGGGTGCCGGTGATGCCCGACTGGACGGCGGCGACCTCGGCCTTGAAGGCCTCCTGCTCGGCCAGGATCCGCTTGGCCCACACGACGAGGCGTTCGCCCTCGGGGGTGAGGCCCTGGTAGTTGTGGCCGCGGTTGATCAGGGTGACGTTCAGCTCGCGTTCGAGCTTGGCGATCGCCGCGGAGAGCGCGGGCTGGGACACGTAGCAGGACTCGGCCGCCCGCGCGAAGTGCCTCTCCCTGGCCACCGCCACGAAGTACTCCAGCTGGCGGAACAGCATGAACGACTCCTCTCTGCCTGGGGCCGTGGCCGCGCCGGCGCTTCCTGCTGGAGTCGCAAGGCCGTCATGGGTGCCGCTGGTTGCGGTGGGGCCCGGTCAGCTTACCGAGCGCGGTGTCCCCGCCCTCGTACCTGCCGCGAGGCCGGTGCGGACCCCGGGTCCCGGCACGGTCGTGCCGGGACCCGGGGCCGCACCACTTCGCCGTTCCTCGTGCGGACGGGGCCCGCGTTACGCGGGCTCCGCCTTGTGGGCGCTGTCGTCGATCTCCCAGCCCGCCGCGGCGCGTTGCGCCAGAAGGTCGGTGGCGGCGTGGACCGCGCGCAGGGCGGGTGCCTCGGTGCCGGAAATGTCGGCCATCTCCACCACCGCCGTGACGATGGCGTCGAGTTCGAGTTGCTTGCCGGCCTCCAGGTCCTGGAGCATCGAGGTCTTGTGGTGTCCGACGCCTTCCGCGCCGCGCAGCCGCTTCTCGATCGAGATGTCCGGGGTGCTGCCGACCCTGGCCGCGATGTCCAGGGTTTCCTCCATGAGTTGGGTGACCAGCCGCCGGGTGTGCGGGTTCCGGCAGATCTCGACCATCGTCGCCCTGGTCAGGGCGCTGATCGGGTTGAACGCGACGTTGCCCATCAGCTTGATCCAGATGTCGTCGCGCAGGTTCGGCTCCACCGGGCTCTTGAGGCCGCCCGCGATCATGGCCTCGCTCAGGGCCGTGCACCGGTCGGAGATCCCGCCGGCCGGCTCACCGACGGAGAAGCGGGTGCCCTCCAGGTGCCGGATGACCCCGGGGGCCTCGATGACGGTGGCGGGGTAGACCACGCAGCCGATTGCCCGTTCCGGTGGCAGCACCTCGCTGGTGGCGCCGCCCGGGTCGACCGACTCGATCCGCCGCCCTTCGTAGGGACCGGTGAGCCGGTGGAAGTACCACCACGGGATGCCGTTCTGAGCGGCCACCACCGCGGTGTTCTCGTCGAGCAGCGGGGCGACCATTGATCCGGAGCCCGGGTAGGCGTGTGCCTTCAGGCCGAGGAAGACGTAGTCCACCGGACCGATCTCGGCGGGGTCGTCGGTGGCGTGGGGCCGTGCCACGAAGTCGCCTCGCGGACTGAGTACCCGGACCCCGTCCGCACGTATGGCCCGCAGATGCTCACCTCGGGCGATCAGGTGGACGTCGGCGCCACCACGGTGCAGTGCCGCGCCCCAGTAGGCGCCGATCGCACCGGCTCCGAGGACTGCAATTCTCACGGCGGCTCCTCTCGATTCGAGCGGGAATGAATACTGTATGCAGTGCTGTCCGGCGATGTACAGTCCCTTCACGGAAAGGCGCGCGCCCGTACGCCGGGCCCCGCCGCGGACCGGCACCGTGCCGGGCCCGTGTCAACGCCCCACAAGGCGGCACAACTCACACCCCCGGCTGGTTGGCCGGGCACCCAGCGGGGGAAACCTTCGCCGCACACGCTGTGCCGGCGCGCCACCGCGCATCGAGGCCGGCACGCCGTCGCAAGGAACGCACCGCTGGGCACGTCCGCCGACGGCTCGTGGTGAAGGCCCACGTCAGGAGGGCCGGGCTGGCCACGCGCAGGACGGCCGACGGCCCACCTGGCAACGGAACCGGTACGTCAGTCGGAAGGGACGGAACAGGAGAGCGATGTCGGATTCACCACCGCAGCAGATCGGTGTCGTCACCGAGTCCACCGCCGGGGAGACCCGCGTGGCGGCCACACCGGACAGTGTCCGCAAGCTCCGGGCCATCGGCTACGAGGTCGTCGTGGAGTCGGAGGCCGGCACGGCCTCGGGCTTCTCCGACGAGGCCTACACCGAGGCCGGGGCGCGGATCGGCGACGCCTGGCACGCGGACGTCGTGCTCAAGGTCAACGCGCCCTCGCAGGAGGAGACGGCCAAACTGCGCGACGGGGCGACCCTCGTCGCGCTGATCGCCCCCGCGATCAATCCCGGCCTCGTCGACGAGCTCGCACGGCGGCCGATCACCGTCCTGTCGATGGACGCCGTGCCCCGCATATCCCGGGCCCAGTCGATGGACGTGCTCAGCTCGATGGCCAACATCGCGGGCTACCGGGCGGTGATCGAGGCCGCCCACGTCTTCGGGCGCTTCTTCACCGGCCAGGTCACCGCGGCGGGCAAGGTGCCGCCCGCGAAGGTCCTGGTGGCCGGCGCGGGCGTGGCCGGTCTCGCGGCGATCGGCGCGGCGGGCAGCCTGGGCGCGGTGGTGCGGGCCACCGACCCCCGGGCCGAGGTCGCCGACCAAGTGCGCTCACTGGGCGGCGAGTTCCTCGCCGTGGAGGTCGAGCAGGAGTCCGGCGACGACGGGTACGCCAAGGCGACCTCCGACGCGTACGACCGGCGCGCGGCCGAGATCTACAGCGAGCAGGCAGCCGACGTCGACATCATCATCACCACCGCGCTGATCCCCGGCCGCCCGGCGCCCCGGCTGATCACGGCCGCCGACGTGGCGTCCATGAAGCCCGGCAGCGTCATCGTGGACATGGCCGCGGCGCAGGGCGGCAACGTCGAGGGCACGGTCAGCGGCAAGGCGATCGTCACCGACAACGACGTGACGATCATCGGCTACACCGACCTCGCGGGCCGGCTGCCCGCCCAGGCCTCGCAGCTGTACGGGACCAACCTCGTCAACCTGCTCAAGCTGCTGACGCCGGGCAAGGACGGGCGGCTGACGCTGGACTTCGACGACGTCGTCCAGCGGTCGGTGACCGTGGTGCGGGACGGCGAGAAGACCTGGCCGCCACCGCCCGTCCAGGTGTCCGCCGCGGCACCCGCGCAGCCGGCCGTCGCGGCCCCTGCCGCGGCCCCGCAGTCCAAGGAGGCCCGCCTCTCGCCGGCGGTCCGCTACGGCCTCGTCGGCCTCTGCATGATCGCGATGTTCCTCCTCGTCGCCTTCTCCCCCGCCCAGCTCATCGGCAACTTCACGGTGTTCGCGCTCGCCGTGGTCATCGGCTACTACGTGATCGGCAAGGTCCATCACGCCCTGCACACCCCGCTGATGTCGGTCACCAACGCGATCTCCGGGATCGTGGTGGTCGGCGCGCTGCTGCAGATCGGCCACGACGGGGTGCTCGTCGCCGTGCTGTCGCTCGTGGCGATCACGCTGACCACCGTGAACATCTTCGGAGGATTCGCCGTCACCCGCCGCATGCTCGGCATGTTCTCGAAAGGCTGAGGATCGATGACCGCAACCACGGCCGCACAGGCCGCCGACATCGTCGCCGCACTGCTCTTCATCTTCAGCCTGGCCGGGCTCTCCCAGCACCGCACCTCCCGCGCCGGGGTGGCCTACGGCATCGGCGGCATGGCGCTCGCCCTCGTCGCCACCGTCGTCGTCGCCGCACGGGACATCTCGACGGGCGCCGTCCTGCTGATCGTCCTCGCCACCGCCGTCGGCGGGGCCGTGGGCCTGTGGCGGGCCCGCAAGGTCGAGATGACCCAGATGCCGGAGCTCATCGCCGTCCTGCACAGCCTCGTCGGCCTCGCCGCGGTGCTGGTCGGCTGGAACAGCTACCTGGAGGTCGAGGCGCACGGCGGGGAGCAGACCCGGATCGCCGCCGAACTGCTGCGGATCCACCACGCCGAGGTGTTCATCGGCATCTTCATCGGCGCGGTGACCTTCACCGGCTCCATCATCGCGTTCCTGAAGCTGTCGGCCCGGATCAAGTCCCGTCCGCTCACGCTGCCGGGGAAGAACGCCCTCAACCTCGGCGCGCTGGCCGCCTTCGTGGCGCTGACGGTCTGGTTCTCCGTCAGTCCGAGCCTCGGGCTGATGATCGCCGTCACCGTCCTCGCGCTCGCGCTGGGCTGGCACCTGGTCGCCTCCATCGGCGGTGGCGACATGCCGGTCGTCGTCTCGATGCTCAACAGCTACTCGGGCTGGGCGGCCGCCGCGGCGGGCTTCCTGCTCAACAACAACCTGCTCATCGTCACCGGCGCGCTGGTGGGCTCCTCCGGTGCCTACCTGTCGTACGTGATGTGCAAGGCGATGAACCGGTCCTTCATCTCGGTGATCGCCGGCGGATTCGGCATCGAGGCGGCGCCGAGCGGCGAGGCCGAGCAGGGCGAGCACCGCGAGACCAGCGCCGAGGAGACCGCCGAGCTGCTGGAGAACGCCACCTCGGTGATCATCACGCCGGGCTACGGCATGGCGGTCGCCCAGGCCCAGCACCCGGTGGCCGAACTGACCCAGGCCCTGCGCGGGCGCGGGGTGCAGGTGCGGTTCGGCGTGCACCCGGTGGCGGGACGGCTCCCCGGGCACATGAACGTGCTGCTGGCCGAGGCCCGGGTGCCCTACGACGTCGTGCTGGAAATGGACGAGATCAACGACGACTTCGCCGGCACCACCGTGGTGCTGGTCATCGGCGCCAACGACACCGTCAACCCGGCCGCGCAGGAGGACCCGGCCAGCCCGATCGCCGGCATGCCGGTGCTGCGGGTATGGGAGGCCGAGAACGTCGTCGTCTTCAAGCGGTCCATGTCCTCGGGGTATGCGGGCGTGCAGAACCCGCTGTTCTTCCGCGAGAACACCCGCATGCTCTTCGGTGACGCGAAGCAGAGCGTGGAGGGCATCCTGCGGGCGCTGAGCCCGACGGACTCCGGCTCCGCGGCGTCGCGGCCGGGCCCCCGTGCGGCCGAGCAGCCCTCGCACGCCTGAGCGGGCGCCGCGCCCCGGCACGCGGCGGGGCGGGAGGGCCTCGGCCTCCCGCCCCGCCCGGCACGTCCCCGCCCGGCGCGGCTCGGCCCGCCCTCCACCAGCGTCAACTGCCGGTCGCTTACCAAGTCTTGTAGAAGACTGTGCGTAGATTGCATACCAAAACCTGTATTCTGGCTCCGTCACCGAACCGCAGTCCGATGAGGGGGCCCATGCGCGACACACGCACCGCCGCAGCCGCCACCGTCCGGATCAACCGACCGGCGCCGCTGCGCCAGGCCGTCTACGACGCGCTGATCGACCTGATCATCAACGGCACCCTCACCCCCGGCCAGCACCTGGTCGAGGGCGAACTCGCCGAACACCTCGGCGTCAGCCGCCAGCCCGTACGCGAAGCCCTCCAGCGACTCCAGACCGACGGCTGGGTCGACCTCCGACCCGCCCAAGGAGCCTTCGTCCACTCCCCCACCCAGGAAGAGGCCGCCCAACTCCTCAGCGTCCGCGCCGTCCTGGAGACCCACTCCGCGCACGGCGCCGCACTGCACGCCACCGAGGAGGACGTGGCCCGCCTGTGGGAGCTGCAGGAGGCCGGTATCGCGGCCCTGGCGGCGGACGACGCGCGGGGCATCGTCGAGGCCAACGCGGCCCTGCACGGCTTCATCACCGAGCTGTCCCGCAACAAGGTGCTGGCGGAACTGATCCCCCAGGTCGACCGGCGGGTGCGCTGGTACTACATGCCGATCGCCAAGCCGCGCGGCAAGGAGGCGTGGAACGAGCACGCCTCCCTCATCGACGCCATCGCCGAGGGCGACGCGGAGCGCGCGGAGGAACTGATGCGCTGCCATACCCAGCGCACCACGGATTTCTACGGCCGGCAGATCGCCGCCGCCGGCGCCCGGAACGGGTGACGTGCGGCTGCCCCATCTCCCCGTACGGACAGGGGAAATGGGGCGGGGCCGGACGAAGCAGGGAGCGCACCCCACCGGCCGGCCCCGCTCCCGTGACGCGGACGACCCGGCGCGGAACTGCCGCTGGACCGGGCCGGGCTCCGTTCGCCCGCGCACGTCTCGCGGGAGGGGGCGCCGGGGCGGGCGCCCCCTCCGGTACGGGGCCGCTCAGCCGCTGCTCGCCTCGGCGGGGGACGGCTCGGCCGCCGGGTCGCCGGCGGCCTCCTGCGTCTGGGCGACGGCTCCTGCCACATGCGTGGGCTTCGGCTGGCGCAGGAACAAGGTGATCGCGGCCGACAGGAAGGCGATGCCTCCGGCCAGGCTGTAGCCACCGGTGTAGCCCCACGCACTGATCACCGAGGCGGCCAGACCGCCGCCGAACACGCCGCCGAACAGCTTGGCGCTGTAGACCAGCCCGTAGTTCTGCGCGTTGTTGTTCTCACCGAAGTAGTCCGGCACGAGCGCGGCGAACAGCGGGTAGAAGGCACCGCCGCCGAAGCCGTTCACGAACGCGAAGATCAGGAAGAGGGGTTCGTTGTGGGCCTGGCCCGACCACAGGACGCCGAACTGCGCCACGCCGGCGACGACCAGCACCAGCGTCAGCGTCCGCTTGCGGCCCAGGGTGTCGGACAGCCAGCCCACCGCCGCCCGGCCGACGCCGTTGACCACGGCGAGCACACCGGCGGACGACGCGGCCACCAGCGGCCCGAAGCCGAGGCTCTTGGCGAACGGCACCTGGAAGTTGATGCCGAAGAGCGACACGCCGCCGATGCACACCAGGGCGAACCACATCAGCGGCAGCTGCCCGGTCCTGATCGCCTGCATCGGGGTGAACTGGGCCTTCGCCGGGGGGTTCTTGGCCAGCCGCTTCGCGACGCGCGCGGAGTCCTCGGTCGTGCCCCGGTTCAGCGGGTCCACGTCCTGCGGCCACCAGCTCTTCGGCGGGTCCTTGAAGAACATGCCGCACACGCCCACCACGATCACCATGAATACGGCGATCAAGTCGAGCACCAGCTTGAAGTTCCCGGGGTGGAACCAGTAGCTGAAGACGAAGATGAACGGCAGAGTGCCGTAGGCGAAGCCGCCGTTGACGAACCCGGTGCGGGCGCCCTTGTTGTCCGGGTACCACTTGCCGACCATGTTGATGCAGGTCGCGTACACCAGACCCGCTCCGGTGCCGCCCAGCACCGAGTAGCCGAGGATCACCACGACGGGGTTGCCGAAGTGCGCGACGGCCGAGAGCCCGAGGCCGGACAGCAGCGCGCCGGCGAGCATGGCCGTCCTGGCCGGCAGGACGCCGGTCTCCCTCAGCCGGCCGGCGGGGAACGCCACTCCGGCCTGGAAGACCGCCCAGACACTGGCGATCCAGAACGCCTCCGTGAGCGTCCAGCCGTGGGCGGTCTCCAGCGTCGACTCCGCGGAGCTGTAGCCGTACTCAAAGACGCTGACACCCATCATCGCGAACCACGGCAGCCAGACCATCCAGGCCCGGGGCCTGCCCAGGATGGACCGGTCGGTCTCGCCGACCCGGTACACGCGGCCGTTCACGTCGGTGACCTCCCGATAGGGAGCAGGAGCCACCTCAGGTATTGCTGACATGTGTGCCTTCCCTTGCGTGAAAAGAACCTGGCGTGCGCTCCCTGGGCCTTTCTCTTCATGCGGCGGGGTGGTACGGATTCCCATCCCTGCGGCACGGCCGGCAAGCGGCCGCGCCGGTGGTACGCCGTCCGTTCGGCTGGGGTCCGGGGCGGCATCCCGGGCCGTGCAGCGCATGGTCGGTGGCACATCGGTGCAACCCGCGGGCACGCGAAGAAGCCGCGCCCGGGGCGGAGTTGTGGCTGGTCAGCCGGTCGGTGTGTGCTGCATTACATACTGGAGATTGCATACGGTATGGATCCGCGGAAGCGTGTGTCCAGAGGATGTCGGGAAGATTGACTACCGCATTACCATTGCCGCTTGGGCAGCCCCCGAGCGACGCCGTCATGCGGGCGCCCCGGCACCCCGCGAGAACCCCGCGCCGCGGAACGATCGCCCGACACGTCGTCATGTGGGCTCGATCCAGGGCCACTTCGGACTCACGAGGACATCCCGGCAGCACAGCGGCCCGCATGTCGAGGCGGCGCAGAGGGTGGCCAAACCCCCGGCGATGGACCACGGTCACGCCGGCGCGGGCCACGCGAGTGGCCGTCGCCAAGGTGCACGATGGTCGGCGGTGACCGAGGCACACGGTCCGCGTTCGACCGTGCCGCCCCGCCGTCGGCCCGCGCGAGCTCTGCTGTGCGGGTGGTGGGACCGCACGGAGGTCCGCCCACGCCGCCTCGGTGACACCCCTGGGAAACGCTGTTGAAAACCTGACTTCGCACCCACGTGCGGTCGAGCCTTTTCTTACCGAAGGATTTCGAGTGGTCCCAAGGGGCCGGCTCCCGGTAAGGCACGCGCCGGCGTCGCCGCTAAGGCAGTGATGAGGCCGCCAGGCCTCGTATCAGCCCGGTGGGGAGACCACCGACACCCAGGTGAGGATGATCATGGGAATGTCTTTCCGGACTGCCCGGACAGCCGGTGCAGGCGTTGTCGCTGCGGCGGCGTTGGCGGTATTCGCCGGTCCCGCGTCGGCGCAGGCGGCGCAGTCGGTACACCAGCAGAGTCGCTCCGAAGCTCCGGTGTTCGTGCAGACCGACCGGGCCGCCGGCAACACGGTCGTGGCCTACCACCGTGCGGCAGACGGCTCCCTGGAGCAGCGCGGTGTGTACGCGACGGGCGGCCTCGGGGGGAAGCAGGACGGGGCCGCGGTGGACAACCTGGCTTCCCAGGGCTCCCTGACGTACGACAAGGAGCACGGGCTCCTGTACGCGGTGAATGCCGGGAGCAACACGGTCACGGTGTTCTCGGTGCAGGGCGACCGGCTCACACGGCGCCAGGTGATCTCCTCCGGTGGCGCCTTCCCGGTGTCGGTCACCGTGCACGGCAACCTCGTGTACGTGCTGAACGCTGTGGACGGCGGCTCGGTGCAGGGATACCTGCGAGTCGGGGACCGGCTGGTGGAGGTGCCCTCGTGGCACCGTGAGCTCGGTCTGGACCCGAACGCCACCCCGCAGTTCACCCACACTCCGGCACAGGTCGGCCTGACCCCGGACGGGAGCAAGCTGGTCATCACCACCAAGGGCGTCGGCAACAGCATCGTCGTCTTCCCCGTCGGCATTCTGGGCATCGCGGCGAAGCCCGTCGTCACCCCTACCCCCGGCGCCGTGCCGTTCGGGTTCACCTTCGATGCCGCCGGCCGGCTGGTTGTCACCGAGGCCGGTCCCAATGCCGTGGCGACCTACGCGTTCGGCCGCGACGCCCGGCTCACCAAGGTCAGCGAGGTCGCCACCGGTCAGGCGGCGACCTGCTGGGTGGTCCGCGACGGTGAGAACTTCTACGCGGCCAACGCGGGCAGCGGCTCCCTGACCGGTCTGCACGGCGACACCCGCGGTTCGCTGCGTGCGCTCGGCACCACCTCGACCGGGGCGGGCACGGTCGACGTCGCCGTCTCCTCCGACGGGACGTTCCTCTACGCCCAGACCGGGGCAGCCGGCGGGGTCGATGCGTTCCGCGTCAACACCGACGGCTCGCTGACGAAGGTCGATTCGGTCGTCGTGCCCGAGGCGGTCGGCGGCGAGGGCATCGTCGCCCTCTGAGCAGGGGGGGAAGCGGCCGCCGCCGAGACGCGGCTGCCGCTTCCCCGGTGAGGTCCGGTGCAGCGGACATCCCTCATCCGTACACATGGTGTCCCTCCGCGCCGGCCTCGGGTGAGACGTCCTGCTCGGGCGTCGGGTTAGCCTGAAAGGACACGACAGGAGAGTCACCCTCTTCATGACCGGCACCAGGCCTCAGGGCGCGGTCCTGCGTCGCGAGCGCCTCGACCACTGGTATGTCGAGGAGTGACGGGCCGCACGGGATGCCGGTGCTCCGGAGAGGCTGGTCGACAACCGCACCGGCGCGGCCCGGCTGGAGAAGCCGCCCACCGAGGCGGAGAACGAAAGGCTGCGGTGCCGGAGCCGTCTGCCCAGGAGGCTGCAGGCACCATGGCGAACAGCACGGCCAAAGCCCATGCCGGGCCCGAGCAGGCCGCGCCGATGCCGCCCGCCGGCGCGATGACCGGGCCCGGCAGCGCGATGCGCGCCGGACTCGATCCGGACTCCGACCAGTGGGTCCGTGCCCTGAAGTCGGAGGGACGCCTCTACGAGCAGGCCTGTACCCGGCTCCACGAGGTACTGCTCCGGATCGCGCGCTCCGAGATCGGCCGCCGCAACGCCCACAACATCACGGGTCCCGAGCGGGACGACCTCGCCCACCAAGCGGCCGCGGACGCCCTTCTCGCGATCACGCGCAAGGTCGGGCAGTTCCGCGGCGAGAGCAAGTTCACGACCTGGGCCTTCAAATTCGTGGTCCTCGAGGTCTCGGCCAAGCTCGGCCGCCACTTCTGGCAGACCCCGGGCATCTCGCTGGACACCGAGGAGTGGGACCGGCTGCCGGACTACTTCGGTGTCGACCCGGCCGCCGAGACCGAGGCACGCGACTTGCTGGCAGGTCTGCGCGCGGCCGTGGACGACGTCCTCACCGATCATCAGCGGCGCGTCTTTGTGGCGCTCACCGTCAACGGCGTGCCGCTCGATGCGCTGGTGGACAAGCTCGGCACCAACCGCAACGCCGTCTACAAGACCATGTTCGATGCACGCAGCAGACTGCGGGATCGGCTGACCGCCCTGGGGTACCTGGACACGAACACAGCGAGGCGCCCGTGAACACGACGAAGCTGGAAATGTTCCTGCAGACCGATCCCCGTGACGTCGGCTGCGAGGAAGCCTTGGAAGTCCTGCACATCTATGCGGAGATGTCCCCGGGCGACCGGCGGAGTGGCCGGATGGCGGGTGTGGAGGCCCATCTGCGAGCGTGCGGCCCGTGCTCGGAGGACTATCAGGGGCTGCTGGCCGCCATCGCCCTGGCCGCGGACGACCTCTGACAACCGGCATCTCCAGGCGGCCGGTCATGGTGACCGGCCACGCCGATGGCCGCGCGCAGCGGCACGGCACACGCGTACCCCGCTCGCCTTCGCGGTACCTCTGCGGCGATGACGTGATCATGCCGTTCCGGGCGGAGGGCTGCGCAGAATCCATCCGGGATTCCCGGTAAGAATCCGTTCCTGGGCGCCGCTGATCGAGTATGGACAGCCCGAGGAGGACGGAGAGGTGAAGGCCGTCCACGCCTTCGCCCGCCCGGCCACCAGCGGGGCCGAAGACCCTGCGCCGCGGAATTCACCGCGTCGGCGATGGCCGAGCGGGCTGTCCCGGCCGTTCCGAGGGCCGGTTGCCCCGTGTCCCACCGGCGCACGCTCAAGAGCCTTCGAGGCAACCGCAGCGATCAAGCGAATCCGTACGACAGGAGAAACACCATGAACGACGCCCTGCGCCCCGGGGACTCCTTCCCGGCGATCACCGTCACCGTTCCCGGCGGCGAGCAGGTCTCCCTGCCCGACACCTTGCGGGGAGGCTTCGGCGTCGTGCTCTTCTACCGGGGCTCCTGGTGCCCGTACTGCAAGGGCCAGCTGCGGGCGTTCCAGCGTGCCCGGGAGACCTTCGAGGAACTCGGCGTGAAGGTCGTCGCACTGTCCGTCGACGATGAGGCCACCACCCAGGCACTGGTCGACCATCTCAAACTGACCTTCCCCGTCGGCCACAGCGCGGACGCCAAGGCCCTCGCCGAGGTCACCGGGGCCTTCGTCAACGACGACCCCGAGCACCTGCAGTCCACCGGCTTCGTCCTCGACCCGCAGGGGCGGGTCGTCGTGGCCGTCTACTCCAACGGTGCCATCGGCCGCCTGGTCCCCGAAGACGTCGCCGGCCTCATCCGCTACGTCAAGGAGCACCCCGCGCAGTGAGCACCAGGGTCCCGCCAGGGAATCCTCCCTGGCGGGACCCGCTTGCGGAGGCCCGGTGCCGCATCGGCTCACCCACTCAGCAACACAAAGGGTTGTCATGACCAATCACGCGTTCCGTTTCGGCGTCAGTCTGTTCGAGGTCGGCTCCCGGTCGGCCTGGCGCGCCCGTGTAAGGGAGGTGGAGGACCTCGGGTACGACGTGCTTCAGGTGCCCGACCACCTGGGCATGGCCGCGCCGTTCCCGGCGTTGGTGGCCGCGGCCGACGTGACGAGCATCCGGCTGGGCACGTTCGTACTCAACGCCGCCGTTCTCAGCCCCGCATACCTGGCCCGGGATGTCGCCGAGGTGCAGCGCCTCACCGACGGCCGCCTCGAGCTGGGGCTCGGTGCCGGCTACGTCCCTGCCGAGTTCGAGGCCATGGGCCTGCCATTCGGCACCGGGGGAGAGCGACTGCGGAAACTGGAAGCGACGCTGGCGGCGACGCGGACGCTGCTTGACGCGGAGGCCGGCAATCCCCTGCCGCCGATCATGCTGGGTGGCGCAGGCGACCGCATGCTGCGTCTCGCCGGCCGCGAGGCCGACATCTTCAGCTTCTCCATCATGGCCGGGGTCACGGCTGGTCTCGCCCCGGAGGACGCTCTCGCCCGCCGCATCCAGGTGCTGCGGGAAGCCGCCGGCGACCGCTTCGACGACGTCGAACTGAACTTGTTCGTCGCGGCAGTGGGCGAGAGCGCGGAAAAGGTCGACCTCGCGATCATCCGCCAGGCCAGCGGCCTCGACGACGCCCAGCTGACCCGACTGCCCGGCGTGCTGCTCGGCTCGCCGCGTGAGATCGCGGACCGGCTGCTGCGGTACCGCGAGGAGTTCGGCCTCAGCTACATCAGCGTCCTGGAGCCGCACATGGCCGCATTCGCCGAGGTCGTCAAACACCTGCGCTGACGCTCGGACCCAGGCGAGAGGCCGAGATCTTGGCGGGGAACGCGGTGGGCGTTCCCGCCGTTCCCCGGGGTTCACCGGCGGGACCTGCGGCGTCGCGGGATCCCGGTCGCACGCGACAGGCCGACGTCACGTACACCGAGCCGGGTTGACGGACACTCAGAGTTGACGGGCAGTCGCCGCGGTGAAACCCGCTCGACCCGGGCGGCCCTCTGAAGGGACCCTGCGGGCATGGAGTTTCTCTGCTACCACCGCGACCGGCCCGGTTCCATGGTTCTGCGCGACGAGCTACTCGAAGCGCACTGGTCCTACATGGACCAGTACGCGAAGGAGATGATCGCCCGGGGCCCCACCCTCGCCGACGACCTCGACACAGCCACCGGAAGCGTGCACATCCTCGACCTGCCCGACCCCGCCGCCGCCCGCGCGTTCGCCTTCGAGGAGCCCAACTACCAGGCCGGCGTCTACCGCGACGTGCTGCTGCGCCGGTGGCGCAATGTGCTGGGGCGCACCATGTGGGACTTCCCCGGCGGCCCGACCGGGGGCGACCGGTTCCTGGTGCTCGGCCTCGGCGCGGGCCAGGCGGTCGACCTCGTCCCGCCGCCCGGCGCGGACGACCTGATCGCCTACGGGCCGCTGCTCTCCGACGACGGCAGCGCCTGGCTGGGCACCGCGGTGCTGCTCCGGGCCCCGGACCCGGAGACGGCGCGTGCCGTCCTCACCGCGGACCGGTACGCCGCCGTCGAGGTGCACCACTGGCAGTTCGGCGGGCGGCCGTCCTGACCCCGGGTGCCCCGGGGCCGTCCGCTCAGTTCGCGGAGGAGCGGCGGCCTCCCCGGCCGCCGCGGCCCTCGCCGCCGCCCGTGCCGTCGCCGGAGGCCGGACGCCGCCCGGTGCCGCGGGCGGGCTTGCCGGAGGCGGCACCGCCCGACGTACCCGAGGCGGTACGGCCGCCGGTGGCGCGGCCCGCCGTGCCCGCGGCGCCGCGGGACGCCGTGCGGCGGCCGGAGCCGGCCGCGGCGCGGCGGTCCGCACCCTGACCGGCGGTGCCGGTCCCACCGGCGGTCGCGCCGCCGCCACCACCCGTACCGCTGCGCCGCCTGCGGCTGGGCCGCTTGCCGGGCTCGGAGGTGCGGGGGGCCGGAGCGGCCGGCTGGGGGACCTCGATGGTGATGGCCACGCCGGACGGCTCACGGGCACCGGTGATGGTGGCCAGTGCAGCGTCGCTGGACGTGACGCGTGCCGTACGGGGGCGGATGCCCGCGTCCGACATCAGCCGGGTGACGTCCCGCTTCTGCTCGGGCAGGACCAGCGTGACCACGCTGCCGGAGCCGCCGGCGCGGGCCGTGCGGCCGCCCCGGTGGAGGTAGTCCTTGTGGTCGGTCGGGGGGTCGACGTTCACGACGAGGTCGAGGTCGTCGACGTGTATGCCGCGGGCCGCGACGTTCGTGGCGACCAGCGCGGTGACCAGACCGGTCTTGAACTGCTCCAGGGTGCGGTTGCGCTGCGGCTGGGAGCGCCCGCCGTGCAGTGCCGCCGCGCGGACGCCGACGGACAGGAGCCTCTTGGCGAGCCGGTCGGCGGCCCTCTTGGTGTCGATGAAGAGGATGACCCGGCCGTCGCGTGCCGCGATGCGCGCGGTGACGGCCTTCTTGTCGGTCTCGTCCAGGACGTGGAGCACGTGGTGCTCCATGGTGGTCACCGCGCCCGCGGACGGGTCCACGGAGTGCACCACGGGGTCGGTCAGGAACCGCTGCACCAGCCGGTCGATGTTGCCGTCCAGGGTGGCCGAGAAGAGCATGCGCTGTCCGTCGGGCCGCACGCGCTCGATCACCTTGGTGATCTGCGGCATAAAGCCCATGTCCGTCATCTGGTCGGCCTCGTCCAGCACCGTGATGCGGACGTCGCCGAGCAGGCAGGCGCCTTGCTCCACCAGGTCGTTGAGCCGGCCGGGGGTCGCCACGAGGACCTCGACGCCGCGCTTGAGCGTGGCGGCCTGCTTGGTCAGGGACAGCCCGCCGACCACCGTGGTCAGCCGGAGGTTCACGGCCGTCGCGTACGGGGTCAGGGCGTCCGTCACCTGCTGGGCGAGCTCGCGGGTGGGGACCAGGACGAGGGCGAGCGGCGCCTTGGGCTCCGCGCGCAGTCCGGCCGTGCGCGCCAGCAGCGCCAGCCCGAAGGCGAGGGTCTTGCCGGAGCCGGTGCGTCCGCGTCCGAGCAGGTCGCGGCCGGCGAGCGAGTTGGGCAGCGTGGCGGCCTGGATGGGGAAGGGGTCGGTCACGCCCTGCGCGGTGAGGGTCTTCAGCAGCCCCGCGGGCATGTCGAGGGCGGCGAAGTCCTCGACGGGGGGAAGCGCCGGCGTCGTGCTTTCCGGCAGCCGGAACTCGCGCGGCGGCGCCGCGGAGGGTGCGGGCGACGACGTACGCCGGGTCGGCTTCTGGGGCCTGCGGGACATGCGGTTACTGCCTTCCTGGAACCAGCGCAAACCGGGGTCCGCACCAAAGCGGTGCGGACCCCGGTGAGCAGATACGCGTCCGGCGATCAGGCGGGGACGATGTTCTCCGCCTGCGGGCCCTTCTGGCCCTGCGTGACGTCGAACGAGACCCGCTGGCCCTCCTGGAGCTCACGGAAGCCCTGGGTCGCGATGTTCGAGTAGTGGGCGAAGACGTCGGGGCCGCCGCCGTCCTGCTCAATGAAGCCGAAACCCTTTTCGGCGTTGAACCACTTCACGGTTCCCTGTGCCATGACTCTCTCCTTCAGTAGGCAGAGGCCCCATCCGGAGATGCCGGAGAACAAATAATGCGCCTGAAGGAGAAGTCACTCCCGTCAGGCGCACATAGATCTATGGGTACCACAACTGCAACTTCCAGAACCCTAGCACAGCGCGGTCGCCGGACCGCCGCTCCCCCGGCGCCCGCGCCTGTGAGCCCGCCCACAGCGGCAGGCCGGGCGGGGCGGGGCCGGTCCGGGTCAGGGCCGGCCCCGCGCGGTCAGCGCATGAGCCGCACCGCGGCCACCACCAGGGGGTCCAGGCCGTCCGCGCCGGTGTCGACGTAACTGAAGAGCCGGGCCCGCATCCGCGGGTCCCAGAACCTGCCGATGTGGCCCGCGACGGCCTCGGCGGCCTGCTCGCCCGGCAGGTGCACGAGGTTCGCGGCGATGTCGTTGGCCATCCGCCGTTCCGACGGCACTCCCGCCGCCACGTCAGTCCCCCACCGTGAGCAGACCGTCCTGCGCGGGCTCGGTGTTCCCGGGGCTTTCGGCGGGCTCGGGCCGAGGCGGCCGCGCCAGCCCGACCTGCACGGCGGTCACCTTGTACTCCGGGCAGTTGGTCGCCCAGTCCGAGTTCTCGGTGGTGACCACGTTGGCGCCGGTCACCGGGTGGTGGAACGTGGTGTAGACGACCCCGGTCGGCATGCGGTCGGAGATCTCCGCGCGCAGTGTCGTCTGCCCCACGCGGCTGGCCAGCGTCACCATGTCGCCGTCGGTGATGCCGCGGACCTCGGCGTCGTGCGGGTGCAGTTCCAGGATGTCCTCGGGGTGCCAGGCGACGTTGCCGGTGCGGCGGGTCTGCGCCCCGACGTTGTACTGGCTCAGGATCCGGCCGGTGGTCAGGACCAGCGGGAAGCGCCGGGTGCTGCGCTCGCTGGTCGGCACGAAGGTGGTGACCACGAACCTGCCCTTGCCCCGGACGAACTCGTCCACGTGCATGATCGGCGTGCCTTCCGGAGCCGCCTCGTTGCACGGCCACTGGACGCTGCCGAGCTTGTCCAGCACCTCGAAGGAGACGCCCGTGAAGGTGGGCGTGACCGCGGCGATCTCGTCCATGATCCGGCTCGGGTGGTCGTACGCCATGGGGTAGCCCATGGCCGTGGCGATCTCGCTCACGATCTGCCACTCGTGCTTGCCCGTCCTCGGCTTCATCACCGCGCGCACCCGGTTGATCCGGCGCTCGGCGTTGGTGAAGGTGCCGTCCTTCTCCAGGAAGGACGCGCCGGGCAGGAAGACGTGCGCGAACTTGGCCGTCTCGTTGAGGAACAGGTCCTGGACGACGACCAGTTCCATGGCCGCCAGCGCGGCCGTGACGTGCTTGAGGTTCGGGTCGGACTGGGCGATGTCCTCGCCGTGGACGAACAGGCCGCGGAAGGTGCCGTCTATGGCCGCGTCGAACATGTTGGGGATCCGCAGCCCGGGCTCGGCGAGCAGGGTGCCGCCCCACAGGTTCTCGAACACCTTGCGCACCGCGTCGTCGGAGACGTGCCGGTAACCGGGCAGTTCGTGCGGGAACGACCCCATGTCGCAGGAGCCCTGCACATTGTTCTGGCCGCGCAGCGGGTTCACGCCGACACCGTCGCGGCCGAGGTTGCCGCACGCCATCGCGAGGTTGGCCATCCCCATGACCATGGTCGAGCCCTGGCTGTGCTCGGTGACGCCGAGGCCGTAGTAGATGGCCCCGTTGGGCGCCTGCGCGTACAGCCGTGCCGCGGCGCGCAGTTCCTCCGCCGGCACACCGCTGATCTCCTCGGCCGCCTCCGGGCTGTTCTCCGGGCGGGCGATGAACTCCGCCCACGCCTCGAAGTCCTCGCAGCGCTCGTCCACGAAGGCCCGGTCGACCAGGCCCTCGGTGACCACCACGTGCGCCATGGCGTTGACGACGGCCACGTTCGTGCTCGGCCTGAGCTGGAGGTGGTGCGCGGCCTCGATGTGCGGGGAGCGCACCAGGTCGATGCGGCGCGGGTCGACCACGATGAGCTTCGCGCCCTCGCGCAGCCGGCGCTTCATCCGTGAGGCGAACACCGGGTGCCCGTCGGTGGGGTTGGCCCCGATCACCATGATCACGTCGGCCTGGGCCACCGACCGGAAGTCCTGGGTGCCCGCGGACTCGCCGAAGGTCTGCTTGAGTCCGTACCCCGTCGGGGAGTGGCAGACCCGGGCGCAGGTGTCGACGTTGTTGTTGCCGAAGGCGGCGCGCACCATCTTCTGGACGACGTAGACCTCCTCGTTCGTGCACCGGGAGGAGGTGATGGCGCCGATCGAGCCCGATCCGTACCGCTGCTGGAGCTCGCGCATCCGGCGGGCGACGGTGCCGATGGCCTCGTCCCACTCGACCTCGCGCCACGGGTCGGTGATCCTCTCGCGCACCATGGGCCTGAGCACCCGGTCGGGATGCGACGCGTAGCCGAAGGCGAAGCGGCCCTTGACGCAGGAGTGGCCCTCGTTGGCCCCGCCGTCCTTGTACGGCACCATGCGCACCAGCTCGTCGCCGCGCAGCTCGGCCTTGAACGAGCAGCCGACGCCGCAGTACGCGCAGGTGGTGACGACCGACCGGGTCGGCATACCGAGCTCGACCACCGACTTCTCCTGGAGCGTGGAGGTCGGGCAGGCCTGCACGCAGGCCCCGCAGGAGACGCACTCGGAGTCCATGAAGGTTTCGCCGGCGCCCGCGGAGACCTTGGAGTCGAAGCCGCGCCCCTCGATCGTGAGCGCGAAGGTGCCCTGCACCTCGCCGCAGGCGCGGACGCAGCGGGAGCAGGCGATGCACTTGGACGCGTCGAAGTCGAAGTACGGGTTGGAGGTGTCCTTGGGGGCGTCGAGGTGGTTCTCGCCCTCGTAGCCGTAGCGGACCTGCCGCAGTCCGACGACCCCGGCCATGTCCTGCAGTTCGCAGTCGCCGTTGGCCGGGCAGGTGAGGCAGTCCAGCGGGTGGTCGGAGATGTAGAGCTCCATGACGCCCTGGCGGAGCTTCTCCACCTTCGGCGTCTGGGTGCGCACCTGCATGCCGTCGGCCACCGGTGTGGTGCAGGAGGCGGGGGTGCCGCGGCGGCCGTCGATCTCCACCACGCACAGCCGGCAGGAGCCGAACGGCTCCAGGCTGTCGGTGGCGCAGAGCTTGGGGATGTCGATGCCCGCGAGCGCGGCGGCGCGCATCACGGAGGTGCCCTCCGGCACCGCCACCGGCATCCCGTCGACCTCCACCGACACCGTCGCCGCGCCGGGCCGCTCCGGTGTGCCGAAGTCGGGTTCCTTGAGAAGTGTCATGCCGTGCCCTCCGTCCTGGCGCCACTGGGCTGCCGGTGCCGGCTCCCCTGGCCGGTGTCGCGGTCGAGGAAGTCATCGGGGAAGTGGGCGATGGCGCTGCGCACCGGCATGGGCGTCAGGCCGCCCATCGCGCACAGCGAGCCGTCGGTCATCAGCTCGCACAGGTCCTCCAGCAGGGCGAGGTTCTCGTCCCGCTGCTGACCTGCCACGATCTTGTCGATCACTTCGACGCCGCGGACGGAGCCGACGCGGCAGGGAGTGCACTTGCCGCACGACTCCTCGGCGCAGAACTCCATCGCGAAGCGGGCCTGCGCGGCCATGTCGACGCTGTCGTCGAAGACGACGACGCCGCCGTGGCCGAGCATGGCGCCCGCAGCGGCGAAGGCCTCATAGTCCATCGGCAGGTCGAACATCGTCGTCGGCAGGTAGGCGCCGAGCGGCCCGCCGACCTGGACCGTGCGCACCGGGCGCCCGGAGAACGTCCCGCCGCCGTAGTCCTCGACCAGTTCGCGCAGGGTGATGCCGAACGCGGTCTCGACGATGCCGCCGCGCGCGATGTTGCCGCCGAGCTGGAACACCTGGGTGCCGCGCGAGCGGTCGACGCCGAGCTCCTGGTACGCCTTCGCGCCGTGCGACATGACGACGGGCACGGTGGCGAGGGTGAGGACGTTGTTGACGACGGTCGGCTTGCCGAACAGGCCCTCGATCGCGGGGATCGGCGGCTTGGCGCGCACCGTGCCGCGCTTGCCCTCCAGGCTCTCCAGCATGGAGGTCTCCTCGCCGCAGATGTACGCACCGGCGCCGACCCGCACGTGCAGGTCGAACTCCAGCCCTGATCCGAGGATGTCCTTGCCGAGCCAGCCGTGCTCCCGCGCGCTGTCGATGGCCGCGCGCACGGTGGCCACCGCGTCGGGGTACTCCGAGCGGATGTAGAGGTAGCCCTCGCGCGCGCCGACGGCGTGCGCGGCGATCGTCATGCCCTCGATGAGCATGAACGGGTCGCCCTCCATGACCATGCGGTCGGCGAAGGTGCCGCTGTCGCCCTCGTCGGCGTTGCAGCAGACGAACTTCAGCTCGTCGTCGCAGCCGAGTACGGTCTTCCACTTGATGCCGGCGGGGAATCCCGCGCCGCCGCGGCCGCGCAGTCCGGAGTCGGTGACCTCGGCGACCACGTCCGCGGGGGCGAGTGCCAGCGCCGCGCGCAGCCCTTCCAGCCCGCCGTGCGCGAGGTAGTCCTCCGCCGACAGCGGGTCGGTCACGCCGATTCTGGCGAAGGTGACCCGCGTCTGCCGGGCCAGCCAGGGCAGTTCGTCCACGATGCCGAGGCGCAGCGGATGGTCGGCGCCCTCCAGCAGGCCCGCGGTCAGCAGGCCCTCCACGTCAGAGGGGGCGACCGGTCCGTAGCCGACACGGCCGGCGGGGGTGGCCACCTCGACCAGCGGCTCCAGCCAGAGCATGCCGCGGGAGCCGTTGCGCACCACCTCGACGGGCAGCTCCCGGCCGGCGGCGGCGTGGCGCAGCGCGTCCGCGACCTCGTCCGCGCCGACGGACCGGGCGGCCGAGTCGCGGGGGACGTACACCGTCACGGCGGGATCCGATGAGCGCTGTGTCATGCGACCGTCCCCTTGAGGATCGAGCCCAACCGGGCGGCGTCCACTCGTCCGTACAGCCGGCCGTTCACCTCGGCCGAGGGCCCGAGGGCGCAGTTGCCGAGGCAGAAGACCTGCTCGACGGTCACCGAGCCGTCGGCGGTCGTGCCGCCCGGCCGCAGCCCGGCTTCGCGGGCGTAGTCCATCAGGCTCTCGGCGCCCAGGGCCTGGCACGCCTCGGCGCGGCATATCCGCACGGTGGTCCGCCCCGCGGGCTCACGGCGGAAGTCGTGGTAGAAGGTCACCACTCCGTGGACGTCCGCCCTGGAGAGGTTGAGCTCGTCGGCGAGCACCGCGACGGCCTCCTGCGGCACACAGCCCAACTCGGCCTGGACGGCGTGCAGTATGGGCAGCAGCGGCCCTCTGTGGTCCCGGTGGTCCGCCGCGACGGTCCGGACCACCTGCTCGACGGACCCGCCCGTCCCGCCCGCGCTCCCCGGCGTCATGACCGCTCCGCCTTCGTGGCGCGCGGGATTCCGGGCGCGGGGTGCTCAACTGCCGTCCGACACCTTCGGTACACACACATTCGGGCCCCTTGACCTCTCCTGCGGATGCGCGGGGTCCGTGACCGACGTACAGAGCCGCTTCGGTTTTCAGGCGGTGCTGGCGGTACTCCTAGGACAATAACGCATACAAGCTTCTGCATACAGAATCCCGCAACACTTTTGTCGGCCCGGCAGGCCGGCCGCCGGCGCCGCGCAGGACCCCGCGTGGCGACACCCCGCGGCGACGCCCCGTGCGCCACGTCCGGGCGACGCCGACACACCGCCCCCACACCGGCAGCACACGCCATGTTGCATACCAAAACCTGTATACTGAGGCGTTGCCGCCGACATCGCCCCTCGGCGGAATCCACTGGCAGAGCCGTCGGCCCATCAGGCTCGCCGGCAGAACGGGGAAACGATGCGCGAGGCCCTGACGGCGGCGGCCACCCACCGCGTCGCCCGCCCTGCACCGCTGCGCCAGGCCGTCCACGACGCGCTGATCGAGCTCATCATCAATGGCACCCTCACCCCCGGCCAGCACCTGGTCGAGGCCGAGCTCGCCGAGCACCTCGGCGTCAGCCGCCAACCCGTACGCGAAGCCCTCCAACGACTCCAAACGGACGGCTGGGTCGACCTCCGACCCGCACAGGGAGCCTTCGTCCACGCTCCCACCCAGGAAGAGGCCGCCCAACTCCTCAGCGTCCGCGCCGTCCTGGAGACCTACTCGGCCGAACTCGCCGCCCGGAACGCGACGCCCGCGGACGTGGAACGTCTCTGGGAGCTGCACCAAGACGGCGTCGACGCCCTCGCCGGCGGTGACGTCGAGCGTCTGGTCACGGCCAACATCGCGCTGCACGCCTTCATCACCTCGGTGGCGGGCAATGCCGTACTGGCCGAGCTCATCTCGCAGGTGAGCCGGAAGGTGCGCTGGTACTACACGCCCATCGCCAAGCCCCGCGGCAAGGAAGCCTGGAACGAGCACGCCCAGCTCATCAGGGCCATCGCCAAGGGCGACGCCGGCCGCGCGAGCGAGATCATGCGCAAGCACACCATGCGCACCGGCGAGTACCGCACGGCGGTCGCCGCGAAGGCCGGCCGGGAGGGCTGACCGCGGTCGCCCGCACGCCGCGGCCCCCGGCTCAGGTCGACGCGAGGGAGCCGGCGGGACGGCCGGCGGAGTCCCGGGAGGCGACGGCCACCGAGGGGTGGACGGCGTCCGTGCCGATGGCGGACCGCAGTTCCAGCAGCCACGGCACGACGGTGCGCAGCAGGATGCCGAGCCCTTCGCCGTCCTCCCCCAGCATCGCGTCCGCGGGGACGAGGACCGGGTCGGCGACCACGGTCGAGGTGGCACTGCCGTGCGGCCCTCCCCCGTCCGCCCGGGCGGGGACGAAGAGCTCGGGGGCGTGCGCGGGGACCGTCCACAGCGTCAGGCCGTCCTCCGCGGCGAGCGGCCGGGACGACCACACATAGCTGTCGGCCTCCCCCGCGGAGACCACCTCGCGCTTGTGGGCGCGCAGGGCGACCACGTCGCCGGTGCGGGAGGCCGTGGAGCGCGGGGCCCACTCCCCGGGGACGCCCTCGGTCAGGGCGAGGCTGCCCAGGTGGCGGCCGGCGGCGATCTCGCCCCGGAGCCAGGGGCTGCCGTACGCCTCGACGACGGCGACCGCCGCGTAGTGCGACTGGAGCACGGCCGCGGTGGCCGCGCAGGCGCGGGCGGTCCTGGCCACCACCTCGGCGGCGTCGGACAGGCCCAGCCCGCCGCCGCCCAGGTCCGCGGAGACGGTGAGTCCGAGCAGCCCCGCCCGGCCGAGGGCCGTCACCGAGGCGCGCGGGAACCTCCCTTCGCCGCCGGTCCGCTCGGCGGAGGGCTCGATGACGCTGCTCAGGACGCGGGAGAAAGCGGCGTGGTGCGACACGGGGTGCCCCCTCGGGAGTCGTCGCCGGTCCGCTGTCGGCCGGCGGGAGTGCGGAGAGTCGTGGTTCCTGGGCGTACGGGGCCGGTCCGCGCGGCAATCGCCCGCGCCGGCCGGCCCCGCCGCCGTGCGCGCCGGCCGTCTGCCGGGGCTGCGGTCCCGCAGGCCCCGGCCGGCTGCCGTCCGCAGGCCCGCGCGCACGTCTGCTCAGGGCTGCGCTTCGCCTCGGGGGTCGATCTCCCGTAGCAGCCCCGTCGACACGTCGAACACAAAGCCGCGGACGTCGTCGGTGTGCGGCAGGAACGGCGAGGTGCGCACCCGCCGCATCGACTGGCGTACGTCCTGGTCGACGTCCTGGAACGCCTCCACGGCCCACGCGGGCCGCTGCCCGACCTCCCGTTCCAGTTCCTGCCGGAAGTCCTCGGTCAGGCTCTCCAGGCCGCAGCCCGTGTGGTGGACGAGCACGACGCTGCGGGTGGAGAGCGCCCGCTGACTGATCGTCAGCGAGCGGATGGTGTCGTCGGTGACCACACCGCCCGCGTTGCGGATGGTGTGGCAGTCGCCCAGTGCGAGGCCGAGGGCGGCGTGCAGGTCGATGCGCGCGTCCATGCAGGCCACGACGGCCACCCCCAGGACGGGGCGGGCCCCCATGCCCGGGTCGGTGAATCCCGTGGCGTACTTCCGGTTGGACTCCACGAGGCGGTCGATGACCGCCTCCGGGCCGGTGGCGCCGCCCGTGGACTGCGCGGGGCGGTGCGTCGACGTCGACATGCTGGGCTACCTCGTTCCGGTCGTGGGGGGCGAAGGGACCCGTGCCGCGGTGCCGGACGGTTCGAGCCGGACCACGATTCCCTTCGATGTCGGGGTGTTGCTGATGTCGGCCACGCTGTCCAGCGGCACCAGGACGTTGGTCTCCGGGTAGTACGCGGCGGCGGACCCCGGGGTCGTGGGGTAGGGCACCACCTGGAAGTCCCGGGCACGGCGTTCCACCCCGTCGTGCCACACGCCCACCAGGTCGACGTGGTCACGGTCGGCGAGGCCGAGGGCCTCCAGGTCGACGGGGTTCACCAGGACGACGCGGCGGCCTTCGTGGATGCCTCGGTAGCGGTCGTTCATCGCGTACGGGACGGTGTTCCACTGGTCGTGCGAGCGCAGCGTCTGCAGGACGAGGTGCCGCTCGGGGGCCTGGACCATGGTGAAGTCGTTGCACGTGAAGACCGCCTTGCCGCTGGGGGTGGGGAACGTCCCGTGGTTGACCGGGTTCGGCAGCAGGAAGCCGCCCGGCTCGGCCACCCGTGCGGTGTAGTCGTGGAAGCCGGGCACGACCCGGGAGATCCGGTCCCGGACGGTGCCGTAGTCCGCCTCGAACGCCGCCCAGGGAAGGGACGGGGAGTCGCCGAGGGTCCGGGCGGCCAGCCGGGAGATGATCGCCACCTCGCTGAGCAGCGTGCCGGAGGCGGGCTCCAGCCGGCCGCGGGAGGCGTGCACCTGGCTCATCGAGTCCTCGACGGTGACGAACTGCTCGACGCCGCCCTGGACGTCCCGGTCGCTGCGGCCGAGCGTCGGGAGGATCAGCGCCGTCTCGCCGCAGACCGTGTGGGAGCGGTTGAGCTTGGTCGAGATGTGCGCGGTGAACCGGCACGTGCGCAGCGCCGCCTCGGTGAGGTCGCTGTCGGGGGCGGCCCGGACGAAGTTGCCGGCGACGCCCACGAAGACCCTGGCCCGGCCGTCGCGCATGGCCCTGATGGAGTCCACGGTGTCCCAGCCGTGCCGGGCGGGCGGAGTGAAGCCGAACTCCCGCTCCAGCGCGTCCAGGAACGCCTGCGGCATCCGCTCCCAGATCCCCATCGTGCGGTCGCCCTGCACATTGCTGTGGCCGCGCACGGGGCACACCCCCGCGCCCGGCTTCCCGATGTTCCCGCGCAGCATCAGGAAGTTGACGACCTCGCGGATGGTGGGGACGCCGTGCTTGTGCTGGGTCAGGCCCATCGCCCAGCAGACGATGACACTGCGGCTGCGCAGCACCCGCTCGTGCAGCTGCTCGATCTCCTCGCGGGTCAGCCCGGTGGCCTTGCGGACGTCGTCCCAGTCGGTCTTGCGGGTGTGCCGGGCGAACTCGGCGAAGCCGGTGGAGTGGGTGTCGATGAACTCCTGGTCCAGCACGGTCCCCGGCGCGGCGTCCTCGGCTTCCAGCAGCAGCAGGTTCAGCGCCTGGAACAGCGCGAGGTCGCCACCGGGCCGGATCTGCAGGAACTGGTCGGCGATGGGCGTACCGCGGCCGACGATGCCGCGGGCCTTCTGCGGGTGCTTGAACCGCATCAGCCCGGCCTCGGGCAGTGGGTTGACGGCGACGACCTGGCCGCCGTTCCGCTTGGTCTCCTCCAGCGCGGAGAGCATCCGCGGGTGGTTGGTGCCCGGGTTCTGGCCCACGACGAGGACCAGGTCGCTGCCGTGGATGTCGTCGAGGGACACGCTGCCCTTGCCGATGCCCAGGGTCTCGTTGAGCGCGGAGCCGCTGGACTCGTGGCACATGTTGCTGCAGTCGGGCAGGTTGTTGGTGCCGTAGGCCCGGGCGAAGAGCTGGAGGAGGAAGGCGGCCTCGTTGCTGACCCGGCCCGAGGTGTAGAAGAGGGCCTCGTCCGGGGAGTCCAGGGCGCGCAGTTCGCCGGCGAGCAGGTCGAGGGCGCCGTCCCAGCCGATCGGCTCGTAGTGGTCGGAGCCGGGCCGCTTGACCATGGGCTCGGTGAGCCGTCCCTGCTGGTTGAGCCAGTAGTCGGACTTCCCGTCCAGCTCGGATATCGCGTGTTCCCGGAAGAAGTCCGCGGTGACCCGGCGCGAGGTCGCCTCGTCGCCGATGTGCTTGGCGCCGTTCTCGCAGTACTCCTGAAGGTGCCGGTGTTTCGGGTCCGGCTCCGGCCACGCGCAGCCTGGGCAGTCGAAGCCCTTGGCCTGGTTGATGTTCAGCAGGGTCAGCGCCGTCCGCCGGACGGTGGTCTGTCCGAGGGAGTACTGGAGCGCGTGCGTCACGGCGGGCAGTCCGGTCGCCCAGGTCTTGGGCGGGGTCACCTCCAAGTGCTCGTCGGTGGGGTCCTCGATGGTGCTCATGGTCTGGCCTGTGCCTTTCTGCTGCTGCCCCGGTACCGGCGGATCGCGGTGACCGTCAGATCACGCCCTGCGCCCGCAGGGCGGGCAGTTCGTCCTCGTCGAGGCCGAGTTCGTGGTGGTAGATGTCGTGGTTGTGTTCGCCGAGGAGGGGGGAGCGGTGGATGGTGGTGGGTGAGTCGGAGAGTTTGAGGGGGTTGCCGACGGTGGTGTAGGTGCCGCGTTGGGGGTGCGGGACGTCGACGATGATGTCGTTGGCCTTGAGGCTGGGGTCTTCGATGATTTCCTTGGTGGACAGGACGGGCCCGCAGGGGATGTTGTGGGCGTTGAGGTGCTGCAGGACGGACCATTTGGGTTGGGTGGCGGTCCATTCCTCGATGAGTTGGAACATTTTGGTGAGTTTGGGGAGTCGGGCTTCGGGGGTGGCCCATTCGGGGTCGTGGGCGAGTTCGGGCCGGCCGATGAGCCGGGTGAGGGGCGGCCAGCCGGTGGGTTGGACGATGACGTAGACGTAGTCGTTGGGCCCGCCGGGGGCGCATTTGACGGCCCAGCCGGGTTGTCCGCCGCCGGAGGCGTTGCCGGAGCGGGGGACTTCGTCCGCCGAGGCGGTGTCCTGGGGGTTGGGGTATTCGGCGAGGGGGCCGTGGGTCAGGCGCTGCTGGTCGCGGAGTTTGACCCGGCACAGGTTGAGGACGGCGTGTTGCATGGCGACCTGGACGCGTTGGCCGCGGCCGGTGTGCGTGCGCTGGTAGAGGGCGGCCA
The DNA here is from genome assembly GCF_042889545.1 of Streptomyces sp. NPDC002574. Lineage (NCBI taxonomy): Bacteria > Bacillati > Actinomycetota > Actinomycetes > Kitasatosporales > Streptomycetaceae > Streptomyces > Streptomyces sp. NPDC002574. The sequence continues at coordinate 52,115 of NZ_JBIARB010000024.1, forward strand.
GGATGCCGGCCACCGCGTGGATGCCGGTGCCGGAGTCGCCGATCTGGGCGCCGGTGGCAAGCGGTGGTCCGCCGTCGAAGCCGGTGGTGGCCATGGATCCGCCCATGGCCTGGGCGACGACCTCGTAGGCCTTGAAGTCGGTGTAGGGGCCGTCGCCGAAGCCCTTGATGGAGGCGTAGACCAGGCGTGGGTTGATGGAGTGGATGTGCTCCCAGGTGAAGCCCATCCGGTCGATGGCGCCCGGGGCGAAGTTCTCCACCATCACGTCACTGCGGGCGATCAACTCGGTGAGGAGTTCCTTGCCGCGTGGTGTCTTGGTGTTCAAGGTGATGCTCCGCTTGTTCGCGTTGAGCATCGTGAAGTACAGGCTGTCCACGTCCGGCAGGTCCCGCAGCTGACCGCGGGTGATGTCACCGCCCGGCGCCTCCAGCTTGATCACGTCCGCACCCAGCCACGCCAGCAACTGCGTCGCCGACGGCCCCGACTGCACATGCGTCATGTCCAGCACACGAACACCCTCAAGAGCCCTGCTCACAGCTGCCCCCATTCACGCGTTCACCGATCGACCGACTGACTGAACGGCTCCACACTGTAGATTGCATACCGTATGGAGTTCTCCTCATGGTCGCGGCAGCCGCGATGGATGTCCAGGGGGCGCCGGGAAAGATTTCCCTCCGCGAAGTCGCGCCTCACCCGGTTTCCCCCGTTCTCACGATTTTCGCCCGCCCCGTCGGGTTTCCTCACCTAAGGTGTGTTCGTCAAGGGGTGTTCAGGACTGACTTCCTGAAGGGAACAGGCCACTCCTGCCCCTGGGACGCCCGGAACCGGGATCACACGCACGGGGGGCACGCATGGACGCGGAAATGATGGAACTGGTGTCGACGGCGGCGACCACCATCGTGGGCGCACTGGCCACCGACGCCTGGGACCAGACGCGCACGCTCGTCGGACGACTGTGGAACAGGCACGGCTCCCCCGGCCAGACCGCCTTCGTGGAGGACGAGTTGGGCGAGACCCGGCAGCTGCTGCTCCGGGATCCGGCCGACCGGGACAGCGAGTCCGACCTCACCGCCCTCTGGAGACTGAGGTTCCGTCAGCTGCTCGCCGAGGACCCGGCCGCGGCCCGTGCACTCGAGGAGCTCGTCGCCGAACTGCGCAAGCACGACGCGGTCGACGCCGGCCCGGCGCGCCGAATAGACATGCGCGTGGAAGCCAGCGGCCACGCCCAGGTGTTCCAGGCGGGCGGCGACATCACGAACACCCGGTTGCCGTGATGGAGGGCCGGGGACCGGCCGGCGGGGAGACGCTCAACGTCGAACTGCGGGCATGGGCCGAACAGAGCGGCGTGATCTACCAGTCGGCGGGCAACATCGTCGTCGTCAACATCGCCGCCGATCGCGTACGGGACCTGGGCGCACTCGCAGAAGCCGCGCCCTCCACCGTGGAGACCTGCCCGTACCCGGGACTGCAGTCGTTCGGGGCCGGCCAGGCGGAGTGGTTCTTCGGCCGGACCGCGCTGATCGAGCGGGTGGGACGGGAGCTGGGCCGGTGCCTGGCGGACGGCAGTCCGCTGTTCGTGGTCGCGCCCTCCGGAGCCGGCAAGTCCTCCCTGCTGCGCGCCGGGACGATGCCGCGCCTGACCGCCGGGCAGCTGCCGGGTTCCCAGCGCTGGCCGCAACTGCTGCTGACCCCCACCGCCGATCCCCCCGCGGCGCTCGCCTCGGCCCTCGCCGCCCTCACCGGCGCCGGGCAGTCGCTCGTCCGGGCCGCGGCGGACTCCGGTCCGCACGCGCTGCGCGCCCTGCTGCGCGAGCGGCTGGACCTCCCCCCGCACGGCCGGCTGGTGCTGGTCGTCGACCAGTTCGAGGAACTGTTCACGGCCTGCGAGGACGAGTCCGCCCGCGCGCGGTTCCTGGACCTGCTGGCCGCTCTCACCGCTCCCGGCGAGGACCGCGAACCGCTCGCCCTGGCGGTCTTCGGTCTGCGCGCGGACTTCTACGGCCACTGCGCGCCGTTCCCGTACCTGCGCGAGGCACTGGTCGACCACCAGGTCATCGTCGGGGCCATGACGGAGGCCGAGGTACGGGAGGCCGTCGAGGCACCCGCCGAGCGGGTACCGGGGCTGTCGATGGAACCGGGACTGGCCGACGTCGTGCTCGGTGATCTGCGCGGCGGCGCGCGGCACGGCGAGGGGGCCTACGAGGCGGGGCGGCTGCCGTTGCTCGCCCACGCCCTCTACGCGACCTGGCAGGCACGCAGCGGCGACCGGATGACGGTGGCCGACTACCACCGCACCGGCGGCATCGACGGCGCCGTCGACGAGACGGCGCAGGGCGTGTTCCGCAAGCTGTCGGCCGACGAACGCAAAGCCGCCCGGCAGCTGTTCCTCGCCCTGGTCCGGATCGGCGACAACGGGGAGGTGACCCGGCGCCGCAGGACCCGCCGGGACCTGCTCCTGGTCGCGGCCGACGTCCCGGCCGTCCGGCCGGTGGTGGACGCGTTCACCGCCGCCCGGCTGCTCACCCAGGACAACCTGTGGGCCGATCCGCACGGGGAGCGCTCCGAGGACGTCCGGTGGGGCGAGGGGACCATCGAGATCACCCACGAGTCGCTGCTGTGGTCGTGGTCGACGCTGCGCGCGTGGACCGGCCCGGGGCCGGAGGGCGCGCTGGTCCGGCAGGAGGTGTCGGAGGCGGCCGTGGCCTGGGCGCGCAGCGGGGGACGCGACAAGGAACACCTGTTCCGGGGCGCACGCCTGGAGCTGGCCCGCCGCTGGACGTCCACGGCTCCCGAGGAGGACCTTGCACCGCTGATCACCGAGTTCCTCGACGCCTCCGCCCTGGCGCAGCGGCGCGGACGGACGGTCAGGCGCGCCGCCGTCGCCACCGTGACGGTGCTCGCCCTTCTGGCGTCCGCGCTGGCGGCCTTCGCCTTCGACCAGCGCCACGCCGCACTGGACCAGCGCGACGACGCGATCTTCAACCGGGTCACCGCCGAGGCGGACCGGCGCCGCGACTCCGACCCCGCGCTGGCGGCCCAACTGGACCTCGTCGCCTACCGGATGCGCCCGACGGCCGCGCTGCGCACCCGGCTGGTGACCGGGGCCGGCGCGGTGCTGCCCACGCCGCTGCCGCAGCAGCTCGGCACCGTCCACTCGGTCGCCTTCGGCCCGCGCGGCCGGCTGGCCGTCGGCGCGGGCACGCTGCGGCTGTGGAACGCCTCCACGGCCACCCGTCCCGCACCGCTGACCAAGGGGTTCTCCCTGGGGCCTGACGTCAGCGTGCAACCGGTGGCCTACGACTCCCGCGGGGACCTGCTCGCCTGGGGAAGCTCGGACGGCAGATTCCAGATCCTGGACGTCACCGACGCGGCGCACCCCGTGGCGCTGTCCGCGCCGGTCGGCGCCTCGAAGGGGACGGTGGCGGGCCTGAGCTTCAGCCCCGACGGCCGGACCCTGGCGCTCGGCACCGTCCTGCAGGCGGGCAGCACCGCCGGCGGCGACGTGCAACTGTGGGACGTCGCCGACCCCCGGCATCCGAAGCGGCTGGCCACCGTGGGCTCCGTGACCGGGCAGGGCGTGGCCTCCGTCGCCTTCAGCCCGGACGGCAGGACCCTCGCGGTGTCCGGCGGCACCGCCGCCGGGACCGACCGCTCGGTGCTGCTCCGGCTCTGGGACGTCGCCGACCGGGCCCACCCGTCCGCCCTGGGCGACGGGCTGAAGGGCCACACGGCCCTCGTCAACCAGGTGGCGTTCAGCCCCGACGGGCGTGTGCTGGCGAGCGCCGGGGCCGACAACCGGGTGCTGCTGTGGAACCTCGCCGACCGGCGCCGGCCGACGATCGCCGATCAGCTGTTCCTGAGCAGCTCGGCCTCCGCCGTCGCCTTCAGTCCTGACGGCAGGCTGCTCGCCACCGGCGACAACTCCGGCGGCATCAACATCTGGAACGCGGGGAATCCCTCGGCGACCCGGCCGCTCGTGCCGACCCTGCACGGACACACCACCCTGGTCGACAGCCTCTCCTTCGACGCGTCCGGGCACACCCTCGCCAGCGGCAGCGGGGACGGCAAGGTCCTGCTCTGGAGCCTGCCGCGGACCCTGGCCGTGACCGCTGACGGGTTCGGCGCCGGCGCGCTGGCGGTGTCCGGGGACGGCCGGCTGCTCGCCGTGGCCGCGGGTCTCCAGGTGACCCTCTGGGACGTCTCCGACCCGGCACGACTCACCCGCCTCGGCGCCCTCCCGCCGTTCCGCACCGGCGTGAACGCGCTGGCCTTCCGGCCCGGCTCACCGCTGCTGGCCACCGGGGACACCGGCGGCGGGGTACGGCTGTGGGACGTCTCGTCGGCCGCCCGGCCGGTGGAGGTCCGCGGCCGGGCCCCCGCCGGCCAGAGCAAGCCCGTCGCGGCGCTGGCGTTCGACGCCCAGGGGCACACCCTGATCGCGGCCGGGCTGGTCCTGCAGGGGGGCTTCACGGGCGGGCTGCGCGCCTGGGACGTCTCCGACCCGGCCCGTCCCGTCGCCCTGGGCGGCGAACTGCCGGGCGAGACCCTGCCGGTCAAGGCCCTGGCCGCGGCACCGTCGGGCACCCGGGTGTACAGCGGCAGCGCCTTCGGCTTCGTCCGCACGTGGGACGTGCGCGACGGCACGCCTCCCGTGCTGCGCGGCGGTGCGCCCACCCTGCAGGTGATCTTCTCGCTCGCGGTCAGCCCGGACGCGCGGCTGGTGGCGACGGGCCACGGCGACAGCAAGATCCGCCTGTGGGACGTGGCCGGTTCACCGGTTCCGCGGGCCGTCGGCCGCCCGCTGGTCTCCGGCGGCATGGTCACAGGTGTCGGCTTCGCGCCGCGCGACGGGCTGCTCGCGAGCGGCGACGCCGTCGGGCAGGTCCGGCTGTGGGACACCACCGACCCCGGCCGCCCGGCCGCCTACGGTCTGCCGGTCACCGGCCATGCGGGCTCGGTGGACGCCCTGGCGTTCCGCCCGTCCCAGGGCGTACTGATCACCGGCGGCGCCGACGGATCCGTACGGCTGTGGCAGACCGACATGGGCCGCGCCCGCGCCGCGCTGTGCGCTGCCACGGGCACCGCGCTGACCCCCGGGCTGTGGGAGCAGTACGTCTCCCCCGACCTGCCCTACGACCCGCCGTGCGCCGGCGGCCGCTGACCGCCGGTGCGACCGCGGCGCGGGGGCCGCCTCAGTTTCCCGGGATCGTCATCTCCAGCCAGACCGTCTTGCCGCGCCCGTTCGGCGAGCTGTTCCACGCGCTGGTCAGCGCGTCCACGAGGTACAGGCCCCGTCCGGACTCCGCCTGGGAACTGCCCTCCTCGGTCAGGGAGAAGGCCGAGGGCACCGGCGGGTCGCTGGCGGAGTCCCGGACCTCCATGCGGATGTTGTCGTCGAGGGCACGCAGCCGCACGTCGACGTCACTGCCCGCGTGGATGAGCGCGTTGGTCACGACCTCGGAGGCGACCAGCTGGAGGTCCTCCGACATCTCCTCCAGGCCCCAGGCGCGCAGCGAGTCCGCCACGAAGCCCCGGGCGGTCTTGACGCCCAGCAGGTCGTGCTCCTGGAGGTGCAGGTGCCCCGTCCGGGAGGCGTCCCGGACGTCGGCGCCCTCGAAACGCGCCAGGAGCAGTACGGCGTCGTCGCGACGCTGCTGGAACCCCGGCATCCCGGCGATGACGCGGTCGGCGAACGCTTCGAGGTTGTCCCCCGACGTGCACTCGCCCTCACGGAACAGGGCGGTCGCGGCGGCGGTGAGGTCCGGCACACGCGGGTCCACCAGCCCGTCCGAGTACAGCATGAGCACCGACCCGGGCAGGACGGTGTGCTCCCGCGTGCGGTAGGAGCCGGGGACGCAGACACCGAGTGGCACATTGGGGGGCGCCTCCAGGACGGTGACGCCCGCGTCGGGCCCCATGACGAGCGGCGGTGGATGGCCGGCCAAGGCCACCTCGGTCACCCCGTCGGTGGTGTCCAGGGCGACGACGCAGCAGGTGGCGAGCAGATCGGTGCCGAGCCGGGCGAGCAGCGCGCCGGTCCGGTCGATGACCGCCGCGGGCCGGTGCCCCTCGGTCGCGTAGGCCACCACGGCGCCGCGCAGCTGGCCCATGAGGGCCGCGCTCTCGATGCCGTGGCCCTCCACGTCGCCCGCCACCAGCACGACACGACGGCCCGGCACCTCGATCACGTCGTACCAGTCGCCGCCGACCTCGGACGTGGACGAGGCGGGCTCGTAGCGGGCCGTGGTCGTCAGCTGGGGCGACTCCGAGAGCACGGGCGGGAGCAGCCTCTTCTGCAGGCTCTCGGCGAGTGCGTGCCGCTCGCGGCCCAGTTCCACCCGTTCGACGGCCGGCCCCATGCAGGCCGCCATCATCGCCAGAACGGCCCGCTCCTCGGGCGAGAAGCGGCGGGGGCCGTCGAACTCCAGGCAGCACACACCGACGACGTCGTCCTTCCCGATGTAGGGGAGGTCGATGACGTGCCGGTTCCCGACGAGGGGGAGGTAGGCCCCGGAGGGGGCCCCGTCGTCGGGAGGAAGGGGTCCCACCGCGAGCGGGGCGCAGCGGCCGGAGACGACGAGCGTGCGCCGCCGGACCGCCTCCGCCGCGGGCTCCCTGGTGTGCAGCCCGCTGCCGTGGAGATTGCGGGCCAGGTCAGTGGAGACGCCGCTGTGCCCGACGACCCAGAGGCGGCCCCGGCCGACGGACGCCAGCACCAGGGCCCTGGCCTGGAACGGGGCCATCACGCAGAACCGCGCCGCCCCGACGACCTGGTCCATGGTCGTGGCCTGGTTGAGCATGTCGGACAGCCGGCGCAGGGGGTACATCAGGCTCATGCCCGCGGATCCGGCGACGCCGCGCACCCCCCACAGGACGTCGCCGGCGGCCTCGTCCACCGTCTCGGCGCGGCCGACCCGGTCGATGGGCACCAGCACGGGCATGTGGCCCGGCACGACCACCGTGCCGCGCCCTGCGAGCGCGGAGAGGGTCTGCGCGAGCCGCTCGCCGAGCCCCGCCAGCCGCGCGCGGTCGGCGTCGTCGTAGCCGCCCTGGGTCTCCGCACGGAGGACGGACAGCGCGCCGAAACGCAGGCCGTCGGTGACGAGCGGGGCCGCGGCGACGGCGTAGGGGTAGTGCGGCAGGTCGTGCAGGTCGTCGAACTGCGGGTCCGGGTCGGTGAGCACCACGACCCCTCCGGCCGCCAGGGCGCGTGCGGAGGCATAGGGAGCGTCCGGCGCCATGTGTCCCGGGAGGGTGAACACCGGCGGTGAGGAGCCGCCGATCATGGTCGCCTTGAGCTCGCCGCTGTCCTTGTCCAGGAGATAGACGGCCGCCGCGACGGCGTCCAGCCGGTCCGCGGCGTCGCGGAGCGCGCGGTAGAGCACCGCCGCCACATCGCCGCCCAGGGTACGAGCGGGGACGGTTTCGCGGTCGTGGCCTGCGACTGTCCGGCTGCTCATCACGGAGGTTTCCTGTCCGTTGGCAGTGTACGGGGGTTTTCTACCCATATGCGTGCTTCGATCACCCCGGCCCGCCGGGGGCGGCCGGCGCCGGGTCCCTGCTCGAATCGCCCCAACTGGAGGGCAAACCCGTCGAAGTCCTCACCGCCCGGATGCCCTCGCGGAGGCCCGATTTGTGCCGTACGGACCCCGGCTCGGGTTGTTGGGCCGGAGACAACCGATCGTACGTCCAGGCGCAGGGCCGTGTTCAGGCCGACGTCATCTCCATACCCCCAGATATCGGCTAACCCGCAGTTCACGGGGGTCGTTCGGTACTTCTGCAAGGCGGGTGATGGTGTGCGCGTGACGCACGGACTGCGTGTGCTCTCGGTCTATGAGGGCTTCTTCTCCGGTGGGGCCCGGATCCTGCACAGCGACGTCGTCCTCGGACTGCGCGAGGGCGGCCAGCACCACAGCGTGCTCAGCATGCACGGCGAGGTGCACCGCGAGGCCACCCGCCAGCCGATGGAGGACGACGCCTGCTACCGGTCGCTGACCGCCGCCGGTGTGGAAGTCACCTCCCTGGGCCGCAGTTTCGGCCCGACCGGGGGCCCGACGGCCTTCACCGGCCCGGAACTGGCGACGACGGCGCGGGCGACGGCGGCCGCGGACGTCATCCTGTCGCTGAAGGAACAGCCCCTGGAACTCCTCAATCAGGCGGGCCTGCCGCTGCGGCCCGTCGTGGTCTGCCTGCACCGCTCCGACCCGGAGAACCAGGGCCCCGCCCTGGACGAGCTGAAGGCCGCCGTCGCCGGCGGCAGGATCGCGGCCTGCGTCTGCTGCGCGGAGTCCACGCGCGTCGCGTACGAGGCCGCCGGGATCCCCGGTGAACTGCTGCACGTCATCCCGAACGGTGTGGACCTGCTGCGCTTCCGGCCCGACCCGGCGCGCCGGGTCCTGCTGCGGGCCGCACTGGGCATCCCGGACTCCGCGCCGGTGGTCGTCTTCGCCGCGCGGTACGCCACGATGAAGAACGTGCCGCTGCTCCTGCGGGCCGCGCAGGCGTGGCTGCGGCGCGAGCCCGGCGGGCACGTCCTGATGTGCGGGGCGGGCATGACCGAGGCCAACCTCGCGCTGCGCGCGGACATCGCGGCCGCCTTCGGCGACGGGACGCACCTTCCCCGCGGACTCCACCTGCTCGGTGTGCGCGGTGACATGGAGACCGTCTACGCCGCCTCCGACGTGGTGGCCCTGACGTCCTCCTCGGGGGAGGCGGCGCCGCTGTGCCTGATCGAGGGCATGATGTGCGGCGCCATCCCGGTCGCCACGGACGTCGGCGACACCGCGGCCATCGTGGCGGGCCACGGCATCATCACCCCGCAGGACCCCGAGGCGATCATGTCCGCCTGGGGCGAGGCCCTCGACCGCCGGGCCGAATTCGCCGTCTCCCTGACCCTCAGCCGCGAACGCTTCAGCCGCACCCGCATGATCGCCGCGTACGCCGCGCTCCTCGACCGTGTGCACCACGGGGTGGGCGCCGCGGCGCTGCCGGAGGCGCTCTGAGGAACCCGCCGGGAGAGGGGGCCGCTACGCTCCGCAGCGCCACGGGCAGCCGGGACACCGGCTGTTCCGCGCGCCCGGACCGCGTGGCGGCCCCCTCGCGTGCCTGCGTGCCCCGGGAACGCACAAATGCCGACCGGGATCGCTCCCAGCCGGCACTTTCCTACGCTCTGACTGCTGTGTCCGAGGGGGGACTTGAACCCCCACGCCCGATAAAGGGCACTAGCACCTCAAGCTAGCGCGTCTGCCATTCCGCCACCCGGACCGGGTGTCCGACCGCGGGGCATCCCCGCGGCGACATGGACAACGATACCAAGGATTCGGGACGGGTTTCACCTGCGTATCCGGGGGAACGGGAGCGCGGCACCGTACGCCGCCGGCGGGGGCCGGAGAGCGTACGGTGCCGGGGCCGCAGGGCATCGGGGGTCACATGCGGCGCACCTCGCGCAGCGCGCCATTGCGTGTGTAGAGGAAGCCCCGCAGCGCCTCGGTGTGGGGCAGTTGCGCGCCGTCACCGAGGCGGGCCATGCACGTGAGCAGATCCTCGGCCGGGTCGCTCAGTGCCGCGCAGTCCTCGTGGTGCACCAGCACGATCTCGCGGGTGCCCTCCCGTGTCTGGCTGAGCCGGAGCGAGCGCAGCGTGTCCTCGGTGACGCAGCCGCCCGCGTTGCGGATGACATGGGCGTCGCCCGGACGCAGGCCGAACATCGTCTCGACGCCGAGCCGGGCGTCCATGCAGGCGATGATCGCGACGCGCGTCTGGGGTTCGCGCTTCCTCGGGTCGAGAGGCGCCAGGGCGGCCCCGACGTGGTGACGGCGGATGAGCAGGTCCTCGGTGCCGGTCATCACAGCAGCCCGCGGACGAGGAGTGCGGTTTCCGAGGGCGTGCTGCCGACGGCGACCCCCGCGGCTTCGAGGGCCTTCTTCTTGGCCCGGGCGGTGCCCGCCGAGCCGGAGACGATGGCGCCGGCGTGCCCCATGGTCCTGCCCTCGGGGGCGGTGAATCCCGCGACGTAGCCGACCACGGGCTTGGTGACCAGGCGCGAGATGTAGGAGGCGGCCCGCTCCTCGGCGTCGCCGCCGATCTCGCCGATCATCACGATGAGGTCGGTGTCGGGGTCGTCCTGGAAGGCGCGCAGGCAGTCGATGTGGGTGGTGCCGATCACGGGGTCGCCTCCGATGCCGACGGCGGTGGAGAAGCCGAGGTCGCGCAGCTCGTACATCAGCTGGTAGGTCAGCGTGCCGGACTTGGAGACGAGCCCGATGCGTCCCGCGGTGGTGATGTCGGCCGGGATGATGCCCGCGTTGGACTGCCCGGGGCTGATCAGTCCGGGGCAGTTGGGGCCGATGACGCGGGTCCCGGCGGCGGTGGCGCGGGCGCGGAAGGCGACGGTGTCGTGGACGGGGACGCCCTCGGTGATGACGACCACGAGCGGGGTCCCCGCGTCGGCGGCCTCGTCCACGGCGCCGCGGACGAAGGGCGGCGGGACGAAGACGACGCTGACGTCGGCGCCCGTGGCGCCGATCGCCTCCTTGACCGACCCGAAGACCGGGACGATGCGCCCGTCGAACTCGACGTGGGTGCCGGCCTTGCGCGGGTTGACGCCGCCGACGACGTCGGTGCCCGAGGCGAGCATGCGCCGGGTGTGCTGCATGCCCTGCGAGCCGGTCATACCCTGGACGATCACCCTGCTGGTGCGGTCGATGAAGATGGCCATCGCGATCAGCTCCTTGCGGGCGCGGCGGCCCGCGCGGCCGCGCCGTCCATGGTGTCCAGTTGCTGTACGAGCGGCCCCAGCGACGCCGCGGCGGCGTCGAGGACGGCCCGGCCGCGCTCTGCGTTGTTGCCGTCCAGCCGCACGACGAGGGGCTTGGTGAGGTCGACGAGCCCGAGGGCCTGCACGATGCCGTCGGCGACCGCGTCGCAGGCGGTGATGCCGCCGAAGACGTTGACGAGGACGGAGGTGACGTCGGGGTCGGAGAGGATGACGCCGAGGCCGTCTGCCATGACCTGGGCGGAGGCGCCGCCGCCGATGTCCAGGAAGTTGGCGGGGGCGCCGCCGTGGTGGGCGATCACGTCGAGGGTGCTCATGACGAGGCCCGCGCCGTTGCCGATGACGCCGACCGTGCCGTCGAGCTTGACGTAGTTCAGGCCCTTGGCGTGTGCGGCGGCCTCCAGGGGGTCGCCCTCGCCGGGGGTCTCGTACGCGGCGTGGGCGGGGTGGCGGAAGCGGGCGTTGGCGTCGAGCGACACCTTGCCGTCGAGGGCGAGGATGCGGCCGTCCTCGGTCCGTACCAGCGGGTTGACCTCGACCAGGAGGGCGTCCTCCTCGGTGAAGACCTCCCACAGCGCGATCAGCACGGGCACGGCCTCGTCCGGCAGCCCGCCGGCGGCGGCGATCTGGCGGGCCTTGTCCTCGGTGACGCCCTCGTCCGCGTCGACGGGGACGCGGGCCAGGGCCCCGGGCCGGGTGGCTGCGACCTCCTCGATGTCCATGCCGCCCTCGGCGGAGGCCAGCGCGAGGAAGGTGCGCTCCGCGCGGTCGAGCAGGTAGGAGACGTAGAACTCGTCCTGGATGTCGGCGGTCTCGGTGAGCATCACCGTGCCGACGGTGTGCCCCTTGATGTCCATGCCGAGGATCGCGCGGGCCGAGGCCTCCGCCTCCGCGGGGTCGGAGGCGAGTCTCACCCCGCCCGCCTTGCCGCGGCCGCCGGTCTTGACCTGGGCCTTCACCACGACGCGCCCGCCCAGGCGCTCGGCCGCGGCCCGGGCCTCCGCGGGATCGTCCACTACGAAGGAGTCGAGCACGGGGACGCCGTGACCTGCGAAGAGCTCCCGTGCTTGGTACTCGAACAGATCCATCGTCAAACGCACCTGCCCTGACTGGAGTCGGCGGAGAATCCGGTGCACACCTCTGGACACCGGCTTGCCGATGGGGGATAACGGTCTGCATACAGTATTCGTCGGCTGTATGCAATGTACAGACTCCTGAACGGAATCACACGAACGATCTGCGCACCGGCCCCGAACGGAAGGACCCCGACCCGCCGCCACGAGGGCGACTCGGCCTCCGGGACGACCAGTTGCCGACCCTCAGAACCCAGGGAGTGATCTGAGCCATGGAAGACACGACGCACACGGGGAACGCCCCGACGCTGCCGCGCCCGGCGACCCCAGCCGGGAACGTCACCGGCGGTGCGCCGCCGTGATCGATCCTGCCCGGAGGGCGTCGTACCGGGCAGTCGCTCCCGCTTGCGAGCGGAGCACAAGGGGCGGCACCGGTCCCGCGACACGCGCGACCGGACCTCCCGCCCCGGAAGCACCACAAGAGAACCGTCCAGGGGGCGCTGGCCCGGCTCTTACGAGGCAAGGGGAACGACAATGGCGTCATCGACATCGTCTCAACCACCCAGCTCTTACACGGAGGTGACGGACCGCAACGGACGCACGTACCGGATCGGTGAATCCGACCGGCAGATCATGGGGCGGCCCCGGTGGACCATGGTGATCCTCCCCTGGGTCGCCATGATGGCCATCAGCTCCTCGGAGTACGCGTTCACCTCCGCCGAGGACACGCTCTCCGACGCGCACAACTGGCACGGCGCGCACATCTTCTGGCTGCTGGGCGTCTGGATCCTCTTCCAGGCGGCGGTGGCCTTCCCGGCCGGCAAGATGCGGGAGAACGGCACCCTGTCGGCGCGCGCGGCGATGGTGCTGGGCGCGGCCGGCACCCTCGTCGGCTACCTGTCGCTGGCCCACGCGCCCAATGTCTTCTGGGCGTACCTGGGCTTCGGCTTCTTCGGCGGTGGCGGTGCCGGCTTCGTCTACGCGACCTGCATCAACATGGTCGGCAAGTGGTACCCGGAGCGCAAGGGCGGCAAGACCGGCTTCGTCAACGGCGGTTTCGCCTACGGGTCGGTACCCTTCATCTTCCTGTTCAAGTCCTACATGGACCTGGGCAACTACGAGAACATCCTGGTCGTGGTGGGTATCGGCCTGGCGCTCGCCGTCGCGGTCAGCGGCTTCTTCTTCAAGGACCCGCCGAAGAACTGGTGGCCCGCGCACATCGACCCGCTCGCGGTCTCCGACGACCCCCGGGTGCGCCGGGCGCTGGAGAAGAACCCGCCCGCGGTCAAGCAGTACACCCCGATGGAGGCCGTCAGGACCGGCGTCCTGCCGCTGATGTGGTTCTGCCTGCTCTGCACGGCGGGCGTGAACATCTTCGGCATCTCGTTCCAGGTCGACTTCGGTGACGAGATGGGCTTCGCGGGCGGCATCGTGGCCCTGGCCATGAGCCTCAAGGCGATCGTCAACGGCACCGGCCGCGGCGTCATCGGCTGGATATCCGACCGGTACGGGCGGCGGCAGACGCTGACCTTCGTCTGCGTGGTGCTGGGCCTGGCGCAGTTCGCGGTCTACTTCTCCGGCTCGATGGGCAGCATGCCGCTGTTCCTGCTGGCGTCGATGATCTCGGGCTTCGGCGGCGGGGCGATCTTCCCGTTGTTCGCCGCGATGACCGCGGACTACTTCGGTGAGAACAACAACGCCTCCAACTACGGCCTGGTGTACAGCTCCAAGCTGGTCTCCGGCCTGGTCGGCGCCGGCCTCGGCAGCGTCGTCGTGGGGGCCTGGGGCTACGGAGGGGCCTTCGTCCTGGCCGGCTGCATCGGTCTGTTCACCGGTGGTCTGTCGATGTTCCTGCGGCAGCCGGGCCGTCCCCGGGTCAAGGACATCCGGCCGAACCCGCAGCCCATCAGCCGGGAGATGGTCTGAGATGCCGGCGGAGCCCCCGGTGGGACCGGTGACCCCGGCGACACCGGGCTCCGCGCCCCGGCCGGCCTCGTCCGGCCGGTGGGGAGCCAGGACGGCATGACGGGAGCCTCAGCCGTGGAACCTCACGGCTGAGGCCCACGCGGAGGTCATCCGGAGCGGTCGGCCGCGATCGCCTTGTGATGCCGGATGACCTCTTCGACGATGAACTTGAGGAACTTCTCCGCGAAGGCCGGGTCGAGGTGCGCCTCCTCGGCCATCTGCCGCAGCCGCGCGATCTGCTCGCCCTCGCGCCGCGGGTCGGCGGGCGGCATGTGGTACGCGGCCTTCAACTCGCCCACCTGCTGCGTCGCCTTGAAGCGCTCCGCGAGCAGATGGACCAGGGCCGCGTCCAGGTTGTCGATACTGCCGCGCAGGTAGCGCAGGCGCTCCAGTGCGGCTGCGTCGTCCGCGTGTCCGTCGTCCATACGCCCCAGCCTATCGAGCGGCACCGTGATCAGTCGGTGCGCCCGGTCGCGGCGACCGTCACACCCAGGCCGATCATGGCCAGGCCGCCCGCGCCGCCGACCATCGACAGGCGGCGCGGCGAGCGCGCGAACCAGGAGCGGGCCGCGGAGGCCACCAGGCCCATGGTGCTGTCGGAGACGAGCGCGATGACGTTGAACACCAGGCCGAGCAGCAGCATCTGCGTGGTGACGTGCCCGGCGGCGCGGTCCACGAACTGCGGCAGGACGGCCGCGTAGAACACCATCGTCTTGGGGTTGGACACCCCCACGACGAAACCCTCGGCCAGCGTGCGCAGCGCGCCGCGCGACGCCCCCGGCTCCCCGGCGGCCATGCTGAGCGCCTTGCGGTGCCGCAGCGCCTTGACCCCGAGGTACACCAGGTACGCGGCGCCCGCGAGTTTCAGCGCGGCGAACAGCAGGGCCGAGCGTTCCACGACCGGGCCGACGCCGAACGCGACGGCCAGCACGAGCACGTAGGAGCCCAGCGTGTTGCCGGCGACGGAGGTCAGCGCGACGCGGCGGCCGTGGGCCAGCGCGCGGCCGATGACGAACAGGACGCTGGGGCCGGGGATGAGCACCAGCAGCAGCGAAACCAGGGCGAAAGCCGCCAGTCGGTCGAAGGTCACCATGGCCGGAGGGTAATCGGGTATATGTTCCGGCGCACTGGATTTTCGGCGGGCTGGAAGGCGGGACGGACATGGGTGAGCCGCAGGGCAAGGAGCTGGAAGCGGTACGGGCGCGGCGGGAGGAGCTGCGCACGCAGTATCTGCACGAGCCCGGCAAGCGACCGGCGACGACGGCGGCGGGGGTGCACCACGCGGCGTTCATCTGCCGCGACGTCGAGGAGACCATCCGTTTCTACCAGGAGTTCCTGGGATTCCCGCTGGTGGAGCTGGTGGAGAACCGCGACTACGCGGGCTCCAGCCACTTCTTCTTCGACATCGGCAACGGGAACCTGCTCGGCTTCTTCGACTTCCCCGGCCACGAGCACCCCGAGCAGCACGAGACCATCGGCGGTCTGCAGCACCTGGCGCTGTCGGTGACGGCGGAGCAGTTCGACGCGGCCAAGGAGCGCCTGGACGCGGCCGGCACCGACTACCTCGGGCCGGACCGGGGCGTGGACAACAGCCTGTACATCCGTGACCCGAACGGCCTCAACATGGAGCTGTACCGGGAGCGGCTCGGCTACTTCGAGGGCGACGCGCTGCTGTGACCGGGCGGGCCCGTCGCGCGGGCCCGCTCAGTCCTTGTCGGCGCGGTGGTGGTAGGAGTTCCGGGTCTGCTCGGTGTGGGCGCGCATGACCTCGCTCGCCCGGGCGGCGTCGCGGTCGGCGATGGCCTTGATCAGCTCACGGTGCTCGATCCAGGACTGCTTGCCGCGCTGCCGGGCGACCGGGGTGTAGTACCAGCGCACCCGGCGGTCGACCTGCCGGGAGAGCTCGGTGAGCACCGCGTTGCCGGCCAGCTCCATCACGTACGCGTGGAGGGCGGCGTTCGCCGCCACCACCGCGTCGACGTCGTCGGCCTCGACCGCGGCCTCCCCGGTCGCGCAGAGCTCGTCCAGCCGTTCCAGCCCCTTGGCACCGGCGTTGGCGGCGGCCAGGCGCGCGGCCTCGGTCTCCAGCAGCGCGCGGACGACGAGGAGCTGGTCGGCCTCCTCCTCGGTGGGCTCGTGGACGAACGCCCCCTGGGCCGGGCGCAGATCCACCCACCCCTCGGTGTTCAGCCGTTGCAGCGCCTCGCGCACCGGCTGGCGGGAGACCCCGAGGTGGCCCGCGAGTTCGGTCTCCACCAGATGCTGACCGGGGCTCAGCGCGCGGGTGATGATGAGTTCGAGCAGCGCTTCGTACACCCGCTCGCGCAGGGGCCCTGGACGCTCCAGTTTGGGCACGGATCCCTGCGACAGCCCAGTGGACAGCATCTCGGCCCCCAACCTTTCCGGGGATGATTGGCTTTCGTCTACAGTCTACCGGGCAGGGGGCCCGGTCGGGACACCGCCGCGGTGCGTGACCCTCTTCACACCTCGCGGCGCCGGTGCCGCTCCCCCTATGCGGCTCCGGTGAGTTGGGACGTCTTCACCAGCACCAGCACCACCAGGACGGCCAGGACCGCGACCGCGCCGGCCGCCTGGACGAGAGTCCGCCGCCGGGCGGGGGCATAGGCCAGCGCGAGCCCGAGCGCGCCTCCGGTGAGCAGGCCGCCGAGGTGGCCCTGCCAGGAGGTGACGGCCGCGGAGATCACCAGCCACACCAGCAGGGTGACGATCAGCTGGTTGCCGCCGAGGGGGTCGTAGTGCAGACGCCGGCTCAGGATGTAGTACGCGGCCGCGAGCCCGAAGACGGCGCCGGAGGCCCCCAGCGCGGGGGTGTACGGCGCGAGCACGTACTCGGCCACGCCGCCGCCGAGGGCGGCGAGCAGGTAGAGCCCCAGGTACCGGGCGCGTCCGAGCTGGCTCTCGACCACGCGGCCGATGTTCCAGAGCGCGGCCATGTTGAACAGGATGTGGGTGATGCCGAAGTGCCCCTCGGTCGGGCCGGAATGGAGCACGGACGAGGTGAGGAGCCGGTACCACTCGCCGTGCGCGACACCGATCGCCCGGTAGCCCGGCGGTACCGCCCCGCCGTGGAAGACGTACCCGTTCCCGTCGGGACCCAGCAGGCCCTGGCCGAGGCCGTCCAGGCGGACGACGATGCCCGGGCGCAGCACCTCGGCCACGTACATGGCGACGTTCAGCGCGATCAGCGCGTACGTCACGGTGGGCACGGCCGACGTCGCGATCCTGCCGCCGAAGGCCGTACGGGCCTCGCGGACACCGCGGTTGCCCTCGCGGACGCACTCGGGGCACTGGTGGCCGACGGACGCCTCCCGCATGCAGTCCGGGCATATGTAGCGGTCGCAGCGTGTGCACCGGACGTGCGACTCGCGCCCGGTGTGGCGGTAGCAGGTGGTGACCGGGGGCTGGGTCCCCTGATCGGCGTCCGTGGTGCTCACGAGTGACAGCCCCCGTCGGCGTACGACACAGCAGATTCGCACGGATGTACCCAGATCCGGCACCGCGCGTCAAACCATGACCGCGACGCTGTTCCGCGGTCCGCGGCGGGCACCTACAGTGATCTCGTGACGAGCGAGGTATCCGCCGCCGAGCAGCCGGAGTTGGTCCTGCGAGGGGGCGGTGTGACCGCCCGCTTCGACGGGGACGACGTGTGCATGAGCGAAGGGCACGAGCGGCGCCGCATTCCGGTGGCCGCGATCGAGGAGGTCCGCGCGGCCGGCCCGCAGGGCAGCACCGCGGAGATCGTCCTCACCACCGCGGGCGGGCCCGCGACCGTGTACTCCGTCAGGCACCACAACTCCCGTGCCGTGACGGTGTTCGCGTCGGCCGTCAACGCCGCGCTCCCGCCGCGCGACGCGGCCGAACCCCGGCAGGACGGCCAGGCCCTGGTGGAGGTGACCTCCACCAGGGCCCGGCCCGCACAGGACACGAAGCCCGCCGAGGAGTCGACCCCGGGCGACGCCGTCGTGGGCGTCACCGGTCTGCTGCTGGCACTCGGCTGGCTCGCGGGTCTCGTCTGGCGGCTCGTGGACGGCGAGGGGGCGCTGCGGTGGGGGCTCGGCGTCCTGCCCGCCTTCTTCGGCGTCGGCGCGCTGGCCGGATTCCTCACAGAGCTGGACAAGGGCCTGGTCCTGCGCCGGCGCGGCATCACGGTGATCGCCGTCTTCGACCGCAGGGAGGAGCCCGCCGACAGCGAGAGCCCGGCGGTGACCGTCCACCGCTTCACCGACCTCAAGGGGGTCGTCCACGACTACCGGGGCACCGGCCGCAAGGTCGAGGGGGACGCGCGGCGCCTGGAGATCACGTACGACCCGGACCACCCCGAAGTGGTCTCCGGCACCGGCTGGTACGCCCGGCTCGCGGGCGTCACGGCCCTGGGCCTGCTCACCCTCGCGCTGTTCGCCGGCGCCCTGTACCTGACCGTCGGCAGCGTCGTGGACGTGTTCTGACCCCCGTGGTCGCCCACGCGTGCGCGGCCCTTGACCACGCAATGGGATGCTGTAGACAATCTGCACGGATGGCGGGAACGTCGCGCCGCGCGGCACCGCACATTCGCATGGCAACCTCTGTACCAAGGGCCGAACCGGCCGCCCGCACGGACAGAACCGGGACTGATCGACATGGGACGGGTCACCGAACGGCGCCGCGTACTGCGGATCAGGGACGGCGCCATCGACCACCGGGCGGACACCCTGGTCGCCGAGGAGCCGCTGGAGATACGGCTGAACGGCAAACCGCTCGCCATCACGATGCGCACACCGGGCGACGACTTCGCCCTGGCGGCCGGATTCCTGGTCAGCGAGGGCGTGCTCGGCCGCGCGGAGGAACTGGCGAACATCGTCTACTGCGCGGGCGCGACCGTCGACGGTTCCAACACGTACAACATCGTCGACGTACGGCTCGCCCCGGGTGTCCCCGTCCCCGACATCACGCTGGAGCGGAACGTCTACACGACGTCCTCCTGCGGCCTGTGCGGCAAGGCCAGCCTCGACGCGGTCCGCACCACCGCGCGCTGGCCCATCGCCGACGCCACGCCGCTCCGGCTCGAACCGGCCCTGCTGTCCGCGCTCCCCGACCGGCTGCGCGCCGCCCAGCAGGTCTTCGACCGGACCGGCGGTCTGCACGCCGCCGCGCTCTTCACCGCCGACGGCGAACTGCTGGACGTCCGCGAGGACGTCGGCCGCCACAACGCCGTCGACAAGATCGTGGGACGCGCCCTCCAGCAGGGCCTGCTCCCGCTCACCGGGAAGATCCTCATGGTCTCCGGACGCGCCTCCTTCGAGCTCGCGCAGAAGGCGGTGATGGCCGGCATCCCCGTCCTGGCCGCCGTCTCCGCCCCGTCCTCCCTCGCCGTCGATCTCGCCGCCGAGTCGGGCCTCACCCTCGTCGGCTTCCTGCGCGGCACCTCCATGAACGTGTACGCGGGCGAGGAACGCATCGCCCTGCCCGCGCCGGCGGCCGGCCGGGGCTGACCAGCCCCTCCGTCGCGCGCACAGGCGGGGGTAGACACTGTCCACTCCGAGGTGGACACTGTCCACCATGCCGACCGACCCCCGCGCCCGCCTGCTCGACGCCGCTCTCGCCGTGCTCGACGAGGACGGCGTGGAGGGCCTGACCCTGCGCGCGATCGCGCGCCGGGCCGATGTGTCGCACGGCGCCCCGCTCAAGCACTTCCCGCACCGCGCGGCGCTGCTGTCGGCCGTGGCGACGGCCGGGTTCCGGGAGCTGAACGCCTCGGCGGAGGCCGCCGTACGGGACTGCGCCGACGGGGCTTCGGCCCGGGCACGGCTGCGGGCCGGGGCACGCGGATACGTGGGCTACGCCCTCGCCCGGCCCGCCATGTTCGCCCTGATGTTCCGGCACGACCTGCTCGACCCCCGGGACAGGGAACTGGGCCGGGTGAGCCTGTCGGCCTTCGACGACCACCTGCTCGTGCTCGTCCGTGCCGCGCAGGCGGACGGCTGGCACCCGGCGGCCGACCCCCGCGCGCTCACCGGCGCACTGTGGTCGGGGCTGCACGGCCTCGTGCAACTCTGGCTGTGGGGCTCGCTCGCCCTGGCGACCGGCGCGGCGTCCGTCGACGCGGCCCTGGACGCCCTGTTCACCTCGCTCGACCTCAAGGAACGCTGACGATGACGGAGACCTACGGTTTCGACCGCGAAACCGCCCTCACCCCCCGCCCGGACGATCCCTCGCTCCACGACGCCGAGCTCCACGAGGGCTGGCGGATCGGCATGGGCATCAACGGCGGCCTGCTGCTCGCCCTCGCCGGACGGGCCCTGGCCGCCGAGCTCGGCGGGGGCGAGCGCGGACACCGCGACCCGTTCTCGATCAGCGCGTACTACCTGTCGACCTCGCGCCCCGGCCCGGTCACCGTGCGCACCGAGACGCTGCGCCGCGGCCGCACGGTCTCCACCGGCACGGCATCGGTCCTGCAGGACGGCGAGGAGCGGCTGCGCGCCATCGCCACCTACGGCGACCTGGACGGCCACGACCACGCGGGTGACGTGCGGACCTCCGCGACACCCCCGCAGATGCCGCCGCCGGAGCAGTGCGTCGGCACCGACATGGCACCGCCCGACTTCCTGAAGATCTCACCGATGCTGGAGCGGATCGAGCTGCGGCTGGACCCGGGCACGGTCGGCTGGGCGGTCGGGGCGCCGTCCGGGCGCGGCCTGATCCAGGGCTGGCTGCGGCTGCCCGACGGACGCGAGCCGGATCCGCTGATGCTGCTGCTGGCCGTCGACGCGCTGCCGCCGGTCAGCTTCGACCTGGGCATACGCGGCTGGGCACCCACCCTGGAACTGACCGCCCACGTCCGGGCCCGGCCCGCGCCGGGCTGGCTGCGGCTGAAGCACTCCACGCGCAACTTCGCCGACGGCTACATGGAGGAGGACGCCGAGGTCTGGGACTCGGCGGGCCGTCTCGTGGCGCAGTCGCGGCAGCTGGCACGGGTGCGGCTGCAGGAGGACGCGTAGCGTCCCGCCCGCGCCGCGACCCGCTCCCTCCGGCGTCAGTGCAGCTGCTGCTGCCAGTCCTCGGGCACCCGGCCGTGCGGGCCCGGGGACGGCTGGCTCTCCGGGCGGGAGGTCGGCGGGGGGAGGGCGGGACCGTCGTAGTACTGCTCAGTCTCGACGTTCCAGAACCAGTCCTCACCGGGCTCGAAGCTGGTGATGAACGGGTGGCCCGCCTCACGGGCGTGCCGCGTAGCGTGCTGGGACGGCGAGGAGTCGCAGCAGCCGATCCGCCCGCACTCGGCGCAGCGCCGCAGGTGCAGCCACCAGCCCGGCCCCTCGCCCGCGCCGCAGCCGGCGCAGCCCTCCCCGCTCGGCTTGGCCGTGGGGTCGATGCCCGGAATCGTACGGTCGTCCGCCATGCTGGACCCGCCTCCTTCGCGCGCGATCACGTCTCCCCGCATGCTAGCCATCCCGCCGCTCCCCCACCGCTCGAAGCGGCGAGCCGGCGGCCCCGGGATCGACGGGGGTCAGGAATGGCCCGCGAGGCGGAGGGTGGGGTCGCCGTTGCGGTCGCCGGAGGGCGGGCCGACGAGGGCGGCGAACGCCTCGGTGCGGACGGCCAGGTCGGTGCCGTCGCGGCCGAACTCGGCGAGGAACGGCTCGTCGGCGGTGCCGGCCGGGCCGTAGCGGACGGCGAAGAGGTGGAGGTCGTCCGGGCCGTGCCGGACGGCGGGCGCCTCGACGGCGGTGGTGGCGGCGATATGGCGCCAGCCCTCGTCTGGGTTGCCGAAGCCGCGCGGGTCGGCGGCGAGCCGGAAGGCGGCCTGCTCCTGGGTGAGGTCGATCGTGGTGGCGCTGCTGAAGTAGGCGGAGCCGTCCGTGCCGGGGAAGTCCGGTGTGGTGAGGCGGAGTCCGGCCGCTCCCGCCACGGCCATGCCGCCGAGGACGAGCGCGCCGCCGGTCGTGTGGCGCAGGCCCGGCACCGCGAAGTCGACGCCGGCGGCCTGCCGGAGTTTGGCGAGGCGGTCGCCGTGGGCGGTGGCGTACGGGAGGCCGGCCAGCAGGTAGGGCGCGCCGGGGCGGCGGTCGACGGCGACGACGAGCCAGAGGCGGAGGCCGTCGGTGACGTACAGGGACCGGGTGTGGACCAGGTCCCCGCCCCTGGTGACCACGGGCTTGGTGACCAGCTTCGCCGCGAGGCCGGGCGCCGCGGCCGCGTCCCGCACGCGGACCCGGCCGAACGGCCGGGTGAGCAGGAAGCCGTCCTCGGCGGGGCCGATGCCGTGCTGGCGGTTGACGGCGGCGGGCAGCAGCACCGTGCGGCCCGCCTCGACGAGGGCGGGCGTGAGGCGGTCGTCGAAGGAGACGCTGACGCCCTCGCGGCGCAACTGGTGCCGGACCGCGCCCTTGCGCGGGGCCCGGTGCCAGTGCGTGGTGTCCTGGGTCTGCCAGACCAGCATGAAGGCGAAGTGCCCGTCGAGGGCCCCGTCGGGACCGGCGGCGTGCCGCGCCCAGCGGGTGTCGCCGAGGTAGCGGCCCAGGTCGCCGTGGATGCGGCGGCTGAAGTGGCGCAGTCCCAGGACCGCTTCGAAGCCGCAGTGCTGCTCGCTGTAGCGGGGGCCGCCGACGTCGTAGCCGCAGGAGGAGAGCCGGGCGTCGATGTAGCGGGCGATCTCGTCGCCGTCCTCCGCGAACACCTCCTCGCCGCTGATCCGGTGGGCCTGCGCGAGGAAGGACAGCGAGATCGGGCCGTAGTTGTTGTCGTAGGCGCCGCCGTGCTCCGCGGGCAGCAGCGCGCCCCGGTCGGCCAGCCGGCGGGCGCGCACCTCCCGCTCGTACAGCTCCATGGCGGTGGCCCGCACGGTCTCGCCCGCCTGTGCGGGCAGGTGGCGGGCGAGCATCAGGCCGCCCACGACGCAGCCGATGGCCTGGCTGGTGGCGTCCTGGGGGTTGAACCAGGTGATCTCGGTGAGCCGGCGCCAGTAGCCGCGCGCCAGGTCCGTGAGCGCGGTGCGGTGCGCGTGGCCGAGCAGCCCGTCGGCGGCGTCGAGCAGATTGACGGCCTGGAGCAGCGCCCACACGGTGCTGGGCCAGTCCCCCAGGGGGTGCTCGCCGTCGCCGAGCGAGTAACGGGCGTACGGCACCCCGGAGTCACGGACCCGCAGATTCGGATAGCCCGGGTTGTCGTGGACGTAGACGCGTTCACGCAGGTGGAAGTCGAGACTGCGGCGGACCGGCTCGACAAGGTGCTCCAGCGCGCCGCCGGAGCGCTGGAAGGCCAGCGCCAGCAGCGAGGTGACGCCCAGTGAGGTGTCGCCGACGTCCAGGACGCACCCGGGGCGCTCCAGACTGCCCTCCGCGGTGATCCGGGCCAGCGCCTCCTCCGCGACGCGCGCGAGCACGGCGTCGTAGGCCTCCGGCTCGTCCGGCAGGTCGTGCAGGGCGCCGCGCTGGTAGGTGAGGTACACCGGTTCGGCCTCGGGTGCTGCTGCCACGATGGGGCCGGCCCTTCGTTCCGTTGCTGGCACGGGAGGGGAGCCGCGGAGCGGGCCGACGGCCCCGTGGGACAGCGTAGGCCGGTCCGGGCCGCGGCGCCCGGACGGCGGCGTCAGCCACCCCCGTCCGGCGGGCCGTCCAGCAGGCCGTCCAGCGCCAGGCTCAGGCGGTCCAGCCATTCGGCGGCGGTGCCGGCGACCCAGGGGTGCGCCGCGCGGAAGGCGTCCCAGTCGACGGAGTGCGGCGCGACCCGCGTGAGGCGGGACGCCCCAGCGGGATGGCCGGGCTCCCGGCTCATCACCCGGCGCAGCAGGCGCGGGGTGAGTGCGGTCCCCGGCGCTTCGGCCAGGAGGACCGCGTCGTAGAGGTCCTTGCCCTGGGCGCGCTCCCCCGTCGCGGCGTCGGCCTGCAGCCACAACAACTTCCAGGCCAGGGAGAGTTCACGGTCGGCGGTGCGCACCACCGCCGGGGGACCGCCGTCGCCGCGCGGCACGGCGGTCAGTACCGGCGCCTCGGGCAGCCGTTCGTCGCGGGCGAAGTCCACGCGGGCCTCGCCCGGGGGCAGCCCGTCGGCGTGCCAGGGGATGACCAGGCGCACGCCGGGGGTGTCGTAGTCCGCGTACATCCAGGTCCCGTCGCTGCGGGCCTGCTCCGGGTCGAGCCGCACCCCAGGGGCGGCGTAGCGATGCCGGCGGACCAGTTCCAGCAGTTCGCCGGGCGGGCCGCCGGAGGGGTCGGGTTCCGGGTCCGTGATCCAGTGCAGCCGGTCGGGCGGGACGTGTGCCCGCTGTCCGCCAGTGCCGAACTCCTCCTCCGTCCACATCTCGTGGACGGCCGCGCCGTCGGCCGCCTCGGGCCACTGCTGGACGGTAGCGAACTCGTCGACGTACGGGTACGGATGGAGCGGGTCGACGGGCACGGCCAGGGAGGGCGGGACGATCCAGTCGAGGTCGCCCGGCTCGCGGGCGGCGGCGCCGACCCAGGCGGGCATGACCATGCTGCCGCGCAGCACGAGGAGTTCGCCGAGCGGGGACCGCGCCACCAGGTGGAGCAGATGGTCGAGGACGGCCCGGTGCGCGGCCGCCGCGGGGTCGCGCTCCGCGCGGGCGGTCACCGGCCCGGCTCCTCGTCGATCCAGCCGTCGTCCAGGGCGGGGCGGTCGTCGTGCACGACGAACTCCTCCTCCACCTCCACGACAGGGAAGGCCGCCGCCCTGAGGGCGGCGAGCAGGGGGTCGAGCCGCAGGCGCGCCTGGGGGCGGCCGACGCCGCGGCAGCGCTGGATGACGAAGCGTTCGTGGCCGCGGCCGCCGAGGTCGCGGCGGGCGTTGCGGGAGACGTGGGAGGCGTGCTGCCCGGCGACGGCCCGGACCTCCGCCGGCCGGGCCGGGTCCGCGACGGCGAGTTTGACGTGGTGCTCGAAGGAGCAGCCGGACGGCAGGGCCGGCGCCTCGCGGCCGGTGCGGGGCACGTCCGCGTTCCAGGGCGCGGCCTCGATCTTCACCCGTGCGACGTCGAAGCCCGCCGCACGCGGCCGGCCGGTCCACCGCGCGGCGGCGTCGCGCCGGACGGGCAGGGTGCCCCGGCCGCGCAGGGCCGGCATGGGCTGGTCGGGGGCGGCTCCCCGGTCGAGCACGATGCGGGTGTACTTGAGGCCATGGAGCTCGGCCCGGGCGCGTATGCGCTCCTCGTCGCCGGGCCGGGGGACGGGCAGCGTGAAGTGCGTCTCGAAGTCGCCGGTGAAGTCCGCGGCGACGTCCGCGGTGCCGCGTATCGTCCGGGACCCGGCTACCACGTGGGCCGGACCGGGCCGTTCGGGGCGACGCGGCGCAGGTCGTCGGTCAGGGCGCGCACGCGGCCGGGGCCGAGGGCGGCGGTCCAGGGGCGGACGGCGTCGGCGGCGGCAGCCTCGGCGGCGCGGGTGCAGGCGTGGCCGCGGTCGGTGAGGACGACCAGCCGGGCGCGGGCGTCGTCGGGGTGCGGGCGGCGCTCGGCGTAGCCCTTGGCGACGAGTTCGTCGACGAGCTGACCGGCGGCCTGGCGGGTCACGCCGAGGTGCCCGGCGAGCTCGGTGACGGTGGCGCCGCTCGCGGCCATGCGGGCGAAGGCGAAGCCGTGGGCGGGGCGCAGGTCGGTGTAGCCGCGGGCGACGACGCCGTCGTGGATGGCGGTGGTGAGGGCGCCCGCGGCCGCGAGCAGGGTGATGCCCAGGTCCGTGGCCAGGGCCTCTTCGTCGTTCATGGGAATCACCTTGACACAGTGCGCAAGCAGCTTGAGCATGTAGGCAAGTAACTTGCGCAAGCTGCTTGCGCATCTTCCGGTGAGGAGTCCCCATGCCCGTCGTCCGCGCCTCCGACGCCCACGTGCACGACCTGCACGGCGTCCGTTTCGTCTCGTACGCCGCGACCGCCACCGGCAGCCGGGAGATCTGCGCCTGGCGCGGCGAGGTGCCGCCGCGCACCGCCGGTCCCGCGCACGTCATCAGCCGGGAGGAAGTGTTCCTGGTGCTCGGCGGCGCGCCCCGGCTGACCCTGGACGGCGAGCGCCACGACCTCTCCCCCGGCGACGTGGCCATCGCGCCCGCCGGATGCTCCCTGGCCCTGGAGAATCCGGCGGACGAGCCCGCCGCCCTGTGGGTGACCACCAGCACCGGCCTGGAGGCGTCCTTGGCCGACGGCTCGCGGCTCAGCCCGCCGTGGGCGCGCTGAGCCGGGTCACTGCAGGTGCGCGGTGTCGTTCCACAGGGTGATCGCCGGGTCGCCGTACTCCCAGCCGAGGACGGAGAGCGACGCGGGGGCCAGGCTCAGCACCATGCCCCGCATCGGGTCCAGGCGCAGCCAGCGGGCGGCGAGGGTGCGCAGGAAGTGGCCGTGGGCGAAGACCACGGCGTCGCTGTCCTCCGACTTGGCCCAGGCCACGACCTCGTCGGCGCGGTTGGCGACCTGCCAGGAGGTCTCGCCGCCGACCACTCCGTCGCGCCAGATCACCCAGCCCGGCCGCTCCTCGCGGATCTCGGGCGAGGTGCGGCCCTCGTACTCCCCGTAGTCCCACTCCCGCAGGGCGTCCCAGGGCTCCGCGCGGTCGCCGAAACCGGCCAGCTCGCAGGTGTCGCGGGCGCGCTGCAGCGGGCTGGTGCGGACCCGTGCGCCGGGGAAGTCGTGCCAGGGGGCGCGGGCGAGCCGCTTGCCGAGCAGGCGCGCGGCCTCGCGCCCCTCCTCGGTCAGCGGGATGTCGGTACGGCCGGTGTGCTGGCCGCTCTTGGACCACTCGGTCTGTCCGTGCCGGACGAGCACGAGGCGCGAGGCCATCAGGAAGCCACCTCCTTGTGGACGGCTTCGGTGGTGTCGCCGTCGGGATCACTGACGAGAGCGCGGTGCGCGGGCCCGGGCGCCGCGAAGGCGCCGATACGCTGGAGAAACGATTCCGCCGAGCCCTCAGAAGTCACGGGGACAGTGTCCCTCCCGACCGGGCGGGCGCACAAAACGACGCCCCGGCCGTCACGGGGGCCAGGCCGGTCGTGCGCGCCGCGGACACGGCGCGTACGCTGCCGGTCGCCGGGCCGCTGCCCCGCCGTTGCCGCCGCCCCGAGGAACGAGGAGCCGGATGACCTCCGTGACACAGCCCCTGGACGTGCGGTGGATCCACGGATCGCCGTCCGCGAAGCACAACACCGACCCCGACATCCAGGTGTTCGCGTACGCGGAGGACACCGTCGTACTGCGGCAGAACAAGGCGGTCCACTACGAAGCGCCCTTCCTCTACCTGCTCTTCGGCGAGGAGCGGGCCGTCCTGATCGACACCGGGGCCACGGAGTCCGCCGCGTTCTTCCCGCTGCGCCGGGTCGTGGACGAGCTGGTCGCCGCGTGGCGGGAACGGCATCCCCGGGACGGGTACGGGCTGCTGGTGCTGCACACGCACGCGCACGGCGACCACGTCGCGGGCGACGGGCAGTTCGCGGACCGCCCGGACACCGTCGTCGTCCCGGCCGGCCGCGACGGCGCGTGGCCCTTCTTCGGCTTCGACGCGGACCCGGACGCGGTGGCCCGCGTCGACCTCGGCGGCCGGGTCCTGGAGTGCCTGGCGACCCCCGGCCACCACGAGGCCGCCGTCACCTACTACGACCCCCGCACCGGCTTCCTCCTCACCGGGGACACGGTCTACCCGGGCCGGCTGTACGTCGCCGACTGGGCCGCCTTCGTCCGCACCGTCGACCGGCTCATCGCCTTCGCCGGGGAACGGCCGGTCAGCCATGTGCTGGGCTGCCACATCGAGATGAGCCGCGAGCCCGGCGTGGACTACCCGGTCCGCACCACCTACCAACCGGACGAACCACCCTTGGAGATGACGGTGAGTCAGCTCCAAGAGATACGGCGGGCGATCGACGAGATCGGTGACCGCCCCGGCAGCCACCCCTACCCCGGCTTCGTGATCTGCCGGCTGGGCTGAGGGCACGGGGCCGAGGACATGTACGCCGCCGCCGTGACCCTGACCGTCCTGCTGCTGCTCGAAGTCGTCCCCTCGGCCGTCGCCCAGCTCGCCCGGGCCCGCCCGGGTCTGGAACGCCTGGACGAACTCACCCGCCTCGGCGTGCTCCAGGGCCGGCATCCCCGGGTGCCGGTCCTGCTCGGCTCGCTGCACGCACTCGGCGCCGCGGCCGTGATCGCGGGTCTGTGGTGGCCCGTGCCGGGCGTGGCCGGGGCCGCGCTGGAGGCGGCGATCTTCGGCTGGACGCTGTACCGCCAGGTGCGGGCCGGCGACCGCGGGCGCGCCCTCGGCGCCTACCTGCTCTTCCTCGCGATGGCCCTGGCCGTCCTGGTGGTGAACGCGCTGCGTTAGGCGCTGTCGTCCCCGCGCGCCGCGGAGGAGCTGTGCACCAGGACGCCGCGCGCGGGCGTCCCGGGCGCGCTCGTCGCGGTGGGCGCGGCGGCCTCCGCCTGGCGTCCCCAGCGCTTGGCGATGACGGCGCAGACCATGAGCTGCATCTGGTGGAAGAGCATCAGCGGGAGCACCGCGAGGCCGGCCTGAGCGCCGAAGAGCACGGTCGCCATGGGCAGTCCGGCGGCGAGGCTCTTCTTGGAGCCGGCGAAGACGATGGTGATCCGGTCCGCCCTGCCGAAGCCGAGCCGCCGCGCCCCGTACGAGGTCAGCGCGAGCATCGCCGCCAGCAGCAGGGCCTCGGACAGCAGCAGCCCGAGCAGCCGCAACGGGGTCACCAGGTGCCAGATGCCACCGACGACGCCCTCGCTGAAGGCGGCGTAGACGACCAGCAGGATCGAGCCGCGGTCGACCAGTCCGAGCACCTTCTTGTGCCGCAGGACGAAGCCGCCGATCCACCGGCGCAGCAGCTGCCCGGCGACGAAGGGCACGAGCAGTTGCAGCACGATCCCGAGGACCGAGTCCAGCGAGAAGCCCGCGCCCCTGCCGTCCAGCAGCACCGCCGCGAGCAGCGGGGTCAGCGCCAGACCGGCAAGGCTGGAGAAGGAGCCGGCGCAGATGGCGGCGGCGACGTTGCCGCGCGCGATGGAGGTGAAGGCGATCGAGGACTGGATGGTGGAGGGCACCAGGCACAGGAAGAGCAGACCGGTCCACAACTGCTGCGTCAGCAGGTACGGCACCAGGACGTGGGCCGCCAGGCCGAGGGCGGGGAACAGCACGAACGTGCAGGCCAGCACCGTCGAATGGAGCCGCCAGTGGCGCAGCCCGTCCATCGCCTCGCGGGTGGACAGCCGCACCCCGTACAGGAAGAAGAGCAGCGCCACGGCCCCGGTGGACGCCCCACCCGCCACATGGGCGCCGGCGCCCCTGGCGGGCAGCAGCGCGGCGAGCAGCACGGTGCCGAGCAGCGCCGCGATGTAGGGGTCCAGGGGGAGCCAGGGCGGGTAACGCAGGCGGCGCATGGACTTCCTCATCGGTGCACGGACGTGACCTTCCCAGTTTGCCCGGCGCACGCGCGATCGTAAATGGCAGTGACCGCACTGACTGTCATCACGTTTCGCGATGGCCGCCGCTAGGCTGGGGGCATGTTCGACCCGGTGCAGTTGCGGACCTTCGTCACGGTCGCGGGGACCCTGAGCTTCACGCAGGCCGCCCGGCGGCTGGGCCTGCGCCAGTCGACCGTCAGCCAGCACGTGCGGAAGCTGGAGGAGGAGGCGGGGCGGCAGTTCTTCGCGCGGGACACCCACAGCGTGGAGCTGACCGAGGACGGCGAGGCCATGCTGGGCTTCGCGCGCACGATCCTGGAGGCCAACGAGCGGGCGGCGGGCTGGTTCGCGGGGACCCGGCTGCGCGGGCGGCTGCGTCTGGGCGCCTCGGAGGACTTCGTGCTGACCCGGCTGCCGGAGATCCTGGAGGGCTTCCGGCGCGAGCACCCGGAGGTCGACCTGGAGCTGACGGTCGAGCTGTCGGCGACCTTGCACCGGCGGCTGGCCGCGGGACGGCTGGACCTGGTGCTCGGCAAGCGCGCGGCCGGCGACACGCACGGCGAACTGGTGTGGCGGGACCGGCTGGTGTGGGTGGCCGGCGAACGCTTCCGGCTCGACGCGCGGCGGCCGGTCCCGCTGATCCTCTACCCGGCCCCGGCGATCACCCGGGCACGGGCGCTGGAGGTCATGGAACGGCACGCCCGGTCGTGGCGGATCGCGTGCACCAGCGGCTCGCTGAGCGGACTGATCGCCGCGGCCCGCGCGGGACTCGGGGTGATGGCGCACGCCGAGGGGCTCGTCCCGCCCGGCCTGGTGCGGGTGCCGACGCGCGCGGGCCTGCCGGAGCTCGGCGGGGTGGACTTCGTGCTGCTGCACGGCGCCCGGCGGCCCGCGGCGCGGGAGGCGGCGGACGCGCTCGCCGCGGCGATCCTCGACGGATCGCTCGGCGGATCCCTCGGCAAGCCCCTCAGTGGATCCCTTCGGTCGTGATCTGCTTCACCAGGCGCAACGAGGGCGCGGTCTCCACGTGCCGGACGCCTTCCAGCGCGCCGACCTGCTCGCTCAGGTAGCGGTACATCTCCGCGGTGTCGCGGCAGATGACGACGGCGACGATGTTGGACGAGCCGGTGGTCGCCGCGACGTAGGCGGTCTGCCGGTGGGCGGCCAGCGCCGTGCCGACGGAGTGCAGCGCCGCGGGCGCCGCGGTGATCCAGAACAGTGCGCGGGTGTCGTGGCCGATCCACGCCGAGTCCAGCTGCACGTCGGTGTAGAGCACGCCCGAGGCGCGCAGCTGCTCCAGCCGGCGCTTGACCGCGGACTCCGACAGCCCGGTGGCCCGGTGCAGTTCGGGGTAGGTCGCGCGCCCGTCCCGGGCGAGGACGGCGAAGAGGGCCTCGTCGGCGGCGTCCAAAACGACCGTGCCGGGCTCCGGCGGCTCGCACGGGGGCAACCGCAGTGCCTCGGCCTCCTGGGCGGTCAGCGCGTCCCGTTTGGCGAACCAGCCCAACGCGCCGCCGTAGAAGGTGTGCAGGATGCTGTGCGCGCCGATCTCCACGATGCTCGGCGTGCGCGGCAGCCGGCCCAGCAGCAGGGCGTCGTGCTCGTCGTGGCTGCGCGGCCGGGTGATGCACATGACCTCGGTGCCGCCGGACATCAGCGAGATCCACGCGGTGTCCTCGCGCCGGGCCAGCGCCTTGGCCAGCGACTCGGCCGCCTCCGGCGTGCTGCGCAGCCGCAGTGCCCAGCGGGTCCTGCCGAGCAGTTCCTGCTCGGGCAGTCCCAGCACCCGCATCCCGAAATCGGCGTGCAGACGGCGGTAGCGGCGTGCCACCGTCTGGTCGGAGACACCCAGCACGTCCGCGATCCGGCTGAAGGGAGCACGCCCGTCGAGCTGCAGCGCGTGCACCAACCGCAGGTCGAGCTCGTCGACGGTGTGGGAATCCATCGCTCTCCCCTTCCTGATGTCGGAATCCGGCGCATTGTCGTCCGTGGCTGGAGGAACCGTGCCGTCCTTCGCGATGGTACGGAAGAACGCCTGCGATGAACACCGACGAGGAACAGGGAAGACCATGCGTAAATGGGGACCGCTGGTGGCGGTCTGTCTCGGCACCTTCATGCTGCTGATCGACGTGACGATCGTGATCGTCGCACTGCCGGACATCGCGGGTGCGCTCAACGCCTCGCTGTCCGACCTCCAATGGATGATCGACGTGTACGCGCTGGCCCTCGCCGCCCTCCTGCTGGGCGCCGGCTCGGCGGCCGACGTCATAGGACGCCGCCGGATGTACGTGGTGGGGACCGCGCTGTTCGCCGCCGCGTCGCTCGCCTGCGGCCTGGCCCCCGGAGCGGGCTGGCTGGTGGCCATGCGCGCCGTGCAGGGGGTGGGGGCGACCGCGATGTTCGCCACCACGATCTCGCTGCTCGGCGCGGCCTACCAGGGGCGCGACCGCTCGGTGGCGCTCGGCGTGTGGGGCGCGGTCAGCGGCGCCGCGGCGGCGCTCGGCCCGGTGCTGGGCGGTCTGCTGACGCAGGCGCTGGACTGGCGGTGGATCTTCTTCGTCAACCTCCCCGTCAGCGTCGTCGCCATCGCGCTGACGCTGCGCGTGGTGAGCGAGTCGAAGGGCCACAGCGGCGCCCGGATCGACTGGCCGGGCACGGCGTCCTTCACCGCCTTCGCCGGGCTCACCACCTTCGCGGTGATCCGCGCCGACGAGGCCGGGTGGGCCTCGGCGCGCACGATGGCCACCCTGGCCGGCGCGGCGGCGGCACTGGCCGTCTTCGTCCTGGTGGAGCGGCGTTCCGCGCATCCGATGCTGGACCTCGCGCTGTTCCGGGACCGCTCCTTCACCGCCGTCACGGTCGGCGCCTTCGCGCTCGCGGGCACGGCGTTCGGCGTCCTGGCGTACACCTCGCTGTGGCTGCAGACGCTGCTGGGGCTGAGCCCGGTGCGCGGCGGCCTGGTGCTGATCCCGCTGGCACTGGCGGCCTTCGTGGCCTCGGCGCTGGGCGGCCGTCTCCTGCACGGGGCGCCGCACCGGCTGGTGATCGGCGGCGGGCTGGTGCTGATCGGCGCCGGGGCGCTGGCGCAGGCGGTGCTGGACGCGGACTCCGGGTGGGCCTCGCTCACCGTCGGCCTGGTGGTGGCCGGCCTCGGCGTGGGCCTGGTCAACCCGGCGATCGC
Source organism: Streptomyces sp. NPDC002574 (assembly GCF_042889545.1). Taxonomy (NCBI): domain Bacteria; kingdom Bacillati; phylum Actinomycetota; class Actinomycetes; order Kitasatosporales; family Streptomycetaceae; genus Streptomyces; species Streptomyces sp. NPDC002574. Next base: position 84,498 of record NZ_JBIARB010000024.1, read on the forward strand.
GGGCGCGGCGCTGGCCTCCGTGCCGCCCCGGCGGGCGGGCATGGCGGGCGGCGCGGTCAACACCTTCCGCCAGCTCGGCTACGCGCTGGCGGTCGCCGTCTTCGGCACGCTGCTCACCGGCCGGATGGAGGACTCGCTGCGCGACTCCGGCGTCCCCGACCCGCACACCGCCGCCCGGGTGCTCGCGGGCGGCGGCGCCCGGGGACTGCTGGCGCGGGTGCCCGAGGCCCAGCGCCCGGCCGCCGACCACGCGCTGCACGCCGCCTTCGCGTCCGGGCTGAACGCGGCCGCGGTGACGGCCGGGGTCGCGGGGCTGCTCGCGGGCGCGGTCGTGCTCGTCCTCGTACGGTCGAAACCGCAGGCGACAGCGCCGGAACAGAGCGTTCCGGAGCCCGTTGCCGCTGTAGAGCGGGGGTGATCCCGGCGCGGGGATTTGGTGCAGATCCGAACGGGCTTCCTTCCGCCCGGACGCCCCCTTCCGGCCTCATGTTCCTTGCGGTAACGGGGAATCCGCTCGTCACCGGGGTGCGGGGGTCCCTCCGGGGACCCTCACACCCGGTCACCGGCCCCCTCCCGCGCCGCCGCGCCATCGGGTAGCTTCTGCAACCGCCCGAGCGGCCGAGGAGCGACCTTGCGCGAGTTCACCATCCCCCCACTGGTGACGGCACCCCAAGTCGGCGGACTGGCGGACTCCGTGTTCGCCGCCGCCGCCGAGGAGCCGGACCGTGTCGTGCTCGGCCGCCGGACCGGCCCGGAGGGCGCCGAGTGGGAGGACGTCACCGCCGCCGGCTTCCGGGACGAGGTCGTCGCGGTGGCCAAGGGCCTGCTCGCGCACGGCGTCCGCTTCGGCGACCGGGTCGGCCTGATGTCCCGCACCCGCTACGAGTGGACCGTCCTCGACTACGCGCTGTGGACGATCGGCGCCCAGCCGGTGCCGATCTACCCGACGTCCTCCGCCGAGCAGGTGCGCTGGATGCTCCACGACTCGGGCGCGGTCGCCTGCATCGTGGAGCACGAGGACCACGCGATGACCATCGGCGCGGTCATCGACGAACTCCCCCGGCTGGCCCGGCTGTGGCAGCTGGACTCCGACGCGCTCACGGAGCTGGCACGGGACGGCGCCGACATCGACGACGACACGGTCCACCGGCACCGCATGGCCGTCACCCCGGACGGCCCGGCCACCGTCATCTACACCTCGGGCACCACCGGCCGGCCCAAGGGCTGTGTGATCAGCCACGCCAACTTCATGGCCGAGGCCGACAACGTCATCGGCAAGTACGAGCCGGTCTTCCACTCCAAGCCCGGCGACGAGGCCTCGACCCTGCTCTTCCTCCCGCTCGCCCACGTCTTCGGCCGCATGGTGGAGGTCGCGGCGGTGCGCGCCCGGGTGCGGCTGGGCCACCAGCCCAACCTGGCCGCCGCCGAACTGCTCCCGGCGATGGCCTCCTTCAAGCCGACCTTCGTGCTCGCGGTCCCGTACGTCTTCGAGAAGGTCTTCCAGGGCGCCCGCCGCAAGGCCGAGGCGGGCGGCAAGCTCGGCCCCTTCGAGAAGGCCGTCGAGATCGCGGTACGGCACGCGGAGGCCACCGAGGCGCGCGCCTTCGGCACCGGCCCGGGCCCGAGCACCGGACTGCGGATGCAGCACCAGCTGTACGAGAAGCTCGTCTACGGCAAGGTGCGCGCGGCCCTCGGCGGCAAGGTCCGGCACGCCTTCTCCGGCGGCTCGGCGATGGACCGCAGGCTCGGGCTGTTCTTCGACGGCGCGGGCGTGCGGATCTTCGAGGGCTACGGACTGACCGAGACCACGGCCGCCGCCGTGGCCAATCCGCCCGAGCAGACACGTTTCGGCACGGTGGGCCTGCCCGTGCCCGGCACCTCCGTGCACATCGCCGACGACGGCGAGGTGTGGGTGCACGGCGGGCAGGTCTTCACCGAGTACCTCAACAACCCCAAGGCCACGGCGGAGGTCCTGCACGACGGCTGGCTGGCCACCGGCGACCTCGGCGCGCTCGACGAGGACGGCTACCTGACCATCACCGGCCGGAAGAAGGAGATCCTGGTCACCAGCGGCGGCAAGTCCGTCTCCCCGGTCGTGCTGGAGGACCGGGTGCGTTCCCACCCGCTGGTGTCGCAGTGCGTCGTGGTCGGCAACGACCGGCCGTTCATCGCCGCGCTCCTGACCCTCGACCCGGAGGGCATCGGGCACTGGCTGACGATGCGCGGCAAACCGCAGTTGCCGATCGCCAAGCTGATCCACGACGCCGACCTGGAGACCGAGATACGCCGGGCGGTGGTCGCCGCGAACACCCTGGTCTCGCAGGCGGAGTCGATCCGCACCTTCCGCATCCTGGCCGGCCAGTTCTCCGAGGCTGAGGGACTGCTCACGCCGTCGCTGAAACTGAAGCGGAAGGCCATCGAGAAGGCCTACACACGGGAGATCGAGGCGCTGTACCGGCACTGAGCCCCTGTGCCCCGGGAGCGGGCCGGGAATGCGCGTGCGGTCTTGATCGTTGACGTCGGAGTTGCCCCGATAACGATCGACGACCCAAAGGATCAGCCGCCTGTGAGCACGGTCCCCGACATCACCCTCAACAACGGCGTCACGATGCCGCAGCTCGGCTTCGGCGTCTGGCAGGTTCCGGACGACGAGGCCGCGGACGCCGTCGGCACGGCCCTGGAAGCCGGCTACCGCAGCATCGACACCGCCGCGCTGTACCGCAACGAGCAGGGCACCGGCCGCGCCATCGCCGCCTCCGGCATCGCCCGCGAGGACCTGTTCGTCACCACCAAGCTGTGGAACACCGACCAGGGCCACGAGAACGCGCTGCGCGCCTTCGACGCCTCCCTGGCCAAGCTCGGCCTCGACTACGTCGACCTGTACCTGATCCACTGGCCGACCCCCGCGCGCGGCCTGTACCTGGAGACCTGGCGCGCGCTGGAGAAGATCCACGCCGACGGCCGGGCCCGTGCCATCGGCGTCTCGAACTTCCCCGTCGCGCAGTTGCAGCACCTGCTCGACGAGGGCGGCGTCGTGCCCGCCGTCAACCAGATCGAGCTGCACCCGAACCTCCCGCAGGCCGAACTGCGCGCCTTCGGCGCGGCCCACGGCATCGCCACCGAGGCGTGGTCGCCGCTCGGCCAGGGCCGCGGCCTGCTCGACGAGCCGGCGCTCGCGGCGGTGGCCGCCAAGCACGGCAGGAGCCCGGCGCAGATCGTGCTGCGCTGGCACCTCCAGCTCGGCAACGTGGTCATCCCCAAGTCCGTGACCCCCGCGCGGATCAAGGAGAACTTCGACGTCTTCGGCTTCACGCTGGACGCCGAGGACCTGGCGGCGATCGACGCCCTCGACAACGGCGGCCGCCTCGGCCCCGACCCGTCCGCCTTCAACTGACGGCGCCTCGCACCGCACAGCAGGAGGGCGGCGGACCGGTGACCCGGTCCGCCGCCCTCCGCGCATCCGCCCCCCACGCACCCGCACTTCGGGGTCCGCGCGCGCCCCGCGGTCACGCCCACGTGCCGCCCGGCCCTGCCCCCCGCGCCGACCCGGGTCTACCCTGCCGTCGTGCTGGACTACGAGCAGGAGGCCGCCCGCTACGACGCCACCCGGGGCGGGACACCACGGGCCCGGGCCGCCGCCGCGGCGGTGCTCGGGCTGGTGCCCGGGGAGGCGCGCACGCTGCTGGACGCGGGGTGCGGAACGGGCCTGGTGACGGAGCGGTACGCACGGCCCGGGCTGCGCGTGCTGGGAGCGGACCGCGCCGCCGCCATGGCACGGATGGCCAGGGCCCGCGTCGGACCCGGCGTCGTGGTCGCCGACCTCCGCCGGCTGCCGTTCGCGGCGGGTTCACTGGACGCGGTGTCCACGGTGTGGGTGCTGCACCTGCTGCCGTTCGCACCGCGGGTGATCGCGGAGTGCGCGCGGGTGCTGCGACCCGGCGGGGTGCTGGTCACCACCGTCGACAAGGACGCCGGGCACGACGTGGGCAGCGACATCGACACCCTGCTCGGGCCCTTCAGGCGGCAGGAGCCGTACGACGCCGAGGAGCCGCTGTTGCGGCACGCCGCCGCGCACGGGCTGCGCCCGGCCGGGGAGACCCGCTTCACCGGCCACGGCCAGGGCCGGGCCCCGCGCGACCTGGCCGCGCGGATCGCCGCGGGCCAGTTCGCCTCCGCGCTCGTGCTGGGCGAGGGGGACACCGACGTGCTGGCCGGGCGCCTGGCGGCGCTGCCGGACCAGGACAGGCCGCGGCCCGATCCGGTCTACCGGCTGATCGCCCTCGCCAAGGACCCGGACCGGGCCCCGGCCCCGGACTCCCCTACAGCGGCGGCTCGTTGAGGAGTTCGCCGAGCCACAGCGCCATGCGCTCGACCGGCACCGTGCCGGACGCGGCGCCGGACGCGCTGCCCGACGCGGTGCCGGACGCGGTGCCGGTGCCCGCGGCCGGGAAGACCCGGCCCCAGGTGTGCGCCCGGCCGACCGCGCCGACCCGGCACGCCAGGCTCGCCAGCCGGCGCAACGCGGGCAGGTCGTGGCCCTCGCCGCCCCAGGACTCCAGGTAGCGGTCGCGCAGCCGGGCCACCACGTCCGGGCCGTCCGCGCCGTACCGCCGGTGCGCCATCCGGGCGGTCACGAGCAGGCTGGTGAAGGGGTGGGCCAGGGCCGCGTCGCCCCAGTCGAAGAAGACATAGGCGTCGCCGCGGTGGAAGACCTGATCCTCGTGCAGATCTGCGTGGTCGAGCGCCGCGCCGATGCCGGATCCGTCCAGTTCCTCGCACCAGTCCACGAAACGCGGGCGGACGGCCCGGACCTCGGAGGGCGCGTCCGTGCGGTGGATCAGCTCGTCCAGCAGCTCCGGCAGCCGCGCCGGCCGCAGGTCGGGCACACCGAGCGCGGCCATCTCCTGCGCGCGGTGCGCGGTGGCACGCTGCAGCGCTGCGTAGGCGCGCAGCGGGGCCTCCCAGTAGTAGGGGCTGCCACCCGGCCGGTCCGCGGTGCCGGCCAGCAGCGGGCCGCCGTCCGGCAGCAGCGCCCAGGCGCGCGCGGTGTCCACGGCCAGCGGCGCCAGCACCCGGCCCGGCACCCACCCGTGCAGCGCCCGGGTCAGCGCGGGCTCGAAGGCGGAGCCGGGCGGGTTCGCCTTGAACCACACCGTCTCCCCCGACGCGGTGGGGATGCGCACGACCACCGACCAGGGGCGCAGCCGGGCCAGCCACTCCTCCCGCGCCCGCGGCCGCAGACCGCGCCCGGCGATGGCCTCCTCCGCCCAGGCGAGGGCGTCGCGCCGCCACGCCCGGTCCGCCCAGGGCGTCGGCCCCTCGTGCTCCCCGATGTCGATCTGCGGTTCCCGCTCCATCAATGCATCAGAGCACGGCCACCCGCACCGCGCACCTGCGTTACGGTCCCCTCATGACGACGACCACGGCCGGCCCCGGCCCGTCCGTCGCGGGGGTGGGCACCCTGCTGCGCGGCTGGCGGGAACGGCGGCGGATCAGCCAACTGGAACTCGCGCTCCGGGCCGACAGCTCGGCCCGGCACATCAGCTTCATCGAGACCGGCCGCGCGCGCCCCAGCCAGGCCATGGTGCTGCGGCTGGCCGAGCACCTGGAGGTACCGGTCCGGGAGCGCAACACCCTGCTGGTGGCGGCCGGTTACGCCCCCTCCTTCCCCGAGACCCCGCTGCGGGACCCGGCCATGGACCCGCTGCGCGACAGCCTCGACCGGCTGCTGGCCGCGTACGACCCGAACCCGGCGCTGGTCCTGGACGGCATGTACGACGTCGTGGCCGCGAACCGCGGCGTCGCCCTGCTCCTCGACGGCGTCGCCGAGCACCTGCTGCGGCCCCCGATGAACGCGATGCGGATCACCCTGCACCCGCAGGGGCTCGCCCCGCGCATCTTCAATTTCCGCCAGTGGCGCGGTCATCTGCTGGAGCGCATCGAGCGCCAGATCACGATGAGCGGCTACGCGCCGCTGCGCCGGCTGTACGAGGAGCTGGCGGCCTACCCGGTCGACGGCGCCCGCCCGGAGCCGCCGGCGGCGGACGGCCCGCACGCCCCCTTCGCGCTGCCGCTGCGCGTGGTCCACGGGGGCCGGGAGCTGTCGTTCCTCTCCACGGCCGCCACCTTCAACACCCCCATGGACGTGACGGTCTCCGAGCTGGCGATCGAGACCTTCCTGCCCGCCGACCCGGAGACCGCCGCAGCCCTGCGGGCGGGGACGCCGTCCGTCACACCTGCGGAATCCGGTCCAGGAAGCCGCTGACCGAGCGGATCCGGCCGTCCTCGGCCAGCGTGATCACGTCCGACCCGGCCACCGGCGCCGTCCCCGCGGGCGCGCCCTCCGGCCCCAGCTCCCAGGAGAACCGCGCGATGTCGTGGTGCCCGTCCACGCTCCCGGTGAGCGTGAACACCAGCCCCGGGAACTGCTCCGCCACCCCGCCGATCAGCGCGCTGACGGCCTCGTGCCCGGTGACGTCGGCCAGCGGGTCGGTGTACCCGCCGTCCTCGCTCCACGCGGCGGCCACGGCCTTGACCCGTGCCTCGGCGCCTCCGGCGTTCCATGCCTCGAAGTACCGGGCCACCGCGGTCTCGTACCGGTTCTGCGTCATGTCGGTTCCTCACCCTCGTCGTGGTCGGCCCGGCGGACGCAGTGGAGTGCGCCACCCCGTCCGCCGGTACGTCCACCCTGCCGGGGCGGCCCGAAGGCGTCGATTACCTCCGGGGTAAGGGACGCCGCGGGGCGGCAGCCCGGAAAAGAGTCTGGCGCCCATGTTCTAGCCCCGCCCCTGGGTGGCGTGATGGTTTGGGGCAGGGGCCGGGTTCAGCCGCACCTTGTGGGACGGCGGCGGCTGCGGCGTGCCCGTCGTACGGGTGGCCGTCCCGGTGACCTCGGACATCTCAACGGCTCGCCGGCACGGTCCGGCGACCGGAAGGAAGCACGTTGATGCATACGAACGACCCGCTCAGGACGGTCGTGTTCGCGTACACGGCCGTCCGCGACACTCTGGCGGCCGTTGCGACCGGTGACAGCAGAAGAGAACCGGACGACACCGTTCTGGCCGTCTCCGGCGCCCCGGTCGCGGCGCTGAACGGTGTCGTCAGCCCCGACCTGGAGCCGGACCCCGACGTCGTCGAGGCACTGGCCGCGAGCGCGAGCCGGAGGGGACTGCCCTGGAGCATCCAGGTGCGCGGCGTCCCGGGGCCGCGGATCAGCGCGGTGGCGGCACGTCACGGGCTGACCCACATCAGCGTGCAGCCCCTGATGGTCAGACGGTCTGACGCGGGCACACCGCCGCAGCCGGCCGCCGGTCCCTTGCGCGTCCGCGCCGTGCGGGCCGATGAGCTCGGCCTGTACGCGAAGATCATGGCGGAGGGCTTCGGGGTACCCCCTGAGATGTTCGAGGTCTTCGCCGAACCGGCTCTGGCGGAGGCGGAGGGATTCACCTTCTACCTGGCGGAGGTGGACGGCGTCCCCGTGGGAACGGGCATGGCCGCGGTCCGCGGTGATCTGCTGGGGGTCTACAACGTCTCCGTACTCCCGGACCACCGCCGCCGGGGCCACGGCCGGGCCATCACGACGGAGATCGTCCGCGCGGGCCACGCGGCCGGCGCCACGACCGCCTACCTCTACTCCAACGCGATGGGTGTGCCCGTCAGCACGTCGGCGGGCTTCCACACCGCGGAGATCCTCACCTGGTTCACCGCTCCGGCATAGGCGGCCTTCGGCGGACGGTCTGCCGCCCGGCCCGATCGGGCCGGGCGGGAGACCGCCGGGACCGCGCCCACGGCCCGGCTAGCGCGTCGGGCCCCTTCGCAGGCTCCTCGCGAAGGCCGCGGGCGTGGTGCCGTAGAGCTCCTTGAACCGGCGGATGAAGTGGCTGGAGTCGGAGAAGTTCCACTTCGCGGCGAGCTCCGTGATCGTCACCGCTCCGCCGGTCCTGACCATCTCGGCGTGGGCCTCCTGGGTGCGGCGCCGGCCGACGCAGCGCATGACGGTGTCGTCGGCCGCGGCGAAGGCGCGGTGCAGCGTCCGCACCGAGACGCCCATGCGGCGCGCGAGGCCGGCGGGGGTGATGTCCTGCTCCCCCGCCCCCAGGCTGCGGTCGATGAGCCTGCGCGCCGCTTCCAGGTCCGAGTGGATTCAGCGGCCGGCGAGCGCGGCGACGAGCCGCTCGGCCAGCGGCTTGCTGGAGGCGGGGTTCTGGCCGGAGTAGAGGTTGCCGTCGACGACGACGTGCGCCTCCCAGGCGATCCCCGCCGAGCGGACGGTGGCCCCGCGTGCCTTGAGGACGGTCTCCACCAGCCACGGCGCCTGGTCGGAGGTGCCGTTGATCCGCTCTTCCTCGTTGGTGAAGACGGTCAGGGTGCGTCCGGCGAAGAGCCAGCGTCCGCCCGGCAGGTTCGCCGAGAGGAGCGCGGCCGGGCCGTGGCACACCGGCGCGATGATCTTCCCTGCGGCGTCGGCCTCGATGAGGATGCGGCCGAGGTCGGGGTCGTGGGCCAGGTCCTCCATGGGACCGTGCCCGCCGGGCAGGAAGATCGCGTCGTAGTCGGCCGTGTCGACGTCGGGCAGGGCCTTGGGATTCGTGAGCGCCTCGGCCGAGTCCTCGATGTACGCGGCGTAGTCGGCCGCCGCGGGTCCGGCGACGTCGTCCCGCAGGCTCACCGGGTCGGCGGCCGGCTTGCCGCCCACCGGGGCGGCGATGTCGACGGTGAATCCGGCCTCGGTCAGGATGCGGTGCGGGACGACGAACTCCTCGGCCCAGTAGCCGCTGGGGTGCTTGCTGCCGTCGGTCTGCGTCCAGTGGTCGACGCCCGACAGCACCATCAGGATCCTGGCCATCTCGGCTCACTTTCTTCGGGGCCGCTCGTCGCGGCCGGGGAGGGAGGCAAGGGGGCACGGGAGGGCGGCCGCTCGGTCGCCAGAACCGATGCCTGCTCCGGCCCGCGCAATCCAGGACACCACGCCCATCCCGGGCCACAGGCCCCGTTTTCCTGCCCTGACCTGCAAGGGAACCGGTTGCATAGGACGGAGCGACCCCCCTTGTCCGGGCGACCCCGCGACACCCCGGGGGGAGAATAGGGGTATGTCCAGAAACGTCGACCTCAGCGAGTTCCTGCGCCGGTGCCGCGGCCGCATCACTCCCGAGTCGGCGGGGCTGCCCGAGCGCGGCGCCTACCGGCGGGTGCCGGGGCTGCGCCGGGAAGAGGTCGCCCAGCTGGCCGGGGTGAGCACCGACTACTACACGCGCCTGGAACAGGGACGGCAGATCAGCCCCTCCGCCGGGGTCCTGGAAGCGGTGGCTGCCGCGCTGCGGCTCGACGACGCCGAACGCGCCCACCTGTTCGACCTCGCCGGACCCAGAGCCGGCAAGGGCTCACGAACGGCGCCGGCCGTGCAGCGCGTCCGGCCCGGGCTGCGGAGGTTCCTGGACTCCTTCAGCGACCAGGCCGGCTTCGTCCTGGGGCGCCGCACCGACGTGCTGGCGACCAACCACCTCTGCCGCGCCCTGATGACCGACTTCGACGCGCTGCCCGCGCGGGAGCGCAACCTCGCCCGCTGGATCCTCCTGGACGAGGCACCCCGCGCGCTCTACCTGCGGTGGGCGCAGGTCGCCGAGGAGATGACGGCCGTGCTGCGCCTCGACGCCGGCCGCCACCCCGAGGACACCCGGACCGCCGAGCTGGTCGGCGAGCTGGCGATGAAGAGCGAGGACTTCCGCCGCTGGTGGCCCGACCACAAGGTCTTCGACCGCACCCACGGGCACAAGCCGCTCCACCACCCGGTCGTCGGTGACCTGTCCATCGACTACCAGGCGTTCACCATGCCAGGCGACACGGACCAGACCCTCTTCCTGTACCTACCGGCCCAGGACCAGGCCTCCCGGGACGCGTGGAAGCTGCTCGCCAGCTGGAGCGCCGACGCGTCGGCGGCCCGCCCGGCCGCGGGCGGCACCGACGCGGCCGCGACCCGCGGGCCCGGGAGACCTGGGTAGGCGCGGACGGCGGCCCTCACTGCGCGGGCAGGGACAGGCGGTCGCCGAGGACGGGGGCGAGGGCCTCGGCGTAGGCGTCGGCCATGTGGCTCTCGTCGCGGTAGACGAAGACGTCGCCCACGACGACCGGGCAGGTGCCCGAGTCCGTGCAGAACCAGCGGGTGGGGTCGAGGACGGTCGCACCGGTCGCCTGCGCGGCCGTCCGGATCGCCGCCCCGCGGGCCGGGTCTCGGATCGCGCCGGGCAGGTGGTTGGCACAGCGGTCCAGGTGCAGGGGGTGGGCGGCCGCGCAGTCGACGGCGTCGGCCTGCGGCCACGGGGTGTCGAGGAGAGCGACGACGCGGGTGCCGTCCTGCGCGAGTGCGCGGTACGTGGCCTCGAACCCGGCGGTCCACTGCCGCAGCGGGTCGTCCGCCGGCCGGTCCGGGGTACCGGCGTCGGAGGAGGAGGCGATGACCAGGGCCGGGTGCAGCGCGTTGATCCGGGCGACGGCCTTCGCCCGCCACTGGTCGCAACTGCTGTACGGCCCGCCCCCGTTGACGGTGGTCACCTCGGCCACCTTGCAGGAGGCCTTGGTCAGCGAGACCAGCTTCCAGTGGCGGGCCTTGGCGAGCCGGTCCAGCGCGGGGAACCACTGCGCCGCGTGGGAGTCACCGAAGAGGACGACGGTGCGATCGGCGCCGGGTTCGCCGTACACGCACGGCGGTGTCGCCGTGCTGACGTAGTTGAGGTGGCAGCCGTCCTCGTAGACGGCCGAACGGCGGGACGTGATGTCCGCCAGCGCCGGACGGAGATTGCTGGGCAGGCTCGTCGCGGCGGTGTCCAGCAGCCCCGAGAGCCGTTCGCCGGCGTCGGGGGCCGCGGTGAGCGCGGGCTCGAGGGCGAGCGCGGGCGCGCCGGAGTCGACCGGGGGCGGGAAGACCGCGGCGACCAGGGTCGCCACCACGGCGCCCGTCGTCAGGGCGGCGCCGAGCGCGAGCCCGCGGCCGGGACGGCGACGCAGCGCCTTGTGGAAACGCACCCGGTTCTCGACCAGCCGGAGCGTCAGCCAGGCCAGAAGCAGCGCGCCGGCGCTCAGGCCGACCCCGAGCAGCGGGCTCGCGGGCACCCCCAGCGCCATCGGGCCGATGACCAGCAGCGGCCAGTGCCACAGGTACCAGCCGTACGAGAGCCCGCCCAGCCAGGTCATCGGCCGCCGGGCGAGCAGCGCGCGGGCGCCCCACGACGGTGCCCTCGCGCAGCCGCCCGCCAGGACGAGCACCGCCCCGAGCACCGGCAGCAGGGCGTGGTAGCCGGGGAAGACCGTGTTCGCGTCGAACGCCACCGCGGACAGCAGCACACCGCCCAGCCCCGCCCACGTCATCGGCGCCGCCCATCGCGCGGGCAGCCGCCGCAGCCGGACCGCGGCCAGCGACGTCAGCGCACCGGCGCCGAGTTCCCAGGCCCGGGTGTGGAAGCCGAAGTACGCCCAGGAGGGAGCGTCCTGCGTCGTCCACACGCTCAGCCCGAACGACACCAGGCAGAGCGCGACCAGGGGCAGGGCCAGATGACGCCGTCGCCGGACGCAGCGCGCACCGGCCAGCAGGAGCAGCGGCCACAGCAGGTAGAACTGCTCCTCCACCGCCAGCGACCAGAAGTGCTGGAAGGGCGAGGGCGGGGCGCTCTGGGCGAAGTAGTCCGTGCCGCCCGCGGCCAGCCGGAAGTTCACGGCGTACAGCGAGCTGCCCAGTGCGTCCCCGACGTACTCGGTGAAGCGGATCTTCGACAGGAACAGCCACGCACCGGCCAGCGTCACGAGGACGACGATCGTGGACGCGGGCAGCAGACGCAGCGCCCGGCGGGCGTAGAAGGTCCGCAGGGAGACGGTGCCGGTGGCCAGCACTTCCCGCAGCAGGAGGGTGGTGATGAGAAAGCCGGACATCACGAAGAACACGTCCACGCCGGCGTATCCGCCCGCCAGGTACGGCACTTCGCAGTGCGCCAGGACGACCATCGTGACCGCCACGGCCCGCAGTCCCTGGATGTCCGGACGCCACTCCTGCCCCTTGCCCCCCGCCGCACGGCGCTGCGCGGGGACGGCGGTCCGAGGCGCGGGCAGAAGCGGGCGGCCCGTTCGTCGCATGGTGTTCCCGGCGAGGGATCTCGATATCACTCCCCGTACTGTCCGGATCCGCGCGGGCGTTGCTGTGAGCTCGGTCATACGCACGAAGCCCCGCGGTACCGTGTGGTACCGCGGGGCTCGGTGGGAACAGCCGGTCTGCGGGGGTCAGCCCTTGCGGGCGGTGACCTCCTCGGTCAGCTGCGGCACCACGCTGAACAGGTCACCGACCACGCCGTAGTCGACCAACTCGAAGAT
>NZ_JBIARB010000025.1:0-65299 GCF_042889545.1 Streptomyces sp. NPDC002574
CGGCCCGCCACACCGTGCCCATACCGCCGCGACCTATCCGCTCGACAAGCCGGTACCGCCCAGCCACCAGGCGTCCGAGGTCGGACATCGCGCGCTACTCCTTGATTCTTCCTGGACGATCTCGTGGGTCGGCGGGCCATCACGCAAGTGCGGTGACCCGCGCCTGCGCCCGGCCTCCGCCCGAGCGCAGGACGATGTCGTAGAGGTAGGTGTCGCCGTCGCGGGGGCCCACGGCCGTCCGCGTCCCGGGGCGCAGGAGGCCGGAGACGGTCTCGTGCCGTTCGCCCGGTGCCGAGCCGCTGATGCCGACCAGCCGCAGGTCGGTCCGCCCGGTGTTCTCCACCGTCACGGCGCGGGTCCGCGGGCACGGGCCGGTCCGGGTGCCCGGCGGGCAAAGGAAGCGCACGTCGCCGAAGCTCCCCAGGCCGCAGGAGACGTCGGTGGCGTAGCCGACGTCCGACGAGCAGACGGCACCGACCCGCAGGCCGCCCGGCACCGCGGCGTCGTCCCCGGACGCGTGCGCCTCACCGCTCCGCGGCTGCGCGAGGGCGAACGCGCCGAGGACGGCCGTGGCGAGCACGGCGGACACGAGTGCATTCCGCACGGGTCGCTCCAAAGGGCCTGCGGGCGGCGTCACCGCGGGTGCTTCGGGACGTTGCCGGGGGCATGCCTCCGGCGTCCCGCCGGCTCTGCCGCTTCCCGCGGCAGTCGCGCGAACCGCTACCGGCGCCTGTGCCGCATTTCCCCGCCCGGTCAGGACCGGCGGGATGACAGATGACGAAAATACCGGCCGCCCGAAGTCGCGGCAATATCGTTCATGAGAAAACCCGGCTCGGACCGAAGAATGGCACGCACCTTCAACAATGGCGCACACATTCTTTCCCCGGACCGCGGGCTTCAGCGTGGGGATCGGCGCACATCTACCAGGAAATGGGTCATCACCCCCTGAGCCTTGACCTTCCCCCGCCGGCACGGAAAGGGAATTCGAACGCCATTGCCCCGCGCCGTGGCACCAACGGACCGCATTTGTGTCCACGCCCGTCGGCCGCCGTACAACGACCCGTGATGGGATGCCCGCATGACGGATTGGTCGGAACTGAAGCATGCGTACGGCTCGGCACAGGACATCCCGGCCCTGTTCGAACGGCTCGGTCGCGGCTCTGCCACCAGGGGAGGCACGTGACCGCCACGCCGAGGTGGTCGACCGTCTCCGGACGCTGGCCCGCGAGCGGGTTCGCCGGCCCGCCGAGCCCGGCCTTTTCGTGTATCTGCTCCAGGCCGCCATGGCCTTCGACGGCGCACCGGTCTGGTCCGAGGCCCTGGAAGACCTGGTCGACGAGAGCTACGAGGTCTTCTGCCCCGAGTGCGGGATGGGGGTGTACATCGCCATCGGCGAGGCCGGCTTCTTCTCCGCCGTCGGTGACCACGCGCCCGGGGACCCGGGAGGGACGCCTCTGCGCCCCGCCGATCCTGCCGAGCTGTCCGGTCCCGCACGGCAGCTGTACGACGCGGCGCATGAAGCGGGGATGACCTCGGTCGCGTTCGCCCTCATCCACCTGTTCGGCACCGGAACGTGCGGCGAGTGCGGCGCCGCGTTCGTGGTCGCCGACCAAGTGGCCGCACCGTACTGACGGCGCACCACCGGCCCGCTCCCCGGCCGTCGGGCCGGGGAGCACGACAAAGCCCCCGCCGGATCTCTCCGACGGGGGCTTCGCCCTGTGTGCTGTGGACCTGAGGGGATTCGAACCCCTGACCCCCTCGATGCGAACGAGGTGCGCTACCGGACTGCGCCACAGGCCCTTGCAACGAGGAAAACTCTAGCATCCCGGCGGGGGTGCTCCGCTCACCCCCGGCGGGTCACTCGTTGGCGGCGCGGGGGCGGTCGCGGTCGGAGTGCTGGTCGAAGAGGGGGGTGCGGCTGCGGTCACGGGTGCGGCGGGGAGTGACGGGGGCCGTGGAGAAGGTGGGGCGGGGGGCCGGGACTTCCCAGGTGTCCTCGGTGGGGGTGCGCTGCTGGTCGACCCACTCCGCGTGGTCGGTCTGCTCCACGAGCGCGCGGCGGTCGGCCGTGGCCGGCTCCTCGGGCGGGGGCAGCGGCACGGGCTCGGCCACGTCGGGGGCCTCGGGGGCGTGCTCACGGACCGTGCGGGCGTCGCGGAGGCGCTTGGCGGCCTCCGCGGCACGGCGCTGGTCGAGCTTGACCTCGAAGCGGCGGCGCTCCTGCGCCCGCAGGTGGGCAATGTAGATCGTGAGCAGCACCGCGGGGATGCCCGGGGCCCACAGGAAGGCGACGCCGCCGACGGCGGCCACGATCATGCCGAAGGTGAAGCCGAGGAAGAGCAGCGTGGTGGTGCGCCGGCGCGCGGCGAGCACCTTGGCCCGGGGGTTGGGCGTCTTGGCCTTGGACTGCGCCCCCGCCTGCACCGGCGCCTGTACCTGCGGATGCGGTTTGGCCTGCAGCGGCTTGGGCTGGGCCGGCACCTCGGGCGCGGGCACGGCGAGGTCCCGGACGTCGACCGTGGGGTCTCCCTCGGTCTCCTCGTCCGGGTCCGCCGTTTTGGCGTACCTGCGCTCCAGCGCCGCCCGCCCGGACAGCAGCCGGATGGCGGTGCTGAAGCGTTCCGTCGGGCGCGCTTCGTTGAGCTCGTCCTGCCTACGGAGCCACATCGGCACCAAGTAGGCAGCCCAGGCCCCGACGATGACTGCGTAGATGAGGCCGCTGCTGCTCACGCATCACACGGTAGGGGGGTTCGCGACGGGGGATACGCAATTTGGCGCGGTGTGTCGCACGATCTGGCTGATACGCCGAAATTTTTTTCTGATTGCGTTCGTGCGAGAGTCGGATCGGCGACATATTTCGAACAGATATTTTATTTGTGAGCTGTGCCGGGTCGCGCCTGGTGCCAGCGGTGCAGCATTCCCTCCGGCACCTCCTCCGCCGTCAGCGCGAACACCAGATGGTCGCGCCACGCCCCGTCGATATGCAGATAGCGGGGGCGCAGTCCCTCGTCGCGGAAGCCGAGTTTCTCCACCACGCGCCGGCTCGGCCCGTTCTCCGGCCGGATGCACACCTCGACGCGGTGCAGGCCGACCGCGCGGAAACAGTGGTCCACCGCGAGGGCGACGGCGGTCGGCATCACGCCGCGCCCGGCGACCGCCTCGTCGACCCAGTAGCCGATGTGGGCGCTGCACATGGAGCCCCAGGTGATGCCGGCGACGGTGATCTGCCCGGCCAACCGCCCCTGGTACTCGATGACGAACGGCATCATGCGCCCGGAGGCGGCCTCGTGGCGCAGGTGCCGGACCATCTGCCGGTAGGTGGGCCGCAGGGCGAGGTGGCCGGGCGGGGCGGGCGGCACGGTGGCCTCCCACGGCCGCAGCCAGTCGCGGTTGCGGCGGTTGACCTCGCGCCAGGCGCGCTGGTCGCGCATCTTTATCGGGCGGAGGAGGACGTCCCCGTCCGCCAGCTCGGCAGGCCAGGACACGTTCAGCTCGGTCTCCCAGACATAGGGTGGTCGCCGCCGCGGAGCTGGTCGACGGCATGCACGAGCAGGGGGGCCAGCACGGCCAGCCCGTCCTTGACGCCGCCGGTGGATCCGGGGAGGTTCACCACCAGGGTGCGCCCGGCCACGCCGCACACGCCACGGGAGAGCGCCGCCGTGGGCACCTTCTCCCGGCCGGCGGCGCGGATGGCCTCGGCGATGCCGGGGACCTCGTAGTCCAGCACGTCGCGGGTCACCTCGGGGGTGCGGTCGGTGGGCGAGATGCCGGTGCCGCCGGTGGTGACGACGACGTCGTAGCCCTCCGCCACCGCCTGCCGAAGGGCGTGCCCGACCGGCTCGCCGTCCGGGACGACGCGCGGGCCGTCCACGATGAAGCCGAGCTCCGCGAGCCCGGCGACGACGAGGGGGCCGCCGCGGTCCTCGTAGACCCCGGCGGCCGCGCGGTGGGACGCGGTGATCGCGAGCGCCTTCACGAGCCGCGCCTCCAGTCCCCCGACGCGCCGCCGGTCTTCTCCTCGACCCGTACGTCCGTGATGACCGCGCCCTTGTCCACGGCCTTGACCATGTCGACCACGGTGAGCGCGGCGACGCTGACCGCGGTCAGCGCCTCCATCTCGACGCCCGTGCGGTCGGTGGTCCTCACCGTGGCGGTGATGTCGACGGAGGAGTCGCCCACGGCGAGGTCGACCTTCACCCCGGAGACCGCCAGCGGGTGGCAGAGCGGGATCAGGTCGGGGGTGCGCTTGGCGCCCATGATGCCGGCGATGCGCGCGGTGGCGAGGGCGTCGCCCTTGGGGACGCCCTCCCCCCGCAGCAGTTCGATGACGCGCGGCGAGACCCGGACGCGGCCGGTGGCGCGCGCGGTGCGGGTGGTGACGTCCTTCGCGGAGACGTCGACCATGCGGGCCGCGCCCGCGTCGTCGACGTGCGTCAGACGCTGCTGTTCTGTCATCGCTACGGACACTCCCACTGCTCGCGCGTGCTCGCGTGGGCAGTACGCTACCCGCTCAGTCGAGCAGTACCACGTCGACCTCGGAGCCCGCGGCGATCTCCGTGACGTCCTCGGGGACCACGATCAGCGAGTTCGCGTGGGCGAGTGCCCCCACCAGGTGGGATCCCGCCCCGCCCACGGGGGTGACCGTGCCGGCGGCGGCCTCGTAGCGGCCGCGCAGGAACTGGCGCTTGCCCTTCGGCGAGGAGGTCACGGCCGCCGGGCAGACCGCCCGCACCGACGGGCGGTGGACCGGCTCGATGCCCATCAGCGTGCGGACGGCGGGGCGTACGAACAGCTCGAAGGAGACGTACGCGCTGACCGGGTTGCCCGGCAGCGCGACCAGCGGGGTGCGCTCGGGCTCCGCGGCCGCCTCCCCGTCCTCCGCCGGGGCCTCGGTCTCGACGCGGGCGCCCGCGTCGACGAAGCCGAATCCCTGCGGCTTGCCGGGCTGCATGGCGAGCGTGCGGAACTCGATCTCCTCGCCCAGCGCCTCCTTGACCACGTCGTACGCGCCGACGCTGACGCCGCCGCTGGTGACCACCAGGTCGGCGCGGATCAGCTGGTCCTCGACGGTCGCGCGGAAGGTCTCGGCGTCGTCGGCGACCGCGCCGACGCGGTACGCCTGGGCGCCGGCGTCCCGCGCGGCGGCGGTGAGCATGTAGCTGTTGGAGTCGTGGATGCGCCCGGGGCCCAGCGCCTCGCCGGGCGGGACGAGTTCGCTGCCGGTGGACACCACGACGACCCGCGGCCGGGGCCGCACCCGCACCGCGGCGCGGCCGACGGCGGCGAGCAGCGCGATCTGCGGCGGCCCCAGCACCGTGCCCGCGGCGAGGGCCAGTTCACCGGCGGCCACGTCGCTGCCGCGGGCGCGGACGTACGCGCCGGCCTCGACCTGCCGGTAGACCCGGACCTCGCCGGACGAGGCCTCGGGCGTGCGGCTCGCGGCGGACATGCCGGTGACGGGGCCCGCCTCCCCGCTGCCGCCGTCGGTCCACTCGACCGGGACGACGGCCTCGGCGCCGGGCGGCAGCGGGGCGCCGGTCATGATCCGCGCGGCCTCGCCCGGGCCGACGGTCGGCGGCTCGCCGCTGCCGGCCGCCACGTCGCCGATGACCGTGAGCACGGCCGGGTGCTCGTCGTCCGCGCCCTGGGTGTCCGTGGTGCGGACCGCGTAGCCGTCCATCGAGCTGTTCTCGAAGGGCGGCAGCGACACCGGCACCATGACGTCCTCGACGAGCACGCACCCCTGGGCGTCGAGCAGTTGCAGCTCGATCGGCTCCAGGGGCCTCAGCTGCCGGAGGATGTTGTCGAGGTGTTCCGAGACGGACCAGACGCGATCGGCACCGGCGGCCGTGCTACTGCTCAAGCTTGCATCTCCTCGTTGACATACGAACGCAGCCAGGTCCGGAAGTCCGGTCCCAGGTCATCACGTTCGCATGCCAGTCGGACAATGGCACGCAGATAGTCGGCACGGTCTCCGGTGTCGTAGCGACGGCCCTTGAAGATCACGCCGTGCACGGGGCCGTCCGGGCCGCCCGCCTGGGCCAGTTCGCGCAGGGCGTCGGTCAGCTGGATCTCGCCGCCGCGGCCGGGCTGCGTCTTGCCCAGCACGCCGAAGATCGCCGGGTCCAGGACGTAACGGCCGATGATGGCGTACGAGGAGGGCGCCTCGCTCTGTGCGGGCTTCTCGACGAGGTCGGTGATCCGGACCACGTTGTCGTCGTCGGTGGGGACGATCGCCGCACTGCCGTAGAGGTGGATCTGGCCGGGGTCGACCTCCATCAGCGCGACGACGCTGCCGCCGTGCCGCTCCTGGACGTCGATCATGGTGCTGAGCAGCGGGTCCCGGGGGTCGATGAGGTCGTCGCCGAGGAGGACCGCGAAGGGCTGGTCGCCGACGTGCGGTTCGGCGCAGAGCACCGCGTGGCCGAGGCCCCGGGGGTTGCCCTGGCGGACGTAGTGCATGGTCGCCAGGTCGCTGGACTCCTGGACCTTGGCGAGCCGGGACTCGTCGCCCTTGCGGCTCAGGGCCTCTTCGAGCTCGTAGTTGCGGTCGAAGTGGTCCTCGAGCGCACGCTTGTTGCGGCCCGTGATCATGAGGACATCGGAGAGGTTGGCCGCGACGGCCTCCTCGACCACGTACTGGATGGCGGGCTTGTCCACGACCGGCAGCATTTCCTTGGGTGTCGCCTTCGTGGCGGGGAGGAAACGGGTGCCGAGGCCGGCTGCGGGGATGACAGCCTTACTGATCCGAGTACGCGCGTGAGTCATGGTCTGCACAATAACCGCTGCATATGAGGTGAAGATGAAGTTCCGGTTGCATGACGGGTATAGGCGGCGATTGTGGGCCAAATGAGTGGCAGTCACGGTAGCAAGGCCGGGTTGCGGGAAACCCTCCTGCGGATGAGGAGTGGGTTTACGGAAGGTTTCCGCGCGGAGGCGGAACGGGGAATCGTCCGGCACTCGTTGGAGTTGCCCGAACTGTCCGGAGCGTCCCGGACCGTGGCCGCCTACGTCTCGATGGGATCCGAACCGGGCACCCGTGCGCTGCTGGAGGCGCTGCGCGAGCGCGGCGAGCGGGTCCTGCTGCCCGTCCTGCTGCCGGACAACGATCTGGACTGGGGCCCCTACGAGGGCCCTGACACGCTCGTGCGGACGCCGCGCGGCCTGTACGAGCCCACCGGCCCCCGGCTCGGCCCGGACGCCGTCACGGGCGCCCACGCCGTGCTGCTGCCCGGTCTGGCGGTCGACGCGGACGGCCTGCGGCTGGGCCGCGGCGGCGGCAGTTACGACCGCGTGCTGGCCCGGCTGGAGGCGGCCGGGGCGACGCCGGCCCTGGTGGTCCTGCTGTACGGGCACGAAGTGCTGGAGCACGTGCCCGCCGAGCCGCACGACCGGCCGGTGGACGCGGTGGTCACCCCGGACGGCGTGCGGCGCTTCGGGCGGCCGGAGAGCCGCTGAACGTGCGAGGGGGCGGGCCCATGGGCCCGCCCCCTCGTCGTACGTCCGCTGCCCGCGTCAGCGCGTCACGGTGTCAGCGCCAGGGTGTCGTCCGTGCTCGCGTCGACGGCCTGCTTGGTGAACGCCCACGGCAGCAGCTCGCCCTTGGCCCACTTCGTCGTCTGGTCCGAGTAGTGCGCGCTGTAGGCGTGGCCGGAGGCGCCGGTGAGGTTGATCCACCGCGACTTGTCGAGGTCGTCCAGCGAGACCACCATCCGCATCGACGGCACCCAGACCACCTCGTAGCCGCCGGCCGCGTTCCAGCCGGTGGCGTCGACGGCCGCCTCGCCGCCGCCGAGGTTCCAGGGCCCGCGGTTGAGCAGCCAGCGCACGACCGCCGGACCGCCGGTGCCCAGCGTCTGGTTGCGCAGCTCCAGCTGGTGCAGCCGGCCCCAGCTCCAGGTGTCGATGTTCTTGCCGAGCTTGGCGGTCAGCTCGTAGCGGGCGTCCTTCATGGCCTGGGCGAGCAGTTCGTCGCGGGTCGTGCGCGGCTTGCCGCTGTTCTTGTCGAAGAAGGCCGTGGGGGACGTGGTCCACCAGGGGTTGTCCTCGTCCTTGATGATCGACCGCACGACCTCGAACCAGCGGTCGCCGCCGTCCGGCTGCGCCTGGTCCGCGTCGCGCTGGCCGCACTCGCGCACGAGCTTGGCCTTGCCGTTGAGGTCGTCGACCGGACCGGACCGGTCGGTCGCCGGGACGGTCAGGCACTGGCCCTTCGGCCGCAGCTCCTTGGGCAGCTTGTTGCCGAAGGCGAGCTTGAGGGTGTTGCGCCAGACCGCGTTGAAGTAGGCCGCGGCCGCGGAGTCCGCGTCCTGGTTGTAGTCCCAGCTCTCCAGCAGCTTCTGCGCGTTGCGGACGTAGTCGTCCTTGTCGTTCTTGATGTCGATCTTCAGCAGGTACGGCACCAGCAGCTTGGCGATCTCGCTGCTGCTGTCGCTCTGCATCTTCTGCATGTCGTCCATCGAGACCAGCCCGCTGTCCTTGATCTTGGACGCGATCAGGTCGTTGATCCGCTGGCTGCGCGTGCCGTAGCCCCAGTCCTGGGTGAGCAGGTACGGGTACTTGCGCTGGTCGACGACGGCCTGGTTGGCGGTGACGATGTAGCCGCGGGTCGGGTTGAGCTCCCACGGCATGGCGTCGAAGGGGATCGGCTTGCCCCACTGGTACTTCGGGTCCCAGCCGGGGGCCGGGTAGGTGCCGTCGTAGCCCGCGGCGCGCGTCGGGACCTCGCCGGGGGCCTGGTAGCCGATGTTGCCGTGGGCACCCTTGCCGTCGGCGTAGATCAGGTTCTGCGAGGGGACGGCGAAGTCGCGGGCCGCGGCACGGAACTCCTCCCAGCCGGTCGCCGTGTCCAGCTCGAAGACCGCGTCCATCGTCTTGGACGGCTGCAGGGCGGTCCACTTCAGGGAGATCGCGTACCCGTCGCCGCGGTCGGGCGCGGAGTTGTCCACCGGCGCCCGGTCGCCGACCTTGAGCAGCTCGGAGCTGCGGTCGGAGACCACCGGGCCGTTGTTGGTGCTGCGCACGGTGATCGTGCGGTCCGATCCCCCGGCGACCTTGATCGTCTCCTGGCGGGTCTTGAGCGGCAGCGACTTCCCGTCGTAGAGGTAGCTGTCGTCGCTCAGCTTCTCCAGGTACAGGTCGGTGACGTCGGCCCCCAGGTTGGTCATGCCCCAGGCGATCGACTGGTTGTGGCCGATGACCACGCCCGGCATGCCGGAGAAGGTGTAGCCGGCGACGTCGAAGGGGCAGGCCTTGGAGACCGCCGTGCAGTGCAGACCCATCTGGTACCAGAGCGAGGGCATCTGGGGCGCCAGGTGCGGGTCATTGGCGAGCAGCGGCTTGCCGGTGGTGGTGTGGGTGCCGTCGACGACCCAGGAGTTGGAGCCGATGCCGTTGCCGTTGGGGCCGAGCAGCGCGGGGATCTGGTCGAGGGTGCCGGAGAGCGAGGCGAGCTGCGACTGCAGGTTGCCGGCGGCCTCGTCGACGGTGGAGCCGGTGTCGGCGCCCGTGCCCGTGCCGGTGCCGGTGCCGGTGCTCGTTCCCGTGCCCGAAGTGTCGCCGGACGCGCTGCTCGTGGGGGAATTCGGCGGTTCGTACGCACCCGTGACCGTATCGACCGTTCCGCTGTCCACGATCGTCCGGTGCCGCGCGTACGGGTAGGCCGGGTAGAGGCTGGCGATCTGCTTCGCGTTCAACCGGCTGGTCAGCAGCGCGCGGTCGATCTCGTCCTGCATGTTGCCGCGCAGGTCCCAGGCCATGGCCTTGAGCCAGGCGACCGAGTCGACCGGCGTCCACCGCTCCGGGGTGTAGTCGTTGGTCAGCGCCAGGGCCGCGTACTCCACGGACAGGTCGGCGCCCTTGTGGCCCGCCAAGTAGGCGTTGACACCGTCCGAGTACGCCTGCAGGTAGTCCTTGGTCGTCTGCGAGAGCTTGGTGTCGTACTCGGTCTGCGCGACCTCGCGCCAGCCCAGCGTGCGCAGGAAGGCGTCGGTCTCCACCTGGCCGCTGCCGAACATCTCCGAGAGGCGGCCGGCGGTGAGGTGCCGGCGCACGTCCATCTCGTAGAAGCGGTCCTGGGCCTGGACGTACCCCTGGGCGCGGAAGAGGTCCTGCGGGGTGTCCGCGTAGATCTGCGGGATGCCGTTGCCGTCCCGCTTGACCTGGACCGGCCCGGACAGGCCCTTGAGCTGCAGGGTGCCGGTGGTCTGCGGGAGGGACGCGCGGACGGTCGCCACGCTCCAGTACGACCCGAAGGCGATGCCCGCCACCAGCAGGAGTACGACCCCGATCACGATCAGGCGCACGCGGCGGGACTTTGTCTTGGGGGGCATCGATGTCCTTCGAGGGCAGGGTGGACCGATTGCTAGGGGCCACCTTAGGCGTAGTGTCCGGCGGCCTCCCAAGCGGTGCCGGAAGCGAGGACGGAAGCCGTACGGAAGCGGTGCAGAAGCCGCTCCCGGACGGCCCGGGGAGATCGCAACGACCTCAAGCACAGGTAAAATATTAGGCAAGGCAATGAACTGCGGTGAAAGGACGGGCTCCTGACTGTCGACCGCCTCAACGAGCTCCTGCTGGTGTGCGCCGCCGTGCTGCTCATCGCAGTGGTCGCGGTGCGCCTGTCGTCGCGCAGCGGACTGCCGACCCTGCTGATCTACCTGGGCATCGGCGTCGCCATCGGGCAGGACGGCCTCGGCGTCAAATTCGACAACGCCGAATTGACCCAAGTGCTGGGATATGCGGCACTTGTGGTGATTCTGGCCGAAGGTGGTCTGGGCACCAAGTGGCGGGAGATCAAACCGGCGGTACCGGCGGCCGCCGTGCTCGCGACCCTCGGGATCGCGGTCAGCGTCGGCGTCACCGCGGCGGGCGGGCACTACCTCGTCGGGCTCGACTGGCGGCAGTCGATCATCATCGGCGCCGTGGTGTCCTCCACCGACGCGGCGGCGGTCTTCTCCGTGCTGCGCCGGGTACCGCTGCCGACGCGGCTGACCGGTGTCCTGGAGGCCGAGTCGGGCTTCAACGACGCGCCCGTGGTCATCCTGGTCGTCGCCTTCTCCGAGCACTGGCCGGTGCACAACTGGGGCGTCCTGCTGGGCGAGATCATCCTGGAGCTGGCGATCGGCGCTGTCGTCGGCCTGGCGGTCGGCCTGCTCGGCGCCTACGCCCTGCGGCACGTCGCGCTGCCCGCCTCCGGCCTCTACCCGATCGCGGTGATGGCCATCGCCGTCCTCGCGTACGCGGGCGGGGCCATGGCGCACGGCTCCGGCTTCCTCGCCGTCTACGTCGCCTCCGTCGTGCTCGGCAACGCCAAACTGCCGCACCGGCCCGCCACCCGCGGCTTCGCCGAGGGGCTCGCCTGGATCGCGCAGATCGGGCTGTTCGTCCTGCTGGGCCTGCTCGTGACCCCCCACGAACTGGGCGACGACATCGTGCCGGCGATCGTCGTCGGGCTCGTGCTGACGATGGTGGCGCGGCCGCTGTCGGTGACGGCGAGCCTGCTGCCGTTCCGAATGCCCTTCCGCGAACACGCGTTGGTCTCCTGGGCGGGACTGCGCGGCGCGGTGCCCATCGTGCTCGCCACCATTCCGATGGTGGCCAAGGTCGAGCAGAGCGAGCGGATCTTCAACATCGTCTTCGTCCTGGTGATCGTCTACACCCTCGTGCAGGGGCCGACGCTGCCGTGGATCGCCAAGGCGCTGCGGATCGACGACCCGGGCGCGGCCGAGGACCTGGGCATCGAGTCGGCCCCGCTGGAACGGCTGCGCGGCCACCTGCTGTCGATGCGCATCCCCGACCGGTCCCGTATGCACGGCGTGGAGGTCAACGAACTGCGGCTGCCGCCGGGCGCCGCGGTCACGCTGGTCGTCCGGGAGGGCAAGAGCTTCGTGCCGCTGCCGACGACCGTGCTGCGGACCGGCGACGAACTCCTGGTCGTCGCGACCGACCCGGTGCGCGACAAGGCCGAGGCGCGGCTGCGCGCGGTCGGCCGGGGCGGCAAGCTGGCCGGATGGCTGGAATCAGGCCGCGAAACCAGCCGTTAACATGGCTGCACGACAGTCACCACCAACTCTGCCTGACGCAGAGCTGGCGCGACCGCCCGGCGGCCGGACACCCGGTATCTACCTCGGTCAAGCGCGAGAGGACAGCTCTCGGCGCACCGTACGCGACCAGGCGTCCAGGGTGCGCTACCAGGCGGCAGAAAGGCCCGGGCCGTGGCATCCACGGTCACTCGCTCCTCCCGTCGCTCGCCGCTGAAGCCCCGCCGGGACCGGCGCGAACGGCGCGACCGGCGCGACCTCCGGGACCGCGACCGCGCGTCCGGCGCGGGGCGCCCCGGCTACGGACAGCTGCTGCGCACCCCCGGTGCGTGGACGTTCCTGCTGCCGGGCTTCACCGCCCGGCAGCCCTTCGCGATGCTGACCATCGGCATCGTGCTCCTGGTGCAGCACACCACCGGCTCCTACGGCACCGCGGGTGCGGTGTCAGCCGTCACCGGCGTCGCCATGGCGCTGTTCGCCCCGCAGAGCGGCAAGCTCGCCGACCGCTTCGGGCAGGGCGCGGTGCTCGTACCCGGCGTGATCGTGCACACGGCGGCCGTGACGCTGCTGTCGCTGCTCGCCCTCGCCCACGCCCCGCTGTGGGCGCTGCTGGCGGTGGCGGTGCCGGCGGGCGCCTCGGTGCCGCAGGTCGGGCCCATGGTGCGGGCCCGCTGGGCCGCCACCCTGCCGGAGAAGTCCCCGCTGCTGCAGACGGCCGCGGCCTTCGAGTCGGTGACCGACGAGTTCACGTTCGTCATCGGGCCGGTACTGGCCACCGCGCTGAGCACCGGTGTCCACCCGGCGGCCGGGCTGCTGGCCGAGGCCGGGCTGACGCTGGCGGGCGGTCTGATCTTCGCGGTGCAGCGGCGGACCGCTCCCGCGCCGGCCGCCCGCACCGCGGACGGCGCCCGTGAGCGGCAGCCCTCGGCGCTGAGCGTGCCGAGCGTACGGGTGCTCGCGGTCGCCTTCCTCGGCATCGGCGCCGTCTTCGGCGGCATGCAGGTCTCGATGACGGCCTTCACCGAGGAGATCGGGCGGCCGGGCATCAACGGCCTGCTGTACGGCACCTTCGCGGCGGGCAACATGCTGGCGGGCATCGTCTGCGGTGCGGTGGCCTGGAAGTCCGGGCCCCGGCGCCGGATGGTCCTCGGCTACACCGCGCTGACCGCGGCCACCTCGATGCTCTGGGCGGCGCACGCCGTGCCGCTGCTGGGCGGGCTCGGACTGCTGGTCGGGTTGACCATCGCCCCGGCGCTGATCACCGGCTACACCCTGGTGGAATCACTGGTGCCCGCGCGGATCCGCACGGAGGCGTTCACCTGGCTGACGGGCGCGGTCGCGCTCGGGCAGGCGGCGGCCGCCACGGCCGCCGGCCGGCTCGCGGACCGCATCGGCGCGAGCGCCGGATTCACCGTGCCCCTGGCCGGTACCGCACTGGCGCTGATCACCTTGCTGGCACTGCGCGGCAGGCTCGCCCCGCAGTCCGCTGGACTGGTCGCGGCACGCGGCGACGGCAGTGGTATCGGTCACCGAGTGCCGGTCACGGTGGACTGAGACCGCGGAATGCTGCACTATTGACCGTCGTTAGCACTCACTGAACCAGAGTGCCAGGAGGAGCAAGTGCCGACCTACCAGTACCAGTGCACCGAGTGCGGCGAGGGCCTCGAGGCGGTGCAGAAGTTCAGCGACGACGCGCTCACCGAGTGCCCGGCGTGCCACGGCCGCCTGCGCAAGGTCTTCTCCGCGGTCGGCGTTGTCTTCAAGGGCTCCGGTTTCTACCGGACCGACAGCCGCGGCTCGTCGTCCAGCAGCGCCCCGGCGGCCAAGGCCGGCAGCGGATCCGACGCGAAGTCGTCGACGTCGTCGTCATCTTCTTCGGGCTCTTCGAGCTCCTCGGGCACCGGCGGCTCCTCGTCGAGCTCGGCGAGCACCTCCGCCGCCTGAGCGGAGTGCTCGCGCGGCCGCTCGCGCGGATCGCCTGAGCGGCGCCCCACTTTCGGGTGAAGGCCCCCGTCGACCACGACCGGGGGCCTTCGGCGTACCCCGCGCCACCGGCTTCCGGGTCCTTTCGCCGTGCGTGGGGAAGGCCCCCGGCCGCAGACTGGGAACATGCTGTGCGGTTGGGTCGTCGACCGGCCCGGGCCCATGATCACGGAGCCACTGGTGCGCGTCGGGCGGCCGAGACCGGTGCCGGGACCGACGGAGCTGCTGCTGCGCGTCGAGGCGTGCGGCGTCTGCCGGACCGATCTCCACCTGGCCGAGGGGGATCTCCCCCCGCACCGCCGGGAGACCGTGCCCGGGCACGAGGTCGTCGGGCGGGTCATCGCCACCGGTGAGCTCGCCGGCCGCTTCACCGAGGGCGACCGGGTCGGTGTGGCATGGCTGCGGGGCACCTGCGGGAACTGCGTCTACTGCCGTTCCGGCCGGGAGAACCTGTGCCCCGACTCCCTCTACACCGGCTGGGACGCCGACGGCGGCTTCGCGGACTTCACCACCGTCCCGGAGGACTACGCGTATGCGCTGCCCGAGGACGCCGACGGCCGCGACGCCGTGCACCTGGCACCCCTGCTGTGCGCCGGGATCATCGGCTACCGCGCGCTGCGCCGCAGCGATCTGCCGCCGGGCGGACGGCTGGGCATCTACGGCTTCGGGGCCTCGGCGCACATCGCCGCGCAGGTCGCACTGGCCGAGGGCGCGACCGTGCATGTGCTGACCCGGTCGGCGAAGGCGCGCGAGCTAGCACTGGAACTCGGTGCGGCCTCGGCGGCCGGTGACGACGCCCGGCCCCCGGAACCACTGGACGCGGCGATCCTCTTCGCGCCCGTCGGCGATCTGGTGCCGGTCGCCCTGGAGGCCCTGGACCGCGGTGGCACGCTGGCCGTCGCCGGCATCCACCTCACCGACATCCCCTCGCTCAACTATCAGCGCCATCTGTTCCAGGAACGGAATCTGCGCAGTGTCACCTCCAACACCAGACAGGACGGACAGGAGTTCCTGGCCCTGGCGGCCAGGATCGGGATCCGGGTGACCGTCACCCCGTACCCGCTGGACCAGGCGGACCGGGCCCTGGCGGATCTGGCCGCCGACCGCGTCAACGGCGCCGCCGTGCTCGTACCGGACTGACGGCCCACGGGGCCCGGCTCACTCGACGCGTATCAGGCATCCCGTGACGTTCGAGGGGACGATGCGTATCCACAGGTCGTCAGTGCCGTCGGCCCACGGGTCGGGATGGGCGCCCTTTGCCAGCGCACCCACCTCGTCGGAGTCGGTGACGTGCTCGACGGTCCCGAGGAGCAGCACGCTCCAGCCGGCGCTGAGGCACGTGTCGAACTGATCGACCTCGAAGGCGACCTCGATGCCGTGCCCGGCGGCCGGCGGGGCTTCCCGCGCCGTGCGGTAGACGATGGCGCCGTCGACCACGGAGTAGATCACCGGCACCACGGCGGGGTGACCCGTGGCGGTGGTCAGCGCGACCCTGCCGACGTCCTGCCCGGACAGCCGGCTCCAGCACTCCCCGGCGTCGAGGTCGCACGGAACCGGCTGCCCGGTCGCCACCTCGTCCGGGCAGTTCTCGGTGTCGCCCCCGAGCAGCCGGCTGGCCGTGGTCCGCAGGGCGCCCGCGAGGCGGAGCATGGCGTTGGTGCCGATGGTGTGGTGGCACTGCTCTTCCACGTAGCGCACATAGCCCGGGGTCATCCCGGCCCGTGCGGCCACTTCCTCGCGACTGAGGCCCAGTTGCTCCCGCCGCTGGGCGACGCGGCGGGCCACGTCTCCCGGGTGGGACCTGGAGTTTCCGGACAGGTCGTCGTGCAAGGTCTGCCTGGGCACGTCGACCACCTCCCGTTGTCGGGCTCAGGCGCTTCGTCTCGCTAACCAGCACATCACCGCAGGGGCCGTGCCGCCAGGTCTGGACCCTCCGTCCCCTCGACCGGGCGACGGAGTTATCCACAACCGGTGAGTAATCCACAGGCCGGGAACGGCCCGTCGGCGCGGTGGTGCATCGTGATCCGTGCCGCCCCGGACTGCCGGCTCCAACGGGGTCCAGCGGTGCGGGCGAGTGACGGCGGTGGTCCCGGTGAGGGACCTGACGGACGTGGAGGGTGTGACGGGCATGAATCCAGTGAGCACAGCGAACGCGGCGAGCACAGTGAACGCGGCGAACGCGGTGGACGGCATGAGCGGAGTGGCGACAGCGGCTGCGGGTGCGGTCTCCCGGGCGGGCGCCGGGGCACCGGCGCCGTGCCCGGTGCCGGACTTCGCGCCGATCAGGGCGGGCGGCGGGGGCCACCGCCTGCGGCGGGTACTACGACGGCGACGCCGGATGGTGGCGGCGGGTCTGGCCATGACGGCGGCGGCGGTCGCGGCCGCCGCGCCCAGGGAGGCTCCCCGACCCGCGTGGTCCGGCCGGGCGGGGCCCGCGCCGGCGGCGGTCGCCGCGGCGCGGGACACGGTGCGCGCGCCGGTGCGGATCGCGGACGCGCAGGCGGTACGGCTCGTGCGCCCCGGCGACCGGGTGGACGTGATGGCCGCGGCGCGGATCGTCGCGCGGGCCGCGCCCGTGGTGGCCGTGCCGCGCGCGTCCGACGGGTTCTCCGCCGGCCTCGGCCCGGACACCGCGGACGGCGTGAGCGGGGCGCTGATCGTGCTCTCGGTTCCCCGTGCGACGGCCGCCGAGCTCTCCGGCGCCGCGGCGGGGGCCCCGCTGTCGCTCGCGCTGCGGTGACCGCGCGCCGAGGCGTCCCGGTGCGGAGGGGGCGGGTCGGGGCGAGTCGGACAGGGGTGTGTCGCACGGCCCCCGAGCCCGTACCCTCAGAGGCCGAACCGCTCACGGACCCCAGGGTTCCGCCGACCGTCCCGTGGTGGGGCCCACTGCTTCGTCAGGGTTCCGTAGGCCGAACATGCACGGTCGTTCGAAAGGAAATCGTCCCTTGAAGGGCTTCAAAGCCTTCCTTCTGCGTGGCAATGTCGTCGAGCTCGCTGTCGCCGTCGTCGTCGGCGCGGCGTTCAGCAAGATCGTCGATGCGTTCGTGAAGGGCCTCATCAACCCGGTGATCGGTGCCATCGGCACCAAGAACCTCGACGGCTACATCGTCTGCATCGAGAAGCCCTGCGTCGCCTCCGGTGGCGAGCTCACGAAGGGCGTGGGCCTGCTGTGGGGCTCCGTGGCCGGTGCCGCGCTGACCTTCCTCATCACGGCCGCGGTCGTGTACTTCCTGCTGATCCTCCCGATGAACAAGCTCAACGAGCGGCGCAAGGCCGGCCAGGGCGACGAGGCCGCGGCCGGTCCGACCGAGCTGGAGCTGCTCACCGAGATCCGCGACCTGCTCGCGCGCCAGCAGGGCAATGGCGGCGGCGGTCCCACCGTCCCGGCGCCCTACGACCACGGCGGCGGGAACCGGACGTACCGGTAGGCACGGCGCGGCGCGTCCGTCTCAGATGTGGTGCGGGGGCTTCTCGTCGAGAAAGCGCGCGAGATCTCCCGCACCGCCCTGCCCCTGGCGGTCGCCCCAGCCCGTGTCGGTGTCGTCGCTCGACTGCCGCTCCAGCGGGTCGTCGAAGACCAGCGCCGTCGCGGGGTCGCGCGGCTCACGCGGGCGACCGGGGGCGGGCTGCGAGGCGGGGCGGGGATCGGAACTGCTCATGGGTCCAGGGTACGGGCCGCCCCGAGCGGACCGGCCGGCCCCGGACACCCCGGACAGGGGTCGGGCCCCGGTGCAGGGGGGTGGCACCGGAGCCCGAGTCTTGGGTGGGGGGGCGTTGCGGGCGCCGCGAGGACGCCCGCCGGTGGTCAGGCCGCCTCGATGGACAGCCCCGTCTGGCGCGCCATGCGCTTCAGGTCGGCCAGGGCGTGCTTCTCGATCTGCCGGATCCGCTCCCGGGTCAGGCCGTGCTGCTTGCCGACCTCGGTCAGCGTGCGCTCGCGGCCGTCCACGATCCCGTAGCGCGCCCGGATGATGGACGCGGTCCGGTCGTCGAGCCGGTCGATCAGGTCCTCCAGTTCCTCACGCCGCAGCATGACGAGCACGGAGTCCTCCGGCGAGGCGGCCGAGGTGTCCTCGACAAGATCGCCGAACTGGGTCTCGCCCTCGTCGTCCACCGACATGTTGAGGCTCACGGGATCGCGCGCCCAGTCCAGCACGTCGGCGATGCGCTCCGGCGTGGAGTCGAGTTCGGCGGCGATCTCCGCGGGCTCCGGGTCACGTCCGTGCTCACGGTTGAACTCGCGCTGCACCCGGCGCACACGTCCCAGTTCCTCCACCAGGTGGACGGGGAGCCGGATCGTGCGCGACTGGTCCGCGATGGACCGGGTGATCGCCTGACGGATCCACCATGTCGCGTACGTGGAGAACTTGAAGCCCTTGGCGTAGTCGAACTTCTCGACGGCGCGGACCAGGCCCGCGTTGCCCTCCTGGATCAGGTCGAGCAGCGGCAGGCCGCTGCGCGGGTAACGGCGCGCGACGGCGACGACAAGACGCAGGTTGGAACGGATGAAGACGTCCTTGGCCCGCGCACCTGCGGCGGCTATCGCCTCCAGTTCCTCGCGGTCGGCGCCGCCTCCCGAACCCAGCTCCTCACCCGCGAGGAGCTGCTCGGCGTAGACGCCGGCCTCGATCGCCCTGGAAAGCTCGACTTCCTGCGCGGCGTCGAGCAACGGCGTGCGCGCGATCTCGTCGAGGTACATACCGACGAGGTCTCGGTCGGCCATCTCGCCGTGGCCGTGCGCGCGAGCGCTGCTCTTCCCGCCGGTGGTGCTGCGGGCGACGGCACGGGTTGCCATGCGTGCTCCCTTGCGAAGGTTCGGTCGGGTGTCGGTCGAATGAGCTGCCCCTCAGCAGCTTCGCGACTACCTCTCGGCTGCCCACTCGAAAAGGGATAACGACTGGAATCCGGACACAATTCCCATGCGCACCCCCATTTTTTACGATCTTGCAGTACCCTGTCCGGCCACAGCGAGAGGTGGATCATTGCCGAAGCACCCGGAAGTGCAGGTCAGGCCGGGTCGGGAGGAGGACCTGCGGGCCCTCACCGAGCTCTACAACCACTACGTCCGCGAGACGCCCGTCACCTTCGACCTGGAACCGCTTTCCCTGGAACAGCGCCGTCCATGGCTGCTCTCCCACCCGGAAGACGGACCGCACCGCCTTTTGGTTGCCCTCGAATCCCCAGAAACCCTCGGATCGGCGGAAACTCCGGACACGCCGGCCCCGGCCGGCCGTCTTCTCGGCTACGCGACGAGCAGCCCGTTCCGCCCGAAGGCGGCCTACTCGACCTCGGTGGAGACCTCTGTGTACTGCGCACCCGGGGCCGCCGGCCGAGGCGTCGGCACCCTGCTCTACACCGCGCTCTTCCACGCCCTGCGGAACGAGGACGTGCATCGCGCCTACGCCGGCATCGCGCAGCCCAACGAGGCGTCGGCGCGGCTGCACGCCCGCTTCGGTTTCCGCCCGGTCGGCGTCTTCCGCGAGGTCGGCCGGAAGTTCGGCCGCTACTGGGACGTCGCCTGGTACGAGAAGGAGCTCACCCCCGGCGACTGACCCCCGCGCTCCGCCCTTCGATCACTCCAGCGCCCCTCAGCGCAGCCACGGCAGATCCGCCGCCGCCCCCTTCTCCGGCTGCAGCCCCTCCGCGACGGTCCGGCAGATCTCGCTCAGCTGCTGTATCTGCTCCGCCGAGAGACGGTCGAAGATCGCCCCGCGCACCGCCTCGGCGTGCCCCGGCGCGGCGGCGGCGAGCGCCGCGAAGCCCTCGTCGGTCAGGACGGCGAGCTGGCCGCGCCGGTCGGACGGGCAGCTCTCACGGCGCACCCAGCCGTTCTCCTCAAGCCGCGCGATGGCGTGCGAGAGCCGGCTGCGCGTAATTTTCGACCGTTCGGCGAGTTCCGTCATGCGCATGCGTCGGTCGGGCGCCTCCGAGAGCCACACCAGCAGCGAGTAGTAGGCGAGCGGCATGTTCGCGTTTCGCTGGAGTTGCCTGTCCAGGACGTCGGAGACCAGCTGGGTCGATGCCATGTAGGCGCGCCACGCGCGCTGTTCCTCCTGGCTCAGCCAGCGGGGTTGGGGCCTGCTCGTCGTCATGCCCCCTATGGTACGAAGTTACCTTGAAACCTCAAGCAATCGGGGGTACGGTCCTGTCTGCTCGCTTGAAAGTTCAAGGAATCCTCGAGCAAGGAACTCCATGACCACCGCACCCGCACACCCCCGGGCAGCGATCCGTACGCGCGTGCGCATCCCGCTGCGCTTCTCCGACGGCTGGACGACCGACGCCGACGTGCTCACCTTCACCGGCCTTGCCGACGGCGAGGAGCACATCGCGCTCGGCCTCGGCGCTCACGAGGGGACGCCGGTGCCGCTCGTCCGCCCGCACTCCGAGTGCCTGACCGGCGACGTCCTCGGCTCCCAGCGCTGCGACTGCGGGCCCCAGTTGAGGGAGGCGGTCGAGCGCATAGCGGCCGTGGGCGGCTATCTGCTCTACCTGCGCCAGGAGGGCCGTGGCATCGGCCTGTACGCCAAGCTGGACGCGTACGCCCTCCAGGACCAGGGCCTGGACACCTACGCCGCCAACCGCGCGCTCGGCCGGGCCGACGACGAGCGGGACTACACCGCCGCCGCCCAGATGCTCGGCGCGCTCGGCGTGGACACGATCCGCCTGCTGAGCAACAACCCGGACAAGGCAGAGCAGTTGTCCACCCTCGGCATCACCGTCGCCGAACGGGTGCCGACCGGTGTGCACCTCTCGCAGGCCAATGTCCGCTACCTGCGCGCCAAGGCCGCGCACACCCACCACACCCTCGTCCTCCCGGCCTGAGGAGACCCCCATGCGCATGCCCGCCCTGTATCTGTCGCACGGCGCCCCGCCGCTGGCCGACGACCCCGTCTGGCCCGGTGAACTGGCCGCCTGGTCCGCCGGGTTGCCGCGCCCCACGGCGATCCTGATGGTCTCCGCGCACTGGGAGGAGGCCCCGCTCGCGCTCGCCGCGACCACCACCGTCCCACTGGTGTACGACTTCTGGGGCTTCCCGCGGCATTACTACGGGGT
The DNA here is from genome assembly GCF_042889545.1 of Streptomyces sp. NPDC002574. Lineage (NCBI taxonomy): Bacteria > Bacillati > Actinomycetota > Actinomycetes > Kitasatosporales > Streptomycetaceae > Streptomyces > Streptomyces sp. NPDC002574. Next base: position 21,075 of record NZ_JBIARB010000025.1, read on the forward strand.
CCGATACGCCGCCCCCGGAGCGCCCGCGCTGGCCGACTCGGTACGCGGGCTGCTGCGCGGCCCGGGCATCCCGGTGCAGGACATTCCGGACCGGGGCCTGGACCACGGGGCCTACGTCCCGCTGGTGGAGATGTTCCCGGAGGCGGACATCCCGGTACTGCAGGTCTCGATGCCCACGCTCGACCCGCAGAAGCTGATGGACGTCGGGCGGAAGCTGGCCCCGCTGCGCGACGAGGGGGTGCTCATCGTCGGCAGCGGCTTCTTCACCCACAACCTGGCGGCGCTGCGGCACGCCGGGGGCGTCCCCGGCTGGTCCACCGAGTTCGACGACTGGGGCCGGCGCGCGCTGGACGCCCAGGACGTCGACGCGCTGCTGGACTTCTCGCACACCTCCCCCGCGGGGGCACTCGCCCATCCGCGCACCGAGCACTTCGCCCCGCTCTTCGTCGCCATGGGCGCGGCCGAGGACGATCTCGGATCCCAGCGCAGCGTCATCGACGGCTTCTGGATGGGCCTGGCCAAGCGCTCCGTGCAGTTCGGCTGATCCCTCGGCTCCCCCGGCTCCCCCCGGGGCAACCGGCCGGCACAGGCCGAAGGGCCCCGCTTCCCGTGGGAAGCGGGGCCCTTCGGGCGTTGCGCCGGGGCGTCCGGGTCAGTGGGCGACCACGGGGACGACGATGTCGTCGGCGGTGCCCTCCGCGCCGTCCTCGGACGACGCGGCCACGACGCTGCCACCGTGGCCGGCGGTGATGAAGGTGAAGGCGATGATCGCCGACACCGCGAGGATGCCGGCCGCCCACCAGATCGCGGTCGAGTAACCGTGCACCGCGGCCGCGTTGATGAAGCCCTGCTTGCCCAGCGTGCGGGCCTCGGCGGCATGGCCGGCGATCCACGCGGTGGTGGCGCTGGCCGCGACGGTGTTGAGCATCGCGGTGCCGATGGCACCGCCGACCTGCTGCGAGGTGTTGACCATGGCGGAGGCGACACCCGCGTCACGCGGCTGCACACCGTGCGTGGCCAGGCTCATGGCCGGCATGAACGCCGTACCCATGCCGAGGCCGAGCAGGATCTCCGCCGGCAGGATCAGGCCGGCGTACGAGCTGCCGACCTCGAGCTGGGTCAGGATCAGCATGCCCAGGGCAGCCAGCAGGAAGCCCGGGGTCATCAGCAGCCGCGGCCGGACGCGGTTCATCAGACGCGCGCCGATCTGCGTCGAGCCGGTGATCATGCCCGCGATCATCGGGAGGAAGGCGAAGCCGGTCTTCAGGGCGGAGAAGCCCTGCACGACCTGGAGGTAGTAGCCGAGGAAGAGGAACAGGCCGAACATGGCGATGATCGCCAGGCCGAGCGAGAGGTACACGCCACCGCGGTTGCGGTCGGTGACCACACGCAGCGGCAGCAGCGGTGCCTTCACACGGGACTCGACGACCACGAACGACGCCAGCAGCACGACCGCGGCCACGAACAGGCCAATGGTCTTGCCCGCGCCCCAGCCGTCGGACTCGGCGACGGTGAAGCCGTAGACCAGCGAGACCAGACCGGCGGTGGCCAGCACCGCACCGGGGATGTCGAGGCTGCTGTTGTTGCGGCTGCCGGCGGGCTCGCGGATGACCCGCAGGGCACCGAAGACCGCGACGGCGGCGAAGGGGATGTTGACGAAGAACGTCCAGCGCCAGTTCAGGTACTCGGTCAGCGCACCGCCGAGGATCAGGCCGACGGCGCCGCCACCACCGGCGATGGCACCGAAGATGCCGAACGCCTTGGCGCGCTCCTGGGGCTCGGTGAACATCACCGCGAGCAGCGACAGCGCGGCCGGCGCGAGCAGCGCGCCGAAAGCGCCCTGCAGTGCGCGGGCACCGAAGAGCACCGCCTCGTTGGCCGCGGCGCCACCGATCGCCGAGGCGGCCGCGAAGCCGATGAGACCGGTGATGAAGGTCCGGCGGCGGCCCCACATGTCGGCGATGCGCCCGCCGAAGAGCAGCAGTCCGCCGAAGACCAGCGCGTAGGCGGTGATGACCCACTGCTTGTTGGCGTCGGAGATACCGAGGTCGGCCTGGGCGGTGGGAAGTGCGATGTTCACGATGGTGCCGTCGAGGACGACCATCAGCTGGGCTATCGCGATGAAGGCCAGCGCCTTCCAGCGCTGGGCGTGGGCCGTTTCTGACATGGATGAACTCACTAACGGTGGGAAGAGGCGAGCACGACGGTGAACTCTGCGGGCCGCATGGGCGCCGCGCGCCGATGCGGGCGGGCGCGACTCATGGACCAGAGAAGACGAAGGCGACTTACAGTACGTAACGGATGAATGGTCGGCTAGTGAATTACCGGTCGGCCGGCCACGGCGCGCGGCCGCCGGCGGAGGCTCAGTCCCGCCCCCGGAGGTCTTCGAGCGTCACGGAGGACCCGGGCAGCGGCGAACGTGCCGGGGCCTCCAGACCGTCGACGAACAACTGCAGGTGCCGGTGGATGAAACGGCTCATGTCGCAGTGCGATCCCGGCAGGGGCCGGGTGAGCTGGCTGATCGCCACCATCAGATCGCCGACGTCGATGTCGTCGCGGAGCCGTCCGGACCGACGGGCGGCCTCCATCAGACGCGCGACGGCGCCCTGCAGGCGGACACGGCCCTCCTCCAGGCGCGGTTCGCCCTGGCCGAACCGCGCGACGAGCATGGGACACAGCGCCCCCACCCGCTCGTCGGCGGCTTCGTGCACGAAGGCGCGCAGCGCGTCGAAGGGGTCCGGTTCCTCGATGAGCAGCCGCTCGGCGCGGTCCGCGATCCGGTCCATCACCGAGTGCGCCACCTGGATCGCGAGCTCCTGGCGGTCGGCGAAGTGCCGGTAGACCGTCGCGTTGCCGACGCCCGCGCGGCGGGCGACCTCGTCGAGGGGTGCGTCGGCACCGTACTCGAGGAGGACCTCGCGGGCCGCGGCCATGATGCGCTCACGATTGCGGGTCGCGTCCGCGCGCTGTTTCACGGCGATCTGGGCCATGACGGGTCCCCCTCTCCCACGGTGCCGGGTACTGCCTGACGGTTGTCCGTTGCCGCGCATCCGGGGAAGCTGTCCCCGCTTGCGCGACACAAGGGTAAACGGGGACGCCGTCCCCGGATATTTCGGCCCCCGTTGTGACCTGACTCACATTCAGCCGAAAACGGGAAGGACCCCGGTCGCGCCGCGGCGACCAGGGTCCTTCCTCGGGCGTCCGGGACATCCGGGCGCGCGGGTTCTCGACGGCTCGACTACTCGACGACGAGCTCGACGGGGATGTTGCCGCGGGTCGCCTTGGAGTAGGGGCAGACCGCGTGGGCCTGCTCCAGCAGCTTGTGACCGGTCTCGTTCTCCAGCTCCGCCGGCAGCTCGGCGCGGAGCACCACGGCCAGGCCGAAGCTCGTGTCGTCCTTGCCGATGGTGACCTCGGCGGTCACCGAGATGTCCTTGGTGTCGACCTTGGCCTGGCGGCCCACCAGGGCCAGCGCGCTGGCGAAACAGGCCGCGTAACCGGCGGCGAAGAGCTGCTCGGGGTTGGTGCCCTGACCGTTGCCACCCATCGCCGGGGGCATGGCCAGCGCGAGGTCGAGCTGGCCGTCGGAGCTCACGGCCCGCCCGTCGCGGCCGTTGGCGGTGGCGACAGCGGTGTACAGCGCGTCCATGGGAATCCGTCCTCTTTCGATCGCGTGCGAACTCGTTATGACAAGTAGAGCACACAACTCAGTTGCACACAACTAAAACGGGAGCGGCCGAGATACCCTGGACCCATGACCGCCCCTGTCTCTGCCCCCGCCTCCGCATCCGCGCGGGCCGGCGACGACTACCTGCGCCTGGAGCAGCAGATCTGCTTCTCGCTGCAGGCCGCGTCCCGTGCCTTCGGCGGTGTCTACCGGGTCGTCCTCAAGGACCTCGGCCTCACCTACCCCCAGTACCTGGCCATGCTCGTGCTGTGGGAGCACGGCCCCCTGCCGGTGAAGAGGATCGGCGAGCACCTGCGTCTCGACTCCGGCACGCTCTCCCCGCTGCTGAAGCGCCTCGACGCGGCCGGCCTAGTCCGCCGCGAACGCTCTACCGACGACGAGCGCTCGGTCACCGTCCACCTCACCGAGGAAGGCGTCGCCCTGCGCGAGCGCGCCCTCCAGGTGCCGCTGCGCATATCCGCCGCCACCGGCCTGGGCCTCGACGACATCAGCGAACTGCGGACCCGCCTCGAACGTCTGACCTCGGCACTCGACGCGGCGGACCTCTCCGAGGGCCCCGACGCCGACTGACCGGCGCCGGGAGGACCGGTGATCCACCCCGGCGCCGCCCGGCGCGCGATGTCCCCACCACGGGCGCCCACATCACCGTTCACCGCAGTCCAAGTGCACGTCCGCACCGCCTTGCCCCCGATCCGCTACCCTGTCCTGGGCTGCCCTCCGGGGCAGCAACACCCTGCCGGGACCCTGTCCCACGCCGGGCGTGGCCTCAGTAGCTCAGGGGATAGAGCACCGCTCTCCTAAAGCGGGTGTCGCAGGTTCGAATCCTGCCTGGGGCACGTAGTGAAGGGCCAGTTCAGGGCGTGGTTGCCTCGAACTGGCCCTTTCACGTGATCACGGCCGTGCCACTCACGTGCCACAAGGCCGCTAGGCGATCGACGCCCCCGGCGCCAGTTCGAGTCCGGCGGCGCGCAGGAAGTCGGAGAGGCTGATGATGCCGTCGTCAGTTTCGTCGTCCCACTGAACCAGAAGCTCCGAGCGGCCTTCGTTCCAGGATTCAGCGGTCCAGGTGTCGGTGTCAGGTCCGGGATGCCGCTCGACGCTGCCCTCACCGTGGCGGTAGTGCAAGTAGAGGTAGTAGCCGCCGACAGTCCAGGCGTCCCACTGTGACGGGTAGCCGTGACACGTCTGTACGACCCGTGCCAGCAATCGTTCCGCTTCTCCGGTCATTCGGCGATGTTCGTCCAGTGTCCACGAGCTCAGCAAGGCATTTGCGGCCGTTGGCAGTCCTCGCGCAACGGGGGTACCCAAGCGCCTAAGCCTCATCGCCCCGGGCCCTACGGATCATCGAGCCGAGCCGATCGGCGATCTCGCGATCACGGCCGTTGACCATGTGCTGATAGATCAGCGCGGCACGCGGCGTGCTGTGGCCCATCCTGGTCATCAGCTCCCGCAGGCTCGCACCGGATGCGGCCAGGGTGTTCCCCGTGTGCCGCAGATCGTGGAAGTGCACGTCTGCCGTGATGCCCGCCTTGGTCCGGGCGCGGATCCAGTCGTCCCGGAAGTTGCTCCGGCGCAGTTGCCCACCCTGGGGGCCGAGGAAGACGTGACCGTCCCGGCCGGGCCCGGCGTAGGTGTCGAGGTGCCGCTGGACGTCCGGCAGCAGTTCACTCGGGAAGGCCACCGGCCGGATACCCGCATCGGACTTCGGTGCCTTGTCGAAGAGGGCTCCGGTCTGCATCTCTGCCTGCGAGCGTCGGACCATGAGCGCGGCCTGAGCCGTGTCGACGTCCCGCCGGCGGAGTGAGGCCAGCTCTCCGAAGCGCAGCCCGGTGAATGCGGCCAGGAGGATCAGCAGCCGGTATCGCGAGCCCATCGCGTCAGCCACGGCGTACACCTCGCCCACGGTGAGGACCGGCCGCTCCGGCACGTCGTACCGGTCAGCTCCCTTGACCCGGCACGGGTTGCGCCGGATCAGTTCGTCGTCCACGGCCGTGTTCAGGATCGCCCGTAAGACCTGGTAGGCCTTGACCACGGTCGGCTCACCGGTGCGGGTCAGGCACGCCGTTCGCCAGGCCCGCACCTGAGCTGTCGTGATCGAGGCCAACGGCCTGTCACCAAAGGTGGGCAGCAGATGCAGCCGGACCACCGATTCGTGGCGCTCCCGCGTACGAGCAGCCATCTTCCGGTCGTTCAGCCATGCGACGGCGTAGTCACCGAAGCTGACCTTGCCCGCATCCGGATCAGACCACTGGCCGCGGGTGATGTCCGCCTCGATGTGGGTCAGCGCGACTTCCGCATCCGTCTTGGTCGCGTACGTCTCCTCTGCGCTGCGCAGCTGCGCCGTTTCCGGGTCGCGGTATCTCACCTGCCACCGGCCCGACTTGAGCTGCCGTACCGAGCCGAAGCGGCGGCGCCAATGAAAACGGCCGTCTCAGCGACGAGGAGTTCGAGTACTTCAAGGCTCTCCTGCGCCGCTTCTGTGCACACGACCTCGACCAGTGGGCGGCATGGAAGGTCAAGACGGACACGGGACATGTGGCCTACGTAAAGATCCAGTGGGGCGAGATGCTCGACGAGGACGACGAAGTCTTTCGGTTCATCTGACTGGGGCCGCCGTGGGGCCGTGCGAGAGTGGCCAACGGTGACAGGAGACGACAGCGGCCGACAACTATCCCGCAGGTCAGGGAGCCGGCCGCTGTCGTGTGTGCTGGTCAGCGGGCGGCCGTGTCACTTCCAGAAGAACTGACTGGTGGATGACCTCCGGGCGGTCCGAAGGAGGTCTGCCGGGTGCCGGCCGTAGGGGCTGCGAGCAAATGACGGTCACAGGCGGCGGTCCGGGCCCGCTTCCAGGACCTCTCGGATTGCTCGCTTGCGGGGGAAGAGTGCGCGTGAGCCGTACCGGTGGCCGCTCAGCTTTTGGATGACTGCGGTGAGCCACTCGGGGTCGCCGAGCTGCGCGACTCGGCCGCTGGTCGATACCTCGTCGAGTAGCTTGCAAGCTGCGGTGATCTCACGCCGGGGGTACCGGTAGGCATGGTGGGTGAAGTTCGCGCTCCACTCTTCATAGGGACAGCGCGCAAGCCCCCCGATGGAAGCGGGGAGCCCCACGTGCTCGGTCGGCTGGCCAAGCCAAGACAGGATCACCGCAACCTTCCGCAGCCTCTTCGAGTGGTCGCGCCGGTGAGGCTGGACGTCGAGCGCGATGTCCATCACGCGCGCCCACGGAATCTGCTGAGCCTCGACGCCCTCCACCCATTGCGAGAAACCGTCCCCCCTCAGCCTTACATGGTCCCCAGCGGGATCACCGATCACCCACTCCCCGTCGGTGAACGCAAGGGGTCCGAGTCGATCGGGCATGTTCTGGTCCTTCGTTCCGCAGCGCCGTCCAGCGCCGCCCGAAGAATGATGCATGACGCGTTTCGCGGGCTATCTGCCGGGGCGCTGCGCGTCAGACGGGTGCCGGTTCGCATCGACGTGCCGCAGCCGTGCCAGATACGACGGGGCCGAGCGGGGAATGGCGGGGAACCACGGACAGCATCCGGCGTTCGTCCAGGTCCACGTCGGTGCAGCTCAGGGGCTATCCGGAGCCTCAGTCTTCCAAACTGGTGCCATGCCGCATGTGCAGCAGCCGGCTACGGCAGGGCCGCAAACCGAAGAACTGGCCCGCAAGCGAATCGTGTCCGAGGTCTGGTCTAGGTTTTGCCTGTGAACCAAAGCCGTTCCAACGCCGGGGCGCCCCGCGGGTCTGACTTGCCGCCGTACCAGGTAGTCCTGGCAGAGACTGATTGGGGTTCGCTCGAGACGCCTTTCGGGGATGGTGAGGACCTTCCTAAGGTTCTGACGCAACTTTTGGAGCCCGATCCCAAGGTCCAGGTCACGGCTTTGCGGGAGCTGGGTGAGATGGTCGGCCACCAGAACACTATTTACGAAGCCACCGCCCCCGCCGCCATGTACGTCGCCGGCATCCTCACCCACCCGGCGGCCATGACGCGACGGCCCTATCGCGACATCCCCATCCGCGCGGCGTTGTTGGGTTGGCTGGCTTCCACGCTTCAGGACGCCTCCGACGAGATCGTCGCCCGCAACGAGGAGTACCGGCCAGGCTTCGCCCCGGACACCACTATGGCGGCCTTCCGGGAATTGCGTCCGATGCTCTATCGGGCCGTCGCGCCCTTCCTGCAGGACAGCCACGAGAACGTGCGCGAAGCCGCCGTCATGGCCGCGCTCATCCTCGCCGAACACCCCGCGCTCGCCGAGCACCGTGATCACCTCGCCGGGCACGCGCGCCGCATCCTGGACACCAGCAGCTACGAGCCCAACCGGCGCGGCGCGTGGAGGGCCCTCGAAGCATGGGGCCACCATCCGCCCGGCCCGGAGCCTCTCTTGGAGGAGGCCGAGGACTGGGGGCCGCACAGCGATGGCCGCGGTGATCTCGAACCTCCCTTCTGACCGATATGCGCACGGCACACCTGCAGACCATGGCAGCAGGTGAGAGACACACCAACCCAAGGTCTCGCGTGCCACATCCGTGCCAGAACGAGCGGGGTCCCACGGGGAATGGAAGTGCGCCAGGGTGCGTGCTGCCGGACTCCACCCAGTGCATGGAAACCCAGGTCAGGACAAGGGCCGCCCCACCGCGCTCCTAAGGCGGTGCTCATATGTCGGGTGGGCCGATCACGGGGCCGGAGGCTTCCAGGCGGTGGACGAGTGCACGCAGGGCCCGGAGTTCGGCGTCCAGTGCCTGCGTTCCTTCGCGGGTGAGGGCGATCCACGTGCGGGGGCGCTTGCCGGCGTAGCCCTTCTCCAGGGTGATAAGGCCTGAGTCCTCCAGCACCTTCAGATGCCGGGAGAGGTTTCCGTCGGTGACGGCCAGTTGCTTCTTCAGGAAGCCGAACTCGACCCGGTCGGCTTCACGGGCGACGGTGAGGATGCCGAGCCGCACGCGCTGGTGGACGGTGTCGTCCAGCGCGTGGGTCGGATGCAGTCCTTCGTGGTCGTCGCGCGCGGCGGACGAGTCCTCGACGCTCATGAGGCGACGGTGCGCGTACCGGCAGCGCCCGAGGAAACCCGGCGGCGGACCGCCACTCGCTCCGCTAGACCGGCGAGGAGTAGGACGGCCGCAAGCAAGAGAGCCTTGACCTGCGGGCCGTCGGTCCAGGCGGGGTGGGTGGGGTGCTCCCAGGGGAGCCACCCGCTGCCCCAGGAGGCTCCCAGGTAGCCCGTGAGGAGCACGGCGTGAGCGGTGCCGGCCGCTGCGGCGATCCAACTGCGTTCGGCCATGCCGAGGGCGAGGAGTCCGATACCGACCAGGTACCACGGGGAGGCGTAGCTGTTCTCCAGCAGTGCGGCCTCCCACGGTTGGTTCCTGCCGAACAGCAGCATGACCAGGGCTGTCGTGATCGCCACGGTGGCTGCGGCAGTTGCGCGAATCCACACAGCACGGCGCGGGACGATGCCCCGAGTCTCGCCACGCCGGCGATACCAGCGCGCGAAGACAAACCATGCCACGGGGAGGAGCGCGAACCAGACGCCCCAGGCCGCGAAGCGCAGGACGGCGCCGTCGAACTCACCTTTCAAGCAGGGAGCTCCCGGCTCATGCACGACGCACAGGCCAGTCAGCTCGGCGTAGGCGAAGGCTGGATAGGACCCGATGTAGCGCCCATGGGCCCCAAAGTTGAAGGCGTACCGGGCGACCGGAGCGGCCGCCAGCGCCAGGAGACCGAAGCCGAGGAGGGGGACCCACGAGCCGTTCAGCTGCGTGCGGGCCCTGTCCCGCAGGCCTTCCGTCGCGGCCAACAGGCCAGCCGCGCGCGCCCTCGCCTCGGATTCCGCGCCGCTCGGTGCGGGTGTTCCCATGATGTCCCCCGGTGGTCGCGCTTCGGCAGCGCTGGAAATCGGATTGCCAGCTGGCCACCCGCTACCCACTAACTTTGCGATGCAAAGTACATGGCGGTCAAGAGCAAGTGCATGCCGACGGTCCCCCGACGGACCCCATGGGGGGGCAACCATGGTCACTGCAGCCAACCGGCCAGCCCCCATAGAGCGTCCATCCTGCATTCGCGGCTCCTGACGGCAGAAGATGACGGCACCGGGGCCATATGTACTCGGACCTTGGCGGTAGTAGGGGCCCGACTTGAGGCCGTGCCGCATGGCAACCCGGCAGCGCGCACAACCACGAACGAACTCCTAAAGCGGGTGTCGCAGGTTCGAATCCTGCCTGGGGCACAGCGTCTGACCTGCGTCAGAGCATCGAACGGGCCTCTCGGAGTGATCTCCGAGGGGCCGGTTCGACGTTCAAGGGGAACGCAAGGGGAACGCGTTGTTATGCGGCATCCCCCTGGGGAACCTCGGCAGCATCCCCTGCGAGGCCGCCGGGCCGTCCTTCCGGCTCCTGGGCGAGGTCCCGCTGCGCCGGCGACTTTCGCGGAAGCCTCGGCACGTTCGTCACCGGGCGGCTTGCCGGTGAATTCGCCCGGCGAGCGGCCCGCCCCCTCAACGGCGGCCCACCGGTGTACTGCAAGGCCAAGCGGAAATGAAAATGCACAATGCAACAAAACCTGCGAAAAAATGGGCCACTGGCCGCAGTAGCATGGAAAAAGCGCATGCTACGCAGGCTCCGTGACCGGTTCAGGAGGAAGCCCGCATGGCAGTTCGACTCGACGCCGCGTCGCTGGCTCCCGGTGATCGTGCGGACGCGATCCGTGAATTCTCGTGGTCCGTCAACGGCCGCATAGAAGTGGACCTTCCGCCGGACCCGAATCGCCAGCGGGCCTATGTGACCACCAACGCGCTGGGGTCGGTGGAGGTCTCGGAAATCGGCTGGAACGTGGCTCGCCTCCGCCGCGCCGCTGCTCCACCTGTAGATGAGGACTTGGTGCCGCACGTTCTCGTCAGTCTCCAGGAGGCGGGGGTCTCCTGGTTCCACCAGGGGGGCAGACAGGACGTGATACGGGCGGGAGACTTTTTGCTGCTGCAGAACGCGAAGCCCTACGAAGTCGTATTCCACGGCCCGGTGCGCACGGTTTTCGTGCGCGTTCCCACGCATGTCCTAGGGCTGCGGCCGTCTCTGCTCGACCAAGTCACGGCTGTGCGACTTGGTTCGGAGCCCACGGCCCTGAGTGCCGCAGCGGCGTTCTTCACCCGCCTGGCCCATGGTCAGGCCGATGTCGGTGAGGCTGAGGCCAGCCTGTTGACGGAGCCCTCCGTCGATCTGGTCAGGGCTGTGGTCACTTTGGTCCTGGGCCGGGACGACCTGGCCAGAGCGTCTCTGAACAGCACACTTCTTGTGCGTGTTCAGGAATACGTGCGCCTCCATTTGGCAGACCCAGACCTGACCGCCGAGCGTATCGCCGCCGAGCATGACGTTTCCGTACGCTGGCTCTACCTGACCCTGTCCCGAGCGGGTATCACCCTCGGTGAATGGATAAGGACGCAGCGCCTCGAGGAGTGCAAGAAAGAACTGGCCTCGCCAGTGCATCAGTTCATGACGATCGAGGCCATCGCCCACCGGTGGGGGTTCGCCAGCGCAGCCCACTTCAGTCGCGTTTTCAAGACCACGTACGGTGTCAGCCCCCGCGAGATGCGGTTGCAACACACGGCAGGAAGATCCGACTCCCACCAGCGTGACTGACGCCGCGCCTCACGCCGGCCTTCCGCGACCCGCGGGGTTCCCACACTCGGGACCTCGCCACGACACCGGTCTTCCGGGACTTCCAAGAGGCGGATCACACCCTGGGGCTCGGCCGCAACATGCAGCAGGCCATCAGCAAGGGCCTCATCGGCCGAGACCGAGGCCATCGCTGGTTCGCAAGCCTCTCCCAAGGGCCCTTCTACGCGTCGTTCACTCTGGTCAGCGTGATCTGCACCCGCTGATTCAGCCAGCCCTGATCGGCGCTTCGGCTCGGACTTCACTCACCATTTGATCGCGAACCTGCAGGTGGGCGCGGTCGACAACTGAATTGTCGGTGCCGGTGGTTCCGCGTCGAACGAAGCCATCGCGCAGCTCCGCGTCGTGCCACTCTCGTGCCGGAACGGTCGGGGAATCAGGGGGAATCGCGGTGCGCAGGGGGGAGGCGCCGCCCACTCCGTCCAAGGTGGGGAATCCACAGGTCAGGCCAGCGATCGCCCCACCTCGCCCCTAAAGAGGTGATCGCGGATCCTGGCGCGGTGCACCATGGAGCCATGCGATTCTTCGGCAGTCCAGCGACCGCACCCAGGATGCTGCTGCTCAACGAGGTGAGATTTGATCCGGATGGGATCTTCCGCCTCAACCGTCCTTTGATCCTCATGCCAGGAGACCGGGTCTCCATGGACGGAGATCGTCTTCTCGTGCAGCGGGCAAGCGGCCGAGAGGAGTGCCCGACTGCTGACCTCGCTCCATGGTGCTGGCGTTGGCAGCTGGTCTGACGGCCGTGCCCGCTGCGTGCCCGTTCCGGCGGGACATTACGGGGACTCACCGGGGACAAGGGCGCCAACCTCGCTCCGGACCAGGTCAGGGAGTTGCCAGGTCAGCGGCCATCCCCATACGGCATCTTCCAAACTGGGGCTCTGGGTGACTGGGGCCGGAGGGCCTTTCGCGGCCGGCTTGACTGATGCATCGAGAACAAGCCGCTCGCCGAAGAGCGCGAGGGGTGGTCTTGCAGTGGGGTCCGCATAGAGGGTGTGTGAGGACGCGGGCGCTGTCATGTGCGTCGGATGACCAGCACGGCCACGTCGTCGAGATGGTCTACCGCGACCGCGGCGTCGAGGATGCGGTCGGCGGTCTCCTCGGCGGTCAGTCCGTCGTGGAGGGCGCCGCCGGCCAGTGTTCCGGCTCGTTCCAGTCCGGCTTCCAAGGTGAGGCCTGGTCCTTCGACCACGCCGTCGGTGACCATGATCAGCGCGCGGTCCCTGTACAGGGTGAAGGTCTCCTCGCGGTACTCGGTGTCGGGCATGACTCCCAGGACCGGCCCGCCCGGCAGTTCGTGGATGCTGTGGCTGCCGTCCTTGTGCGCGCAGAGCACCGGTACGTGGCCGGCGCTGGCGCCGGTGACCTGTCCGTCGTGGGGGTCGATATGCAGCATGGTGCAGCTGGCGAATCGTGCCGCGTCCATCGTGACGAGAAGCTCGTTGGTGCGCGTCAGCACGGTTGCGGGATCCGGTTCGTGGGCGGCGATCGTGCGCATGGAGGCGCGTACCTGTCCCATGGCTACGGCGGCGTCCACGTCGTGCCCCTGGGCGTCGCCGATCTCCAGGGCGACCGCGCCGTCGGGCAGCATGAAGGCGTCGTACCAGTCTCCGCCGATATCCAGCCCGTCCCGGCTGGGTCGGTAGCGGGCGGCGACCTCCAGACCCGCCATGTGTTCGGGCAGCGTGGGGAGCATGGTCTTCTGGACGGCCGTCGCCAGCTCGACTCGCGCCTGCTGCAACCTGATGCGCCTCAGTGCCTGTCCCGCCAGGTCGGCCAGAGTGCCCATGAGGGTCTGCTGATCCAGGGACGGCCGGTATCCGCTGCCGTAGAGCACCAGCCACGCCCCGAGCGGTTGATTGCCGGTTTCGCTGAGGGGGGTGATGGAGACGGCGTAGTCGGACCCGAGCCGGCCGACCCGCGGAAACTCTGCCCCGTGTGGCCAGCGGTGTTCGTAATCCTTCCGGTCGGGAATGAACTGCGGCTTCCCGGTGCGGATCGCCTCGGGCAGGGCGCTCGGATGGTTCAGCGGCAGGCCGTGCAGGGCTGCGACCTCCCACATGGCTATCCCGCCATCGGTGGAGACCCGCAGGCGGCCTTCGTCGACGAATGCAAGCAGAGCGCCAGAGGCGCCGAACGTTGCGGCGAGCCGTGTCAGGGCGACCTGCTGCAGTTCCTGCTCCGAGGCCGCGGTGATCAAGGCGGAGGAGAAGTCGGCGATGTCTTTGGCGCGTTGTCGCTCGGCAGCCAGTGCCGCCTGTGCCCTCTTCTTGCGGTTCTCCTGTTTGGTGTCGTCGCGGATCACCCCGAAGATCCTCTCGGGGCCGTCATGCCCCAACTGGATCCGACGGGTCTGAGCCGCCAGTTGGTGCCAGCCCTCGTGCTGGGGGAGGTACCGCAGCCTCACCCAGGGAGACTGCTGCGTGGAGGCCGAGCGGAGGAGCTGCCGCAAGGTCTCCCGGTCGTCAGGGTGCACTGCCGAGATCACCCTGGTAAGCGACACACTGGGTTCCGGGAAGAGCGCGGCCACGGCGGGTGCGCCGCCGAGCCATTCCAGCCGGCGCCCCTGGGGTGAATACATCCACAGGCCGAGGTCGGCGGCCGCGGTGGCCATCCGGAACGGGATCAGCAGGCTGGCCAGGTCGTTTCGCGCATCCAGTTCGTGTACCCAGACCAGCTGCTCGTCACCGGTGGGATCCTCGACCGGCCGCGCCTCGATCAAAGAGGCAACGGGTGCTCCGGCGCGCCCAGGGAACTCCAGCACCTGCATGGCGACCGCCCTCGCCCTGGCGGCGTGGAGCACGAGACTGTCGGCCGACATCCGCTGGCTTGCCGGCCACAGATCACCGAAGTAGCGTCCCAGGCACTGCTCCGCCGGTCCGCCCAACGCTGTGTTCATCGCGGCGTTGAGACCGCGGATGGCACCGTCCAGCGTCAACAGAGCTGCTGGTTCAGGCCCTCGAAGGAGATCATCCGAGGCGTCCATCTGTGGCTCCCTGACAAATACCGAAACGGGCTCTTTAGTAATGGTCGCGCAATTCGCTGCGACATGTCAGTCGAGAGTGCGTTTGGCCGCCTACGCCGAGTGACGACGGCAGGGAACCCGCTGGAACGATGGACGGCCGCCTGCCAAGAGGGGTCGACGCAGCTCGGTTGCGGTACAGCAGCGAAGTACAGCAACCACAGCCAATCGGCCCCGCCCGGTAGCGGCCTCGAAAGGGTCTGCCGCAGGTTTGGGTGACAGGTTGACCTGCCCCACGGTTTGGGTTCCAGCTGTGGTGGCCGACTGGCGGCAGGGATGGTGTCTTGTTCGGAGAGTAGCTCGTACTCGATCGGGGCGCGGCAGCCCAGTGCTGAGCGGCGTCGCGCCGCTCGCAACTCTGCGGATTCCGCCGAGACCCTGCCGGGGCGCCCGCCGTTGTCGATATCGACCTGGCGCAACCACTTCACGTGACCGGATGGATGCCGAGGTCAACGGCGGTCTGTTTCTGTTCCTTTCCTGCCCGCACCAACGCGACGGCGCGGGCGCGGAACTCAGCGGGGTAGGTGCGGGGGATGTCCGGCAACTGCCCATCAGCGCATAGGGCGTGAGGCTGTCTCAGCAGCTGGCATCAAGGGCTACGAACAGTCCCCAACTGAGGGACCGCAGGCGGAGCGACGAAAACAGGCCGGTCAGAAGCTGAATCCCCTCGAACTGGTCCCTTCTCGTGATCACGGCCGTGCCGGACCGTCTGCATGACGGCAGAGGCCCGTTCTCTCTCCCCGGCGGGGCGCACCCGCCCGCGTGGTCCGGGGCCGGGGTGCGTGTCAGGGGACGCACATTCGGTTTCAACCTTTGGTGGCCGGCAGCGCTCTGAAGAGGGGTGACAGGGCAGGGCCCCGTGACAGGGCCCGGAAAGGAGAGCAGATGCCGGACAACGGCCGGGGCTCCGGAGCACCGGAGGGATCCCAAGGGCCAGGGAGCTTCGAAGCCTTCGCCCAGGCGAGCCAGAGACGGCTGTACCGGACGGCGTACCTGCTGTGCGGGGACGCGGACACGGCTCGGGACCTGACGCAGACCACGCTCGCCAAGATGTTCCAGCACTGGCGGCGGGCAAGCGCCGCCGACCACATCGAGGCCTACGCCAGGACCGTCATGGCCCGCACGTACCTGGCCGAGCGGCGGCGTCGGCTGCGGGACCTGCTGGCGCATGCCCGTCCCGACCCCCGGCCCGCGCCGGACTACGCCGATCTGCGGGTGACCCTGCTGTCGGCACTGGCCGAACTGCCGCCCAGGGCCCGGGCCATGGTCGTACTGCGGTACTGGGAGGACCAAAGCGTCGAGTCGGTCGCCGAGCTCTTGAAATGCAGCGAGTCCACGGTCAAGAGCCAGTGCTCACGCTCCCTGGCGAAGCTGCGTGCCCAACTGGGCGAAGCCCACATCTACGCCACGAGGAGCTGAGGGACTTCCATGGGAGACGACATGCCAGAAGAGGACGGCCGGAACGCCCTGCTGGTCAGGGGCGCGATGGAACGCACGCTGGCGGACCTGCCCCCCGTCCACGACCTGGTGCCCGCCGCGGTCGCCCAGGGCCGGCGTCGCAGAGCACGTACCCGTGTCCTTGCCGCCGCCGGGGTCGCCTGCGCCGTGGCGGCAGTGGTGTTCGGCTCCGTGACGTTGCCGGCCGGGAGCGGCGGCCGTACGACCGTCCGCCCTGCCGCGAGCGGGACACCCGCCCCGCGCGAGTCGTCGGAGACGTACCGGACGCCGGTCCATATCGAGCCCACCAGTGACGGCGAGGAGACCATGGCCGATCTGCCGTCCGCCGAGCGCGCGCGGCGGGAGGACTTCCAGCAGCAGGCGGCCGCGCTCCTCGACAAGCTGCTGCCGAAGGCGGTCGGCCTGATCCGGCCGGTCGACCTCGAGGTGCGACGGTACGAGGGGCAGGCCGAGGACGGCAGGGTGTTTCCCGTCATCTTCTCCGTACGGCCGTCCGACGACGGATCCGGGGGGAGGCCGCCCTGCACGGACGCGCCCGGCGGCCTCAAGGGCGGAAGCTGCGAGCGAGCCACGCTGCCGGGCGGCATCGAGGCGGCCTCGTACCGTCTGCGGGTCAACTCGGCGGAAACCACCAGTACCACGGTCTATTTCTCGTACGGGGACAGCGACGTCGCACTCGCCGTCTATCCGGACGACGACGCCGCGGTCTCCGCCCCGGTCACCAACAAGGAACTGCTGGCAGTCGTCGGCGACTCCCGCTTCCTCGACCTGGTCCGATACGCCGACGAGAACCCGATGCAGGAGAGGCAGGCTTCCATCGCCGGCGGCTGAAGGCGACAGCAGTGCTGGTGCTTTGCCGCTCGACGGCAGGACGCGGCGGCAGCGGAGCCGTACGCATGAGGACGGTGGCGGGGGGACTGCCCTTCACGTGTCGGCAGACACAGCGCAGCCCTCTCTCACGGAAATAAAGTTTCACAATACGGCAAAAGCCGCAAACATGAGTATTCGCCGCAGTACCGTGGAGGCCTGCCCCCGCAACGCACGCTCCGTGACCGGTTCAGGAGGAAGCCCGCATGGCAGATCGACTCGACGTGGCGGCGCTGCCTCCCGGCGACCGCGCGGACGCAATCCGTGAATTCTCGTGGTCCATCAACGGCCGCATAGAGGTGGACCTTCCACCGGACCCGAGGCACCTGAGGGCCCATGCGACCACCCGCACGGTGGGGCCGGTGAAGGTCTCGGAAATCGGCTGGAACGTGGCCCGCCTCCGCCGTGCCACAGCCCTGGTGGACGAGGACGTGGTGCCGCACGTGCTCGTCCATCTCCAGGAAGCGGGGATCTCCTGGTTCCACCAGGGGGACAGGCAGGGTGTGACACGGGCGGGAGATCTCGCCGTGGTCGAGAACGCGAAGCCCTTTGAGGTCTTTTTCGACGGCCCGATGCATTCGGTGCTCGTGCGCGTTCCCACGCACGTCCTGGGGCTACGGCAGTCCCTTCTCGACCAGGTCACAGCCGTGCGACTCAGTTCGGAGCGCCCGGTCGTGGGTGCCACCGTCGCGTTCTTCTCCCGGCTGGCCCGTGATCAGGCCGCTGTCGGCCAGACCGAGACCGCCCTGCTCGCGGAGCCCTGTGTCGACCTGATCAGGGCTGTGGTCACCATCGCCCTGGGGCGGGACGACCTGGCCGGAGGGCCCCTGAGCAGCACACTCCTTCAGCGTGTTCAGGAATACGTCCGCCTCCATCTGGCAGAACCCGACCTGACTGCCGCACGTATCGCAGCCGAGCATCAGGTGTCCGTACGCCAGATCTACCTGACCCTGTCCCGGGCGGGAATCACCCTCGGCGAATGGATAAGGACACAGCGCCTCGAAGAGTGCAAGAGGGAACTGGCTTCGCCGGCACATCAGTTCATGACGATCGAGGCGATCGCCCACCGGTGGGGCTTCGCCAGCGCACCGCACTTCAGTCGCGCTTTCAAGGCGGCGTACGGTGTGAGCCCCCGCGAGTTGCGGTTGCGAAACGCGGCGGCGTGAGCGGACTGTCGCCGGCCGGGAACGTCAGGCGGGCGCGCCCTCAAGGTGCAGCGAGGTACCGGACGAGCTCGGCACCCAGGCCGCCGGGAGCGCGGCAGCCAGTGCGTGCTGCGCACGCCAGCCTGTGCAGTGGCCGGGAACGACCAGGCTCGGCGCGAACTGCGCCAGCGCGGTGACGGTCGGCGGGATGACCGGTTCGAATGCCGCCCCGCTCAGATGCAGTCCGCCGACGAGGGCATGGAGCCGGTCGACCCGGGTGAGGCGCAGGGCGTGTCGAACGATGTTGACCGCGCCGGCGTGGCCGCAGCCGGTCAGCACGACCAGTCCGTGCCCCCGGAGGTTCACGACGAGAGCCTGGTCGTCGATGACCTTCGCGTCGTGGGCCCACCGCTCGCCCGTCCACGCCTCGTGACTGGGCGGCATGCCCCGCTCGAACTCGGTCGTCCTGTCGACTTCACCGGTGATCAGTACGCTCTCGTCGAGGAGCAGGGAGGGGACGCGCCGTTCCACCACGTCGAATCCCTCCTGGCGCAGGGCCTTCTTGCTGACCGTGGGCAGCGGCTCGATCCCCGGCCCCGGGAGCACCATGCGACGGCGGGTCCACACCCCGGGATGTACGAGCATCGGCATGGTCGAGGCACTCCGGCGTCCCGCGAGCCCGGCGAGACCTCCGGCATGGTCGAAGTGGCCGTGACTGAGCACGACCGCTCGGAGATCGTCGAAGCGCACTCCGAGCCGGTCGGCGTTGACGACCATCCCTGTCGGCGAGAGCCCGGTGTCGAACAGCAGCGAGCTGCTGTTCCCGAGCCGCTTGATCGTGACCAGCGCGGAGAAACCGTGCTCGGCGACGAGGCCGACGAAAGTCTCCCCCTCCTCGAAGTGCGGTGCCGGCTTCGTGGCGACGCCGGCGGGGGCGCGGCGCGTGCGCTCGTCGCCGCCCAGCAGAGCGTCGTAGGTGTTGTCGACGAGGATCGTGATCTCGACCTCGTCGACCGGTTCGAGGCGAATGGGGTCCACCGCGGGCCCGAAGGCGGGACGAGGCCTGGCACTGGCTGCTTCGGCGGCGGTACCTGCGCTACGACACATGGGACCAGCCTTCCGCCGAATGCTTCGCCTTGTCCGTCGCCGACGAGCCGCCGCCCACGACTACGGGCGCGGACCCTGCTGGCATCGCACAACCACCACAGTGGCGCAGAGCGGGGGCGCGCGCAGCCGGGGCGCAGGCTCCGCCGCTGATGCGCCGCTCGAGGGCCCGCCCGTCGGCGGGCCGTCCCGCCGGGGGCTTCGACGGGCCCTGCGCCCGGGCGATGCCTTGATGGGCCTCGCGGAGGCGGGCGACGCCGGCGCCTACTCCTCCCCGGCCCTCGTGGTCGGGGCGACGACCTCGATCAGCCCGGTCTCGACGTCGTAGACGAGCCCTGTCACGAGGCCCGCGGGCATCCTGGTCCTGAGGACCTCCTTGAGGAACCCGACGTCGTGCCGGACGGCGGCGAAGGGGTCCATGACGGCTTTCTCCTCCAGCGCCTCGACAGGGATGTCGAAGTCGTTCGCGAGCATTTCGGGGAACGCCGCAATGTCCTTGATGCCGCAATCGGTGTGGTGCATGACCACGATGTGCGTGCCCGCGGGGGCGTCGCCGCGGTGGGCCTCCCTGACCTTCGCGAGCATGAGCAGGGTGCGGAACACGGCCGGGTTGACGCGTCCACCCACGTTGCGGATCACCGTGACCTCGCCGAGGTCCAGCCCGAGCACGTGACTCGGATCGACACGCGAGTCGACGCACCCGATGACCATCAGCTTGCCGCTGCCCAGGATGTGCAGGCCCTCATGCGCGCCACGGGCGGCGAAGGCGGCGTTCCGGCTGACCAGATCCTCTGTATTGATCATTTCGCTTCCTCAACAGTGCTGTAGGGATCACATACGATAGGAGCATATGCTCCTATCGTATGGGGTGCAAACACCGCAAAAAGGGGAACCGGGCGACCCCACTCGGCCGGTCAGTCCTCGGAGAGGAAGTCGTCCAAGGCCTCCAGCCAAGCACGGGGTCGGTCGATGTGGGCCATGTGCCCCGCGTCCTCGATCACCGAGGCCCGTGCGGTCGGGATCAGCTCGACGGTGGCTTCGACGAGGTCGGCGGGGAAGGTCATGTCCTGGCGTCCGTGCAGCAGAAGCACGGGGATGCCGGTGTCCGCGAGCCGCTGGGGCGCGTCCGGTTCGCGGGGGCCCGGCAGCGTGCCGGCCTGCCAGGGCCGCATCCACTCGGCGGAGAAGCGGATGCCTCGCAGGACATCGAGGTAGCCGGGCAGAGCGTCCGGGCGCCAGACGTTGGCCGGGGCGGCGGCCAGGGCAGCCGCGCGGGTGAGTTCGGGTCCGGACAGCGAGGGGTCGGACCACACGTCGGCCTCGGCCGTCAGGCGTTCGGTGCGCTCACGCCAACCGTCGAATGCGCCCGGGGGCACCGGGAGCACACTGCTCGACGCGACCACCAGGCGGCGGACCCGCTCAGGAGCGGCCAGGACAAGCCGCTGGGCGATCAGTCCTCCGTAGGAGAAGCCGAGGACGTCCGCCTGCCCGATCTCCAATGCGTCCAGCAGGCGGACGAGGTCGGTGGTCGCCGCCGCGGGGGTGTACTCGTCATCGGCCAGGCCGCGGGTCGACCGCCCGCAGCCACGCAGGTCCGGCAGGACGATCCGGCGGTGACCGGCGAGTTCGGCGACGGGCTCGCGCAGATAGGTGTGGTCCCAGTCAGGACCTCCGTGGATCACCAGCAGAGGCCGCTCGACGGAGCCGTCGGTCTGCGCCACGAACAGGTCCACTGCGGGGTCGCTCGACACCGGCACAACAGTCTCGATGAACATCCGCCCAGTGTTCCCGTCCCGCCCCGCCATGATGCCGAGTCCGGCGGACCGGGACGGGACGACGCCCGGCGGGCCGGCAGGCGGACCCGGGTCAGCGGCCCCTTCTCCGTGCCCATGTCCCGTGCCACGCTCGCGACGTGATGACACCACGAGAACTGCGAGAGGCGTGTCCGCCCGGCGGGGGACCCTACGCCTGCCCTTGTTGTCGCCTGTTGACGCTGGAGTCGCGGTGCAACTGGGAAATCTGCCACGAGTGCGGGTGGGAGGACGACGGCCAGGACGACCTCGACGCGGACGAGGTGTGGGGCGGACCCAACGGCTCCTTGAGCCTGACCGACGCCCGCAAGGAATACGCGGACCGTATCGCGGGCCTCACGACGGAGAAGCGCGATTCAGTGGCAGCGGGCGGTGAAGGGCTGTGGTGGACCGCCGCCCGGCAGGTCATGCGAGAACAGGGACTCGACGTCTGACCTGGGGGCTGCTCGCGTTCCGTCCGGGCGGCCATCCGTCCAGAGACGCGAACCGGCGCATGCGGGGCTCGCATGCGGCGGCGACATCGGCTCTGGCCGGCGCTCACCGCCCCCGGCTGCGGCTTCGCCTCAACAGGGTCCGTCGGCCGCCGGGAGAAGTCCATGACCGTCCATGGGATCGAGCAGCCGGATCGACCGCAGCGGCCCGGGGAGTCGGGTGTCCGACTGCCCGGGCCGTTGCGGTCCCGGAGGCTCATACGTCCGCGGGGACCTCGGCCTCCCAGCGCAGCAGGTCGCCCGGCTGGCATTCGAGCACCTCGCAGAGCGCGGCGAGGGTCGCGAAGCGTACCGCCTTGGCGCGGCCGTTCTTGAGCACGGCGAGGTTGGCGGGGGTGATCCCGACGCGGTCCGCGAGCTCGCCCACGGACATCTTCCGCTTGGCCAGCATCACGTCGATGTCGACGGTGATCGGCATCAGATCACCTCGTCCAGCTCGGCCCGCAGGTGCGCCGCCTCGACGTCGCGCGCCACGGCCTGGGCGAGCAGCATCCGCAGGACGAGCACGATCAGCGCGACGCCCAGGATGGCCACGCCGATCCCGCCCATGATGAGGGTGACGCCCGGGTCCTCCCGCTGGCCCGGCGCATTGACGATCGTGACGGCGAACCACACGAGGGCGGCCGCCACGATCGCGCCGATCACGGCGTCCACGTAGCGGAAGGCGGCGTGGGAGAACACGGTTCCTCGTCGCACCATCGTCACCAGCCGCCATACGGCGACCAGGGCGACCTGGGCCGACGCCATGCCCAGGATCGTGATCACGCGCAGCGCCGTCAGGGGGACCGAGCCGTCCTCCGGGTCGTTGCCCGACACCAGCACCCACACCATCGACACCTGTACGAACACCGTGCCGGCGAGCATCACCACCAGCACGGCGTGCAGCGCGTGCACTGTCAGCTTTCCCATGACCCCTCATCCCATTGACTAACGATGGGAATCTATCGAATGTCGATAGGTAAGGCAAGGTCTCGGGTCAGTCGGCGTCCGGCAGCCGCAGCCGCCTTCCCTCGCCGGGGAGCCGCCGGAGCACGAGTGGCGGCCCCGGCCGTGCCCCGAATGGCATCCGCCCGGACGCTGTGCACAGGATGGGGAGGTACGCGCGACCTCCGGATCCGCCCTCCGGAGCGCCGACCCCCTGTACGTTCCATGAAGCCGAAGCCACCGGACCGGGCCAGGGGGTGGCGACCCGGGGAAGGGGATGGTGTGCATGTCGTACCCGAAGCAGGTGTATTTCGGTGACGGAGGCGAGATCAACGCGCACTTCCTGCCGACCGGCACCGCGCCGGACACCGGCGGTACCGGAAACACCATGGCCATCCGCTACCTCGCGACGTCCCAGCTCACGCGCGGCGAGTTCGGCCTCTACCGGGTCACGATGAAGGCGGGGACGGACGGCCCCAAGACGCACTTCCACCGGACCATTTCGGAGTCCTTCTTCATCCTCGACGGGACCATGAGCCTGTTCAACGGCGACAAGTGGATCGACGCCCGGCAGGGCGACTTCCTGCACGTTCCGCAGGGCGGGCTGCACGCCTTCCGCAACGACTCCGACGCCGCGGCCGAGATGCTGCTGCTCTTCACGCCGGGCGCACCGCGTGAGGAGTTCTTCGAGAAGGTCTCGGAGATGGGCAACGCCACGGAGGAGGAGCGCGCGGAGTTCTACGGCAGGCACGACCAGTATTTCGCCGACTGACCGCCCCCACCGCGCCCGGGGTGTCGGGCCCCGGGCGCGCAGCGGATCGGGCGGCTGTCGCGCAGGCGGACGGCGAAGAGAATGCGGCCTTCGTTCCACACGCCGGCTTCGACGCATGTACTGGCGATGACGAATCCGGACTCGGCCGGCCGCTGGGCGTGCAGGCCGGCGGTCCGCTCCTTCACGCCGCCGAACGGGTGCGACGTGACGACGGCCGGGCGACGCCCGCCGGCGACACCGGCCGTCCCTTCCCGTCCCGCGCCGCACGGTCCACCGAGAATGTCCCAGCGGATCTTCCGCACCCGGAAATGCACGGACCACAGAGCACAGACACCGGACGAGGAGCGGCGATGTCCCTGCGCGACGAGGTCGAGGCCGAAGTCCGTGAATGGTACGGCGCCTACGTGGACACGTTCGTGGGGCTGGCCCAGGGCGTACGCACCGGCACGGAGTCGCTCCTCGACTTCTACGGCGCCCCCTTGGTGGTCGTCGTCGACGGCGACCACACGGTTCTGCCGACGCGGGCCGCCACGCTGGACTGGGCGACCGGCATGATCGATTCACTGAGGCACGCCGGATACGCCGGTTCCGACATCTCCCGCCTGACCGTTCACGCGGTGGCGGCCGGCGCGGCTTTCCTCGAGGGCGAATTCTCGCGTCACGACCGTGAGGGAACCGAATTCGGAGTCGGCACCGGCGCGTATCTCGCGGTCAGGACCGCGGAGGGCTGGCGGTTCGCCTCGTTCATCTCCAACACGCAACTGTGACGGGTCCGGCCGCACCCGCAACCTCCGTGCGGCCGGGACGTCGTAGCGGATGACGGGATCCGTCATCCGCGACGACACGAGGCAGATCATGACGACACGCAGCGCACGGACCACGCTGACGACACTGGCCGGTGTACTCGCCCTCCTGGCGGTGCCGGGCACCGCCAGGGCGGCGGAGGGGAGTCCGGGGCCGGGGCACGCACGGGCAGGGGTGCGCGAGGTGCTCTACGACCTGGGCGACGAGGCGTTCAGGCCGCCCCGGTCGCTGGGGTACGTGGGGAGCAGCGAGCTGGACGGGGCGGTGTACGTGCCCGCGGACATCGCGCGGGGCCGCCACCCGCTGGTCGTGATCGAGCACGGGATCCACGCCACCTGCGCCGACGCGGACGCGGCCCGGGACCTGGCCGCCGCGAAGGCCGCGCTCGCGCGGGACGAGGAGACCGGCGACACCGCCGACGCCGAGAAGCAGCAGGCGATCATCGAAGCGTCCTCGGACGCGCTCAACGCGTGGCCGTGCGCGCCCGGCACGGACCCGATCCCCAGTTACCGCGGCTACGACTACCTCGGCCGGGACCTGGCACGCCGCGGCTTCGTGGTGGTCTCCATCGGGACCAACGGCATCAACGCCACCTCCCCCGGCCAGGCCGACACCGTCTACCGGGCACGGGCGGCGCTGATCGAACGGCATCTGGTGATGTGGCGGCGGTTGGCGCAGACCGGCGGGGGCCCGCTCGCGGGCCGGTTCACCGACGCCGCTTCGGGGCGCGCGTCGGCGGTGGACTTCCGGGGCCACGTGGACCTGGGCGACGTGGGCCTGATCGGGCACTCCATGGGCGGCGGCGCCGTCATGCAGGAGATCGACGACAGCAACCGGGCCTCCTGGCCGCGGGGCGTGACGATCCGCGCGGCGTTCGGCCTGGCCCCGACCCCGACGTGGGACCCCGTCACCCTGACCAGGACGCCGTTCGCGGTGATGTGGGGGACCTGCGACGTGACGAACGGCGGCACGTACGTCGAGCACAACGAGGGCGCCAACACCGTGCCGATCCACAAGTTCACGGTGACGGGCGGGGTCCACAACTTCTACAACACGCAGTGGTCCCCGGCCGGCGGGCAGGTCATGGCGGAGGACGAGTCCGTGCCCGGCAGCCGGCCCGGCACCTGTCGGGCGCAGTTCCCCGACGCGGCCTCCCCGCAGCCGGACCAGGACGAGCTGTCCGAGCGGCAGCAGCGCCGCATCACCCAGGACTACGTCGGGGCGTTCTTCGCCCGCCACCTGCTGGGCGACAGGCGGTACGACCGCGTCCTGCGCGGCGAGGCCCGGTTCCCCGGCACACCGGACGTGGTGGACGTGCGGTACGACGCGGGCAGGTAGCCCGGCCGTCGGGGGCTCAGGCGCCGGCCGGCAGGGGGATCGTGAAGTCGTCCTCGACCGGCGGGTCCAGCTCGTGCTCCCGGAGCCCGGTGGCGGCGAAGCAGCGCACGCGCACCGCGGCCGGGCTCACGTCGAGCCGCAGGAAGCTCTTGAAGAAGGGCGGGCTGTACGTGGCCGAGCCCGGGGAGAGCACCCGGGTCAGGACCCGGCGGACGGGAAGCCGCATCCGCCGCTTGCGGTGGGGACGGGGCGGCGCGCCCAGCAGCCCGGCGACGAAGCGGGTGCGCGCGGTGACCGCCGCTCCGGTGGCACGGACGGGCTCGACGTCCAGGCGCTCGGCGAGGGCCGCGGCCGCCTCGTCGGGGGTGAGGTCGAAGAAGCGGCGCATGCGCAGCCGGCGGCCGTAGAGGCGGCTGTAGAACGCGAGGGAGTCGCCGCGCATCGGGTAGCAGCGGAAGTCGTCCTCGACGACGCCGCCGACCGCCACCCGCGGGATGGTGTGGGTGGCGTGCATGAAGGCCCCGCCGCCGCCGGAGACGACGTACTCGATCCGGCGGCCGTCCACATCGACCGGGTAGTGCTGGTAGTTGTGGATGTCGCCGCCTATCGCCGCGACGTAGTGGTGGGCCGGGTCGCGGACGATCTCGTCGACCGTGCCGCCGCCCTCGATCGCGCACGGGTGGTGCTCGCCGTCCACGTAGATCGGGGAGCCGGTGACCAGGATCTTGGGGCGCGGCCCTTGGGAGACCCGGCGCAGCCACTCGCCCTGCTCGCGGTCGATGTCGCCGAGGAGCCCGGTGTCGATGCCGATGATCCGTATCGGCCCGGAGTCCATCGCCCAGTACGGGCCCGGCAGTGACGCGGCCTGCGCGGGGGCGGACCGCATCAGGCGGTCCTCGTCGAGGCGGGCGTCGTCCGGTGTGTCCGGTTCCGCCCACAGCAGCGTGCGCCACCAGGCGGGGGTGAGCGCGCGCGGCTTGGGAGTCCGCGGGAGCGCCGGGGCGCGGCAGAAGACCCGCATGAAGCCGGTGAGGCCGTCGTACCAGTCGTGGTTGCCGGGGATGGGGTAGATCGGGGCGTCGTAGTCCCGGTAGGGACGGAAGAACTTGGTGCCGTACTCGTTGGCGCTGCCGACCGGATACAGGACGTCGCTGCAGATCACGGCGTAGCGCGTGCCCTCGCCTGCCTTCAACAGGCCGGGGACGACGGCGTACTGGGGGTCGTCGCCCTCGCCGGTGTCGCCGAGCAGGAGGAACGAGAACGCGTCGGGGTCGTCCCGCTCGATCACCAGGTCCCCGGTCGCGGCTCCCCGTTGCACCTGGTTCGCCACCCAGCGTCGCCGGTCCGCGCCGGTCGGGTCGCCGAACAGCGAGGCCAGCGGGCCGTTGCGCGCCTTCCAGAGCGTGACCGGGTTCAGCCACGACAGGTTGACGACCCGGGCGGGCATCAACTCCTGGTACGAACCGGGCTTCTGGCTCTCCCAGCCTGCGCCGGCCAGGGAGTCGCGGGAGGAGTCGGGCACCCGCGCACCCTAGCAACCGGAGATGATCCTCCGGTGCGGCGGGGACCGCGGCTCCGGTGGCGGAGCCCGGTGTGCGATGTATTTACTGGTGTGGTTGCAGCCGTACCCGAGGAGCCGAGGTCATCCATGGCGCCGGAACGACGAGACGGCCGGGCGGGGGGATGAGCGCCGGCCCCGTGGCGGAGGCCACGGGCAGCTTCGAGAAGGCCCTGTTCGACCAGTCGCGGGCCGGGCTCGAGGTGTACGACGCCGATCTGCGGGTGCTGCGCGCCAACCCCGCGTCGCTGCGCATGCGCGGCATGCCGGCCCGCTCCGTGATCGGGGCGCACCTGGAGGAACTGGACTCCGGGATCCCGTTGTCACCGGTGGTGCGCGAGGCGTTGCGGACCGCCGGCGCGCTCGTGGAACGGCCCGTCGCCGCGTACCCCGGGGGCGATCCCGAGCACCGGCACGAGTACGACGTCGCCGGGTACCACCTGCAGGACGGCGGGGGCCGCACCATCGGCGCGGCCTGCATGTTCCACGACGTGACGGGCCAGGGCCGGGTCCGGCGGGGCATGGACCTGCTGCACATCGCCCGCGCGAAGATCGGCAGCACCCTGGACGCGCTGCGGACCGCCCAGGAACTCGCCGACGTGGCCGTGCCCTGCTTCGCCGACGCCGTCGCCGTCGACCTGCTGGAGTCGGTGCTCACCGGGGACGCCCCCATGGGCCCGGTCGCCACCTCGCTGCCGATGCGGCGGGCCGGGTTCAAGGCCCAGGACGGGCAGGTCGGCGCGTACCCGATGGGCGGCGCCAGCTACTTCGCGTTCCCGACCCCGTACACGCAGGCGCTGAACGACATGCAGCCGCGGCTGGTCGGCGCGCTGCCGCAGGAGGGCGGCTGGCTGGTCCACGACCGCGCGCGGGCGGAGTTCATCGCGCAGAGCGGGATGCGCTCGCTCATCGTGACGCCGCTGACCGTGCACGGGCTGGTGCTGGGCCTGGCCAGCTTCTACCGGAACGGCTCGCACCCCGGCGCCTTCGACGCCCAGGACCTGGCGCTGGCCACGCAGCTCGCCGCGTGCACCGCGCTCTGCCTCGACAACGCCCGCCGCTTCACCCGCGAGCACACGATCGCGACGGCCCTCCAGCGCAGTCTGCTGCCGAGCACGCCCCCGCAGGTCGCGGCGGTGGAGCCGGCGCACTGCTATCTGCCGGGCCGGTACGGCGCCCACTGGTTCGACGTGCTCCCGCTGTCCAGTTGCCGGGTGGGGCTGGTCATCGGCTACGTGCCCGGGGAGGACCTGCACGCGTCGGTCGCGATGGGACGGCTGCGCACCGCCGCCTCCACCCTCGCCGCGATGGACCTGCCGCCCGACGAGCTGATCACCCACCTCGACGACGTCGCCCAGAACATGGCCCGCGAACAGGACGCCGCCCCGGCCACCCTGCACCGCGCGCGGGCGCCGTTCACCGCGTCCTGCCTGTACATGACGTACGACCCGATCACCCGGCAGTGCTCGGCCGCCACCGCGGGGCACGACGGGCCCCTGCTGACCACCCCCGGGGGCGCCGTCAGCACGCTAGAGGTGCCGCGCGGGGCGGCGTTGGGGCGCGGCGCACCGCACGAGATGCTGACCACCGATCTGCGCGACGGCAGCCTGCTGACGCTGTACTCGGACAGTGTCGCCGACCGGTACCCGGCCGAGGCCGGCGAACGGCTCAGCCGGCTGTGCGACGTGGTGTCCGACCCCACGACGGCACCGATGGAGATCTGCGACGCGATCGCCTACCGGCTGCTGCGCGGCACCCCGCAGGACGGGGCGGCGCTGCTGGTGGCCAGGCTGCGCGGCATCGACCCGGACCGCATCGCCACCTGGACCTTCCCGGCCGAGGCCGCGTCCGTCCCGCAGGCCCGGGGCGCGGCACGGGAACGGCTGGAGCACTGGGGGCTGGAGGAGCACGTCCCCGTCACGGACCTGGTCGTCAGCGAGCTCGCCACGAACGTCGTCCGCCATGCCGTGGGGCCCATCCGGCTGCGCCTGATCCTCGACCTCAACCTCACCGTCGAGGTCTCCGACGCCGCCGACACCGCCCCGCACCTGCGGCACGCCCGGCTCCAGGACGAGAACGGCCGCGGGCTGTTCATCGTCGCCTCCCTCACCCGGCACTGGGGAACCCGCTACGAGGACGACGGCAAGACCATCTGGGCCGAGCAGGACCTGTCCTCGGCGGCCTGACGCCCCATCCGCGGCTCTCGGACGCCGCCGGTGTGCGCGGCGGTACGGGTGAACAGCGCGGGCCGGGTGCCGCGGGGGCGCCTACGCTCGGATCCATGACGAACGCGACCGTACGCGAGTGGAACGACGACGAGGGCTGGGGCGTACTGGACTGCGCCGAGACCCCCGGGGGCTGCTTCGCGCACTACAGCGACATCGAGATGGCCGGCTTCCGGACGCTGTCGGCGGGCCAGCCGGTGGTGCTGGAGTGGGAGGCCCCCGGCTTCCGCCAGGACGGGTACGACTACCGCGCGCTGCGGGTCGTGCCGAGGGCCTGACCGGCCGGCGTCAGCCCACGTCCCACAGGAAGCGGTGGGTGTGGATACCGAAGTAGGGGAAGGTGTCGACTCCCACCACGCCGTCGAGGGGCCGTACGACGTCGTTGACGAAGTCCAGCAGCTCGGACGGCCCGGGGCAGACGACCTCGGCGAACAGGGCGTAGGGCCCGGCGGTCAGGACGGCGTAGACGACCTCGTCGCGGGCGGAGAGCGTGTCGGCGACCGCCCGCGGGTCGCCGTCGACGCGCAGGCCGAGCAGCGCCATGGCCTGCCCGCCCATCGCCATCGGGTCGGTGACGCCGACGACCTGCACGACCTTTCCGTCGACGAGCCGCTGGAGCCGCTGGCGCGCCGCCGACGGGGAGAGCCCGACCTTGGGGCCGAGGTCGGCGTAGGGGATGCGGCCGTCGGTCTGGAGTTCGCGGAGGATCGCGCGGTCGATGTCGTCCACGTGGGTCAGCCTGCCAGTTCCGCCAGCGCGTCGGCGAAGAGGGCGGTGTGGGTGTCGACGTCGGCGGCGGTGGTGGCCGGGCACATCAGGGCCATGTTGTGGAACGGCGTCATGAGGACGCCCCGGTTGGCCGTCCACAGGTGCAGGAAGTCCTCCAGTGCGGGGTCGGCGGCGGCGGCGGACGCGGTGCCGGTGCGCGGGGCGGGTGAGGCGAAGCGGTACTCCGTGCGGGCGCCGAGGGTGCTGACGGACCACGGCAGGCCGTGCTGGGCGACGGCGTCGGCGACTCCGTCCGCGAAGCGGGAGGCGAGAGCGGACATCCGCTCGAACGCCACGTCGGTGAGGACGTGTTCGAGGGTGGCGCGCATGGCGGCGACGGACAGGGCGTTGCCCGCGAGCGTGCCGCCGACGCCGCCCATGTCGACGAGGTCGAGGTCGTCGCGGCCGAGGAGCCGGTCGGCGAGCTCGGCGGACAGGCCGTAGGCGCCGGCGGGGACGCCGCCCGCGACGGCCTTGCCGATGGTGAGGACGTCCGGGTCGAGGCCCCAGGCGGCGGTGGCGCCGCCGGGGCCGGCGGAGAAGGTGTGCGTCTCGTCGTTGATCAGCAGGACGCCGTGCCGGCGGGTGATCTCGCGGACCCCGTCGAGGTAGCCGGGCTCGGGGAGCACGATGCCGATGTTGGTGAGCGCGGGCTCCATGAGGACGGCGGCGACGTCCCCGTGGGCGAGTTCGCGCTCCAGGCCCTCCAGGTCGTTGAACTCCGCGACGCGGCTCGTCTCGGTGACGTCGCAGGGCGCGCCCACGTTGCCGGGGCGGCTGACGCCGCCGCGTCCGCCGGGGCCGGTGACGATCAGCGACTCGTCGACGCTGCCGTGGTAGCAGTAGCTGTTGAAGAGGATCTTCTGCCGGCCGGTGACGGCGCGGGCGAGCCGGATGGCCCAGCGGTTGGCGTCGGTGGCGGTGAGCGTGAACGACCAGCGCGGCAGGCCGAAGCGGCGGGCGAGTTCGGCGCCGACCCATTCGGCGTCCTCGGTGGGCAGCATCGCGGTGGCGCCGCCCTGCTCGCGGAAGCGGCGCTCGACGGCGGCGGCGACGGGCTCCGGGGAGTGCCCGGCCATGGCGCCGGTGTCGCCGAGGCAGAAGTCGACGTAACTGTGGCCGTCGATGTCGGTGACGCGGGCCCCGCGGGCCCCGGCGAGGTAGCGGGGGAAGGCGCCGGCGTTCTTGTTCATCCACGTCATCGGCACCCGCCCGAAGAGGTGGTCGGCCGCTTCGTAGGCGGCGCGCGACTTCGGGTTGCCGGCGACGGCGTCGGCGGTCTCGCGGGCCAGCAGCGCGCGCAGCCGGGTGCGGTCGATGGACATGGGCGCTGCCTCCTGTGCGGCCGATGACGCGACCCCGGTGACGCTACAGCGGAATCGAGCGTCCCATCAATGCGTCGCACGTGAATCGAGTGCTGCGGCTGCGTATGCGTGATCGCCCCGGCGGACACCGTGCGGCCCCGGCACTCGCCGCCGCATCTCCGCCGCCGTCGGCCCTGACGGCCGGTGCTTGCCGGCACCGGTGCTTTCCTGGAGGGCGTGGGCGCCGCGCGGGACGCGCGCCCCGACCCGCTCCCCGCGTCGTTCATACCCCTAGGGGGTATAGTGTGGTCATCAGGTGGGCGACGAAGCGATCCTCGCCGTCCGCCGGAACACGCACTTAACGCACGAGGAGAACCCATGTCTGTCACCTACAGCGTCTCCGGGATGAGCTGCGGTCACTGCGAGTCCGCGGTCAGCAAGGAGGTCTCCGCCCTCCCCGGCGTGACCGGGATCGAGGTGGACGCCAAGACCGGTCTGCTCACGGTCGTCTCCGCGGCCCCGCTGGACGACGACGCGGTCCGCGCCGCCGTCGACGAGGCGGGCTACGAGCTGGTCGGCAGGGCATGACTCCCGCGGATCGCCCGCAGGTCCTCCCGCCGGCCGCCGCGGCCGCGGTCACCGAGCTCGAACTCGAGATCGGCGGGATGACCTGCGCCTCCTGCGCCGCACGCGTGGAGAAGAAGCTCAACCGGATGGACGGCGTCACGGCCACCGTCAACTACGCCACCGAGAAGGCCAAGGTCGCGTTCGGCGACGGCATCGGCGTGACGGACCTGATCGCCACCGTGGAGGCCACCGGCTACACCGCGGCCCTGCCCGCACCGCCGGCCCCCGCGGCGCCGCCCGGCGACGCCGCGGCCGCCTCCTCGGCGCCCTCCGCGCCCGACGAGCTCACCACCCTGCGGCAGCGGCTCGTGACGGCTGTCGTCCTGGCCGTGCCGGTGATCGCCATGTCGATGGTCCCGGCCCTGCAGTTCACCAACTGGCAGTGGCTCTCGCTGACGCTCGCCGCGCCGGTCGTCGCGTACGCCGCCTGGCCCTTCCACCGGGCCGCCTGGACCAATCTGCGGCACGGCGCCACCACCATGGACACCCTGATCTCGCTCGGCACGCTCGCCGCCTTCGGCTGGTCGGTGTGGGCGCTGTTCTTCGGCGATGCCGGGATGCCCGGCATGAAGCACCCCTTCGAGCTCACCGTCGCCCGCGGCGAGGGGTCCGCCAACCTCTACCTGGAGGTCGCGGCCGGCGTCACCGCCTTCATCCTGGCCGGGCGCTTCTTCGAGGCGCGCTCCAAACGCCGTGCGGGGGCCGCGCTGCGCGCCCTGATGGAGCTGGGCGCCAAGGACGTCGCCGTGCTGCGCGACGGACGCGAGGTGCGGATCGCGACCGCGGACCTCGCGGTGGGCGACCTGTTCGTCGTCCGTCCCGGCGAGAAGATCGCCACCGACGGTGTCGTACGGGAGGGGACCTCGGCCGTCGACGCGGCCCTGCTGACCGGTGAGTCGGTGCCCGCCGAGGTCGGTCCCGGCGACGCCGTCACCGGTGCGACCGTCAACGCCGGCGGACGGCTGGTCGTGGAGGCCGTCCGGGTCGGCGCGGACACCCGGCTCGCGCACATGGCGCGGCTCGTGGAGGACGCGCAGAACGGCAAGGCCGCCGCCCAGCGGCTGGCCGACCGCATCTCCGCGGTCTTCGTACCGGTCGTGATCCTGCTGGCCCTGGGCACCCTCGGCGTCTGGCTGGCGCTGGGCGAGGGCCCCGTCGCGGCGTTCACCGCGGCCGTCGCCGTCCTGATCATCGCGTGCCCGTGCGCGCTGGGGCTGGCCACGCCGACCGCCCTGATGGTCGGCACGGGACGCGGCGCGCAGCTCGGCATCCTGATCAAGGGCCCCGAGGTGCTGGAGACCACCCGCCGGGTCGACACCATCGTGCTCGACAAGACCGGAACGGTCACCACCGGCGTCATGACCCTCACCGACGTGCACCTCGCCGACGGCGAGCGGGAGGAGGAGGTGCTGCGGCTGGCCGGCGCCCTGGAGCACGCCTCGGAGCACCCCATCGCGCGGGCCGTCGCCACGGCCGCCATGGAGCGCGCCGGTGACCTGCCCGACGCCGCGGACTTCCGGGCGCTGCCCGGGCTCGGGGTCCAGGGCACGGTGGACGGCCGCACCGTCACCGTCGGCCGCCAGGCGCCGCCCGCGCCGCTGCCCGAGAAGCTCGTCCTCGCCAAGGCGGAGGCCGAGGCGCTGGGCGGCACCGTGGTGACCGTCTCCTGGGACGGACGGCCGCGCGGCCTGCTGGTCGTCGCGGACGCGGTGAAGCCCACCAGCACCCGGGCCGTGGAGATGCTGCGCGGACTCGGACTCACCCCGGTGCTGCTGACCGGGGACCACGAGGCCGTGGCCCGGTCGGTGGCCGCCGAGGTCGGCATCGACGCGGCCGACGTCATCGCCGGTGTCATGCCGGAGGAGAAGGTCGCCGTCGTCCGGCGGCTCCAGGAGCAGGGCCGCTCGGTCGCCATGGCGGGCGACGGGGTCAACGACGCGGCCGCGCTGGCCCAGGCGGACCTGGGCCTGGCCATGGGCACGGGAACGGACGCCGCCATCGAGGCGAGCGACCTGACCCTGGTCCGGGGCGACCTGCGGGTCGCCGCGGACGCCATCAGGCTGTCGCGCCGCACCCTGGCCACGATCAAGGGCAACCTCTTCTGGGCCTTCGGCTACAACGTGGCGGCACTCCCGCTGGCCGCCGCGGGCCTGCTCAACCCGATGATCGCGGGCGCCGCGATGGCCTTCTCGTCGGTGTTCGTCGTGGCCAACTCCCTGCGGCTGCGCGGCTTCCGGCCCCTCGCGGACTGAGTCCCGCCCCGGCACCCACGCCGTGGCCGCCTCACTCCTCCCCGAGGAGGAAGGCGACCACGGCGTCCATGTCGACGCCGCGGAACTCGTGGCCGGGCGGAACGGCCTCGTAGACGCGGGCCAGGAAGATCCGCAGGTCGGTGGTGGCGACCTCCACCAGGGCGACGCCCTCGGGGGCCCGGAACTCCAGCGCCGTGCGGTCGGGGCCCGCGGGGCGGACGTGGACGTCCCCCTCGCCGGCCGGCTCGTACAGCCCCGTGGTGAGCAGGCCGCGGCCGAAGACCCAGGTCACCTCGGCGCCGTCGAGCGACACCGCGGGCGGGAAGGCCACCCGCGCCGCGAGCGGGTCGTCGCGGTGGTAGCGCAGGGTCGCCGTGATCTCGTGGCCCTCCGGCCCGGACTCCCGGGTGTGCAGGCGGGCCTGGACGATGTGGTCGATGTCGGTGAGCATGGCTGGGTCCTCCGGGGGTGCCGTGCCGCGGTCCGGTGTGCCTTCCGTCGCGGGTGAGAGCGCCAACCGCCGCGCGCCTTACGCGGGTTGGACAAGAACTTCCGGGCTCGGAAGGTGATCTGCGTCACATGCGGTCGGGGGCGCTGTCGGTGGCCCGTGCCACGATGAGGTCGTGGCGCCCGGCCGGACGCCACCGGAGCACGACGGGGGTCAGCCATGGGCGCGCGGCGCGACATCGGGGCACTGGAGCGGCGGCACCGAATGGCGGCGCGGCAGCGGCTGACCGCCGGGGGGCGCTCGGAGCGGCCGGAGGAGGCCGCGGAGTCGCTGGTCGCCCTGCACGGCACGGACCCCGCCACGGTCTACCTGTCCGCAGCGGCCCGGATGCGCGTCCCGGACCCGGCGGCGATCGATCACGCCCTGTACGAGGACCGCAGCCTGACCCGGCTGCTCGCGATGCGGCGGACGATGTTCGTGGTCACGGCCGCCACGCGCCCGGTCGTCCACGAGGCGGCGGCCCACGCGATCGCCACCGCCGAACGACGGAAGCTGCTGACCTTCCTCGCCGAGGGCGGCGGCTGGGACGAGCGGTGGCTGGCGGAGGTCGAGGACGCCGTCCTGGCCGCACTCGCCGGGGGCACGGAGGCCACCGCCGCCGAACTGGCCGGGCGGGTCCCGCGCCTGCGCGAACAGGTGGTGGTGGCCCGCGGGAAGCCGTACGAGGCGACGCAGAACGTGTCGAGCCGGGTCCTTCGGGTGCTGGCCGCCGAGGGCCGGATCGTACGGCGGCGCCCGGTGGGCGGCTGGACGAGCAGTCAGTACCGCTGGGCCACCGGCGCGGTCCCGCCGCGGACGCCGGCGGGCGAGGCGCGGGCGGAGCTGGCCCGGCGCTGGCTGGCGGCGTACGGGCCGGGCACCGAGGCCGATCTGAAGTGGTGGACCGGGTGGACGCTCACCGAGGTCCGCGCGGCGCTGAAGGCGGTCGGCGCGGAGTCCGTGGGACTGGCGGAGGGCACCGGCTACGTCCTGCCGCAGGACACCGGGCCGGAGCCGGACCCCGGTCCGTGGGCGGCACTGCTGCCCGCGCTCGACCCGACGCCGATGGGCTGGCGGGGGCGCGACTGGTACCTGCCCGAGGACCCCGCGGACCGGGCGGCGCTCTTCGACCGCTCGGGCAACGTCGGCCCCACCGTGTGGTGGAACGGCCGGGTCGTCGGCGGCTGGGCCCAGCGCGCGGACGGCACCGTGGTGCACCGCCTGCTCACCGATCCCGGCAGCGAAGCGGCCGCGGCGATCGCGGCGGAGGCGGCCCGGCTGCGCGGCTGGCTGGACGGCACCCGCGTCACCCCCCGCTTCCGGACGCCACTGGAACGCGAGTTGTCCGCCTGAACCGCCGTCACCCTGGGTATGCCGCACCTGACGTCCGGTACCCGGATTCGACGCTGGAGGTGGACCGATGGAACAGGTGGCGGTGTTCTGCGGCAACTGCGATTGCGGCTGTCCCACGCTGTACGTGGACGAGAGCGCGTCGCCCGAGCAGCGGGTCGTCCTGACCGACGACTTCGGGCAGCGCGTGCGGATGAGTTCCGACCAGTTCCGTTCGCTGGTGGAGGAGGCGAAGGCGGGCCGGCTGGACCACGTCTAGCGGTCCGGCCGGCCCGCCTTCGCGGGCGCCGGGTCAGCCGAGGCGGGTGAGCCTCGAACCGAAGGACGGTTCGGTCATGTCGCGTTCGAGTGCGACCGGGACCTTGATGCTGCTGTCGCCGTTGCCGACGGTGAGGGTGCCGATCGTGGTTCCGGCCGGTGCCTTGTGTGCGATGCCGCTCTTGGCGGCGACCACGGAGATGTCGACCTTCAGCCCGGTCCAGCCGATCGCGGTGACGTCCTTGGTGGCCACGACGCGCGTCCGGCCGCCGAGGCCGTCGTCGATGTAGCCGACGACGTCGCCCTTCTTGATCACGGTGTCCGAGGCGAGGGTGTCCAGCGAGGCCTGCAGGAGGGTGCTGCTGCGGTCGAGCACCGTGTCGATGATGGGCGCCTTGTGCTGCCCCAGCATCGCCCCGATGATCAGCTGGTTCGTGCCGCCGATCTCACGGACCGCCGCGAACAGCAGGTTGCCGCCGGCCTTGGTGCTGGTGCCGGTCTTGATGCCGACGACGTGGTTGTAGCCGGCGAGCTGGTTGTAGTTCTTCTGGACGTCGCCGTTGATGTCCGTGTACTGGATCTTGGTGGCGATCTCCGCGAACACCGGGTCCTTCATCGCCGCGTGGCCCAGCTTCACCTGGTCGCTCGCCGTGCTGACGGTGGTCGCCTCCAGACCGCTGGGGTCGGTGTAGTGGGTGTTCCGCATGCCGAGCTGCTTGGCGGTGGCGTTCATCTTCTTCACGAACGCCGCCTCCGATCCCGCGTCCCAACGGGCCAGCAGGCGGGCGACGTTGTTCGCCGACGGCAGCATGACCGC
This sequence comes from Streptomyces sp. NPDC002574, assembly GCF_042889545.1. NCBI lineage: Bacteria > Bacillati > Actinomycetota > Actinomycetes > Kitasatosporales > Streptomycetaceae > Streptomyces > Streptomyces sp. NPDC002574. Next base: position 57,811 of record NZ_JBIARB010000025.1, read on the forward strand.
CTCCAGCGCCTCGTACTCGCTGAGCTTCTGGCCTGCGGTCACCTTGACCACGGACTCCTGCTCCGCCTGGCCGCTGACGAACTGCTCCTCGGCCTTCTTGTCGACCGGGACCGTCTCGCCGTCGCCGCCCTTCTTGATCGCGTGGTCGCGCAGGATCACATAGGTCGTCATGACCTTCGCGACGCTGGCGATCGGCACGGGCTTCTCCTGGCCGAACGCGCCCAGCCGGCCCAGACCCTCGGCCTCCACGACCGCCTGGCCCTGCGCGGGCCACGGCAGTGAGAGCTCGTCGCCCTTGAAGGTGTACGAGGACTTCGCCGTCAGCGTCAGCGCGGGCGCGGGCAGCGGGCGCAGCGCCTGCACCAGGACGAAGACCACCGCCAGCAGCAGCACCACCGGGGTCCAGATCTTCACCCGGCGCACGGTGGTGCGCAGCGGGGTCTCGACCGGCGGCGGAGTGTTGGTCAGCTCCGCCAGCAGCTTGAGCGGTTCGTCCGGCTCGGGCGGGAGCGGCATCTGCTTCGTGCGCGAGCCCAGGTCCTCGGCCGGCCGTTCGTCGCCGACCAGCGGGACAAACGTTCCGCCGGGCCGGGCGGGCGTCGCGACGGGAGCGGCGGCGGAGGGGCGGGCGACGGCCTTGCCGGCGTCGCCGGCTTCGCGCCCCCAGTTCTTCTCCGGCGCGGCGGCCGGGGCGCCGGGCGCCCTGAGGGTGAGCGTTCCCTCCCGGGGCGGGGCGTCCGCGCCGTCCGCGCGCGGCGCGCGCAGCGTCATGGTGCCCTCGCCGGTCCGCAGACCGCCGCCGGGGCCCCCGAACGCGCCCCCTACGCCGTTGACATGGCGCGGGGCGTCCTGGGCGGGGTCCTCTGGGTCGTCGTCCCCGGGGTCGTCCCCGGGGTCGTCGCCGGAGTCGTCGCCGTAGTCGTCCTCGGCAGGGGCCTCGCCGTGCTCCGCGGCGGCGGGCTCGGCGCCGGAGTCGTCGGGGTCCGCTTCGGCGCCGGCCGCGTCCGGCTCGTCGTCGTCCTCGTCCTCGTCGGTCCCGTCCTCGTCGGTCCCGGCGGTCCCGGCGGTCCCGTCCGCGCCGTCCGTGCTGTCGGAGCCGTCCGTGTCGCCCGGCTCGCCGGTGTCGTCCGCTTCGTCGGCGGACTCCTCAGACGCCGCTGTGACGCCCTCGGGAGCATCATCCGGCCCCGCGGGGCCGTCGGCGGCTTCCGCTTCCCTCCCGGCGCCCTCAGGGGCGTCCTCGGGGTCGTCGGCCGGCTCGGCGCCGGGGGCCGCCGCGTCGGCCCGGTCGTCCCGCCCGGAGCGGGCATCCGCGGGCACGGCCGCGGAGGTGGCCGACGCGCCTGCGGCGTCGGTACGGGATTCCGCGGGCTCCTCACCGTCGTCCGCCGGGGAGGCCTCCTCCGCGTCCTGCGCAGTCGCCTCCGCGATGTCGTCCGCTGCCGCTCCGCCGTCCGGCGTACCGGAACTACGCCGCTCGGGTTCCGCCCCCGTGTCCGCCCCGTCCGCCGCGGGCGGCTCCGGCGTGGACTCCGGGGTGTCCGGAGACGCTTGCGCCGGCTCCCCTCGGAAGACGGCGAGCCTCGGATCCACCGCCCCGCGCCCGGTCGCCTCCCCCGACGACTTCTGCTGATCCGCCCTGCCGGGGGACTCGCCCGCCACGCAGACCTCCTCCACACGTCGTGCGGAGCGCCGCCGCGGCGCCCCGCTCACCCTTACACCAGTTTCCAGGCCCCGGCCGATCAGCTTCTGAGGGACCCGCCGACGGGGCGCCTCGGCCGCCCCCACGGCGGCGCCGCCCCGGTCCAAGACGCAAACGACATATGAGTCGGTTCCCGCACGAACGGGCAAGGCGCTCTCGACAGGCCGGTGTGAGAGGCGTCACCCTGTCATTCATCCACGCGGGGAGGCATGGATGGGCAGGAGCCGCAGAACACTTCCGGAGGAGCTGTTGCTGCTCGCCCTGGACCCGGCCACGGGTACCACGGCGCAGCCGCAGTCTCTTGACCTCGGTCTTGCCGGGGCCCAGCTAGTGGAGCTGGCCCTCGCAGGACGAATAGCCCCTGACGGGGATCGTATCGCCGTGGTGCACCCACGGCCGACAGGAGATCCGACCCTGGACTCCGCGCTTGAACTGCTGCGCCGACGCGGCAGCCCGGTGCGCGCCGTCCACTGGATCGGCGGGCCCCGCCTGGGGCTGCGCCAGACGTATCTCGCGCACCTGGAGCGGTGCGGCATGGTGCATGCCGTACCGGGTCAGATGTGCGGGGTGCTGCCGACCACGCGCTATCAGGCGACCGACAGCGAGGTCAGCCGGGAGATCAGGGCCCGGCTGGACAGCGCGATCCGCACCGGTGTGCCACCGGACCCGCGGACCGCCGCCCTCGCCGCAATCGCCCATGCGGTGGGACTCGGCAAGCATCTGTACCCGGGCAACGAGGGCCGGTCCTCGCGATCGCGTCTGCGTGACCTGATCCGGTACGACCCCATGGGCGGCCTCGTCGCGCACGCCGTGATGGACGTGCAGAACGGCGCCGCCGCACCGCCCAAACGCGCCCCGGCCCAGGGGCGCCCCGCACCGGACCGGGCGACGGGCCACGGAATGGTGCGGGCGGGCGCCCGCTGAACCCGCGGTGCCGGGGTCAGGGCCCCGGCACCGACAACAGCACAGCCTGTGCGCCGCGGCACGCGGGGCGAGGAACCCGGGGAACCGGGTTCCTCGCCCCGCGTGCCGTTGCCGTTTGTCGGCTCTTTTGAAGAGCGCAGCATACGACCATTTCCCAGCGGTGGGATGACCGATAGTGGCAGTCTGCTGACCAGCAGTACACGTCAGCGCGGAAGTCAGCGCAGAAACAGCAGCCGCTCGCAACCGGAGGTGCGCATCCCGTGGCCGCCAACGTCAATCCCACCGTCAGGCGTCGCCGACTCGGGTCGGAACTGCGCAAGTTGCGCGAGCAGAAGGGGATGACGGCCGAGGAGGTCGCGGCCCGGCTGCTCGTCTCGCAGTCGAAGATCAGCCGGCTGGAGAACGGCCGCCGCAGCATCAGCCAGCGCGACGTCCGCGACCTGTGCGGTGTGTACGGGGTCGACGACGCCCGCCTGGTCGACTCCCTGATGAACATGGCCCGCGAGTCCCGCCAGCAGGGCTGGTGGCACGCCTTCGGCGACGTCCCCTACAGCGTCTACATCGGCCTGGAGACCGAGGCCGAGTCGCTGCGGGTGTACGACTCCCTGGTGGTGCCGGGCCTGCTGCAGACCCGGAACTACGCCTCCGCGGTCATCGAGGGCACCCTCCCCGAGGCCACCCCCGAGCAGATCGAGAAGCGGATCGAGATCCGGCTCCGCCGGCAGGAACGCGTCACGGACCCGGACATCCCGCTGCGCTTCTGGGTCGTCATGGACGAGTCGGCGCTGCGCCGCGTCGTCGGCAGCAGGGACGTGATGCGCGAACAGCTGGAGTACCTGGCCCAGATGAGCACCCAGGCGCATGTGACCGTGCAGGTGTTGCCCTACGAGGCGGGTGCGCACCCGGGCATGTCGGGGAACTTCGCGATCCTGGAGTTCGCCGACGCGACCGACTCCAGCGTGGTCTACATCGAGGGCGTCACCAGTGACCTCTACCTGGAGAAGCCGACCGACGTGCACGGCTACAGCGTCATGTACGAGCACCTGAGAGCGCAGGCGCTGAGCGCCGAGGCGAGCCGTCTGTTCATCGCGGACGCCGCCAAGGAGTACGCGCGCTGACGGTCCGCCGGGATCCGTCAGGACGCACGGGGCGGCGCGAGGGGCGCTTGCCGAAATCCACCCTCGCGCACCAGCGGCCCCGGAGCGTACACCCGCTCCGCCGCAAGACGGAAGGTGAACTTGGAATATGCCACCCGTTGGAGGTAACGGCGGCTGTGGCCAGTGATGTTGGCGAGTAGCTTCGATCACGTCAGAGCTGCACGAATGAGAAAGCTCGGAGCGATCATGGCTATTCAGCTCGGAAACACCAAGGCGTGGGTCAAGTCCTCCCGCTCCCAAGGGAACGGGGCCTGCGTCGAGGTCGCGTCCCGCCACCTCTCCGCCGTCGACGTCCGCGACTCCAAGGACCCCGACGGCCCTACCCTCGGCTTCTCCCCCGATGCCTGGGCGGCGTTCGTCACGGACGTCAGCCGCGGAGCCTTCGACCTGAACTGAGCACCACGCAGTACCCGCACGGGCCCTCTCGACCGGCACGCCGTCCTGGCCGAGGGGGCTCACTGCTGCCCGGACCCCCGCGCCCACCCGGCAGTGCCTGCCGGTGAACGCGGGCACCCCGACGCACCGCTGTGCTGACATCAGAGGGGGAGGACAACGGGTCGTTCCGGCGAAGTACCCGCCAATCGTGGGCTGCCGAGCGTGTTCACGACAACGTCAAGTAAGGTCAAGAACGAGTAAAAGAATTCTGCCATCTGATCGCAGTTCATACTCTTGAACGCAACTGGTCTTGACCATGCCCCTACCGCGCGGTTCAATCTGGGGCGCCGCCCCGCGACGGACGTACCGGCGAAGTACGCACCCGTTCACAAGGCGGACCCCTGAAGGGGGCAAGGCATGAACAGTCTCGACTGGGCCGTACTGGTCGCGTACTTCGGCGTGATGGTCGCCATCGGCCTGTGGTCCCACAAACGTGTCGACAACGTCGGCGACTTCTTCACTGCCGGCGGCCGCATGCCGTGGTGGCTGTCCGGCATCTCGCACCACATGTCCGGCTACAGCGCGGTCATGTTCACCGGCTACGCCGGCATCGCGTACACCTACGGCATCACCTCGTACGTGACGTGGTCCTTCCCGATCGCGATCGGCATCGCCATCGGCGCCAGCCTCTTCGCGCCGCGGCTCAACCGGCTGCGCTCCCGGCTCCATGTGGCCTCCCCGCTGGAGTACCTGAAGAACCGCTACAACGTGCCCACGCAGCAGGCGCTCGCCGTCTCCGGCGTCCTGCTGAAGATCGTGGACGTCGGCGCGAAGTGGGCGGCCATCGCCACCCTGCTGTCGGTCTTCACCGGTGTCTCCCTCAACCAGGGCATCCTCATCACCGGCGCCGTCACCGCCGTCTACTGCACGGTCGGCGGTCTGTGGGCCGACGCCCTCACCGAACTGGGGCAGTTCGCCATCCAACTGCTCGCGGGACTGGCGATGCTGGTCGCGGTGCTGGGGAAGATCGGCGGTATCAGCGGACTGTGGACCGTGTGGGACAAGCTGCCGGACAACCACACCGCCCCGACGGCCGGCCCGTACACCCTGACCTTCCTGCTGGCGTACCTGTTCATCAAGACCTTCGAGTACAACGGCGGCATGTGGAACCAGGCCCAGCGCTACATGGCAACCGCCAACGCCCGCGAGGCCACGCGCTCGGCCCGGCTGTCGGCGCTGCTGTGGTTCGTCTGGCCACTCGTCCTGTTCTTCCCGATGTGGGTCGCCCCGCTGCTGGTGCAGGCGCAGAAGCCGGACGCCTCGGACTCCTACGCGCTGCTGACCGAGCAGTTGCTTCCGCACGGTCTGCTGGGCCTGGTCGTCGTCGGCTTCTTCTCGCACACCATGGCCATGTGCTCCTCCGACGCCAACGCGATCGCGGCGGTCTTCACCCGTGACATCGCACCCGTGGTGTCCAAGGCGGCGCGGTCCTGGAACGATCGGGCCGGGCTGGTCGCCGCGCGGATCACCACCGTGGCGTTCCTCGCCCTGTCGATGGCGGTGGCCACCCAGGTCAACTCGCCGGCCTTCAAGGACATCATCACGGTCGTCATCAAGTGGGTGGCGGGCCTGATGGGCCCGATCGCCATCCCGTTCATGCTGGGCCTGCTCCGGCCGTTCCGCAAGTCCGGCCCGACCGCGGCCCTGGTGTCGTGGGCGGCGGGGCTGTTCGCCTTCTGGCTGACCAACTACGGCCTGGACGGCGTGCAGTTGCAGATCCAGATCGTGACGCCGCTGGCCGTCTCGCTCGTCCTGTACGTGCTCATCGGCTTCATCAAGCCCGAGGACACCCCGGAGCGGGACGCCGTCCTGGCCCGGATCAACTCCGACGGCGACGACGACGGGGACGGCGCGGCCGCCGAGGCCCTGCCCGAGACGCCGGCGACGGCCTGACGCGGGGCGCCGGGCCGGGCCCCCGTCGCGGTCAGGCGGCGGGGTAGCGCTCCAGCCACGCCGCCGAGACGCCCCCCGGCCCGTGCAGGGCCGGGGACTGCGTCATCTCCATGGCGAAGTCGTCCGCGAGCTGGAGGATCGTGCCCCGGCCCTCCAGCTCGGCGAGCCAGGCCGGCGGCAGGGCGGTCTCGCCGTGCTGGACGCCCAGCAGGTTGCCGCAGATCGATCCGGTGGAGTCGCTGTCACCGGAGTGGTTGACCGCGAGCAGCAGGCCGTGCCGGATGTCCTCGGCCACCAGCGCGCAGTACACGCCGATGGCGAGGGCCTCCTCCGCGGTCCAGCCCTCGCCGAGGGCCTCCACCCGCGCGGCGTCGGGCAGGCCTTGGCGCACCGCCCCCAGTGCGGCCTGCAGGGCGGCGGAGGTCTCCTCGTGCCCCGGGCGCCGTGAGATGAGGGCGAGGGCGTGCTGCACCGCGCCGTCCAGGGCCTCGCCGCGGGCCAGTCCGTGGACGATCACCGCGAAGGCACCGGCCGCCAGGACCCCGGTGGGGTGGCCGTGGGTCTGCGCGGCGCATTCGAGCGCGAGCTGGAAAACGAGCTGCGGCTCCCACCCGACGAGCAGCCCGAAGGGCGCGGAGCGCATCACGGTGCCGCAGCCCTTGGAGGCGGGGTTCTTCGGCTGGTCCAGGGTGCCCATGCGGTCGTCGCCGAGGCCGGTGAGGCAGGCCCGGCCGGGTGCGCGGCGGGAGTAGAGCCATTCCTCGCGGGCCAGCCAGCCGATGTCCTTGCGGCGTTCGTCGGGGCCCCAGTCGCTCTGGGTGGCCGCCCACCGTCGGTACGCCCGGTGGATGTCGGTGGGCGGGTGCCAGCTGCCGGTATCGCGGCGCACCTGGGCGCGGATCAGCCCCTCGGCGGTGAAGAGGGCCATCTGGGTGTCGTCGGTGATCGCCCCGCGCCGGCCGTAGGCGGGGACGTAGTCGGTGACGCCCTTCTCGCCGTGCGCCTCCCGGATGGCGGCGAGGGAGGCGAACTCGATGCCCGCGCCGAGCGCGTCGCCCATCGCGCCCCCGAGCAGGCACCCGCGGACCCGGCTGCGGAAGTCCTGCTGCTCGTCGCGCCCCCATACGGCCCCGCCCATGCCACTGCCTCCTTCGCCGTTGCCGCCAGCACTGTAATCGACCACGAACGGTCGTTTCCCGACCACGAAGGGAATCCAGTCAGTCACGTGCGGCAGCGCTCCGGTCAAATGCCGGACGCCCAGGGGGAGTCAGTCCTCCAGCACCGGCAGGAGTTCGGGGAGGTGGCCGTCGGAGGCGAGGCCGGTGGTGATGCGTTCGGCGGGGACCTCGCCGTAGGTGGTGGTGCGCTGGCGGGCGGG
>NZ_JBIARB010000026.1:0-63448 GCF_042889545.1 Streptomyces sp. NPDC002574
CGGAAGCTTCCTTCGAGACCGTTTCACCGGCCCCTCCGGGCTTTCCCTTCGTTGTCACCAGCTTATCAGACTCTTTCGGGCCCGATTCCCGCCGGCGGGGGGATTTGCTTTTCGAATAACGACGCACGAAAAACACTCGGGATTTTCATCCTGGGGGATTTTCGCTGCGATCGATAATCTTCGAAGCGGTCTAGACTCTAGCCGCTGGCCTCGAACCTGTCCAGTTCGTGGCAACTTCTCGAATCTACCTCCCCACTCCACCTGTGTCAACAGGTTTCTTGGGGCGAAGAGGAGACTAGCAGGTCAGCGACGCCCGATGCACATCCGCGCCGTCCGCCATCCGGGTCATGCTGCCGTGGGAAGGACATCGCTGCGGTCGAGGCGCTCCAGATCGCCGGTCTCACCGGCGCGGGCGGCACGGCGTCCTGGCACGTAGACGTAGGTGAGGAAAGCCAGCTCGGCGACGACACCGATGGTGATGCGGGCCCACGTGGGCAGGCCGGAGGGGGTCACGAAGGCTTCGATGACGCCGGAGACGAGGAGCACGACGGCGAGCCCGACGGCCATGCCGATGGCGGCGCGTCCTTCTTCGGCGAGAGCGGTCCGACGGGGGCGGGGACCGGGGTCGATGACGGTCCACCCGAGGCGCAGACCCGTGCCGGCGGCGACGAACACGGCGGTGAGTTCGAGGAGTCCGTGCGGGAGGAGCAGGCCGAGGAACGTGTCGAGTCGGCCCGCGGAGCCCATGAGACCGAGGCCGACCCCCAGATTGAGCACGTTCTGGAAGAGGACGTAGAGCACGGGGAGCCCGAGGAACACGCCGAGGACCAGGCAGTAGCCGGCGGCCATGGCGTTGTTCGTCCAGACCTGGGCCGCGAACGAGGCGGCGGGGTGGCTGGAGTAGTAGGACTCGTACTCGCCGCCGGGGCGGGTGAGGGTCCGCAGTTCGTCGGGGGCGGCGATGGCGGCCTGGACGTGCGGATGCGTGGCGACCCACCAGCCGATGAGCGCGGCGAGCGCCGTGGAGACGAGGGCGGTGGGGACCCACCAGTGCCGTGATCGGTAGACGGCGGCGGGGAAGGCCGCCGTGAAGAAGTGGGTCGCGTCGCGCCAGCCGGGAGTGCGGGCGCCGGTGACGGCGCTGCGGGCCCTGGCGACGAGCGTCGTGAGGCGTCCGACGAGATCGGGGTCGGGTGCGCTGGACTGAACGAGGGAGAGGTGGGTGGCGGCCCGTTGGTAGAGGGTGACGAGTTCGTCGGCCTCTTCGCCGGTGAGGCGCCGGCCGCGGTGCAGCAGGGTGTCCAGCCGGTCCCACTCGTGGCGGTGGGCGGCTGCGAAGACGTCGAGGTCCATGGTCGCTGCTCCTGGCTGGCCGGGAGGTCCCAGCTTGGCAGACGGGGCAGACTGGTCGGGCCGGGTTCCGGGGTGGGGTCGAGGAGGGTGCCCGTATGAGCGGTGCGATCGGTGGGAGCGGTACGGCGGGCGGCGGCGCGCCTTACGAAGCGGGTGGTGCCGGCCGCCTGGTGACCGGCGAGGCCGTGGAGTTGGGGCTGCAGCCTGCGCGGCTGCCGAGCCGGGCGCTGGCGGCCGCGCTGGATGCCGTCGTCTATTTCGGCGGGTACGTGATCGTCTCGCTGGGGCTGCTCGCGGCCACGTCGTCGCTGGACGATGCCGCGCTGGCCGCGGTGTACCTGGCGTCGCTGGTGCTCGTGCTGATCGGGGTGCCGATCGCGGTGGAGACGCTGTCGCGTGGCCGTTCGCTGGGGAAGCTGGCGTGCGGGCTGCGGGTGGTACGCGACGACGGGGGGCCGATCCGGTTCCGGCACGCGCTGGTGCGGGGCGCGGTGGGGGTGGTCGAGATCCAGGCGTTCCTGGGGGTGATTGCCTGTATCGCCTCGCTGGTCTCTGCACGGGGGCGGCGGGTCGGGGACGTGTTCGCGGGAACGCTGGTGGTGCGGGAGCGGATCCCGGTGTCGCGGCCCCCGCAGGCGATGCCGCCCGCGCCGCCGTGGCTGGCGGATCGGGTGACCGGGGTGGACCTCTCGGCGGTGCCCGAGGGGCTGTGGCTGGCGGTGCGGCAATACCTGGCGCGTATGCACCAGTTGGATCCGCAGGTGGGGTGGTCGATGGCGGAGCGGCTGGCGGCGGATGTGTCGGCGTGCACGGGGACGCCGGTGCCGCAGGGGACGCCCGCGGTGGCGTATCTGGCGGCGGTGGTCGGCGAGCGGCAGGCGCGGGAGGCGCGGAGGGTCTTCGGCGCGGGGGCGCCGGCGCAGGGCTGGGGGGTGCCCGCGGAGGGGGCGGTGACGGTGCATGTGTCGCCCCCGGTCCGTCCGGTTCCTCCCCCCGTTCCCCCGGCCCCGGCTGCCTCTCCCGTCCCGCCTGCCGCGCAGGTGCCGCCCGCGCCGTCCTCCGGGGCGTCGACCGGGTTCGCGCCGCCGGCCTGAACGGTCAGTCCGTCGCGGGGAATTGCGACGGGGGTGACTCGAGATCCTCGAGTTCGACACCGGGGGCCGCGAGGACGACGTCGCCAGCGATGTGCACGGTGTGCTGTTCGCCGGTGTCGAGGGCGCTGACCTGGTATTCGTCCACGGTCAGGGGGCCGTTGTCAGTGGGGTGTGCTTCGCTCTTCACCAGGGCCCACGACTGGTCGAGGGTACGGGGAGCGAGCACGGGGGGCTGGAATGCGACGAGGCGGACGCGGGTGGCCGGGGCGCCGGGACGCAGGCGCAGCAGGCGCGCCGTCGCGATGTAGAAGGCAGGGGATACGCCGCTGAAGGCGTGTGCCCGGACGTTTCCCTCCTGGGCGTGTTCGCCGGAGGGGTCGGTGCGTACCCAGGTGACGCCGTCGAGGGCGGCCCCGCGGACCTGCCAGCTCGCGGCGTTGAGTTCCAGGCGGATGGGGCGGCCGAGTTCGTCGACGGTGAGGTCGATGGAGCCTGCGTGGCTGCCGTCGGCGTGCGTGGTCTGCGCGGTGTAGCGCCAGCCGGAGGGGCCGGTGGCGCAGTGGAAGTGTTCTTCACCGAGGGGGGTGTGGTCGTGCGTGTCGTGGAAGGAGTAGCGGCCGCGGGGCATGGATCGACCTTACGGGGGCTGTGCCGGTGGTACGGGGCAGGCCCCCGCCGGGGGCGGGGGCCTGCGGGCCGGCTGAGGTGGTGCCGGGGCGCCGCGGTGTGCGCGGCGTCGGCGGTGGCCTCAGTAGCGGTAGTGGTCCGGCTTGTACGGGCCCTCCACCGGGACGCCGATGTAGGAGGCCTGCTCGGGGCGCAGGGTGGTGAGCTTGACGCCGAGGGCGTCGAGGTGGAGCCGGGCGACCTTCTCGTCGAGCTGCTTGGGCAGGACGTAGACGCCGATCGGGTACTCCTCGGGCTTGGTGAACAGCTCGATCTGGGCCAGGGTCTGGTCCGAGAAGGAGTTGGACATCACGAACGAGGGGTGACCGGTGGCGTTGCCGAGGTTCAGCAGGCGGCCCTCGGACAGCACGATGAGGACCCGGCCGTCGGGGAAGGTCCAGGTGTGGACCTGGGGCTTGACCTCGTCCTTGACGATGCCGGGGATCTTGGCGAGGCCGGCCATGTCGATCTCGTTGTCGAAGTGGCCGATGTTGCCGACGATCGCCTGGTGCTTCATGCGCTGCATGTGCTCGGCGAGGATGATGTCGCGGTTGCCGGTGGTGGTGACGAAGATGTCGGCGGTCTCGACGACGTCCTCGAGCACGGTGACCTGGTAGCCGTCCATCGCCGCCTGGAGGGCGTTGATGGGGTCGATCTCGGTGACGATGACGCGGGCGCCCTGGCCGCGGAGGGATTCGGCGCAGCCCTTGCCGACGTCGCCGTAACCGCAGACGACGGCGACCTTGCCGCCGATGAGGACGTCGGTGGCGCGGTTGATGCCGTCGATGAGGGAGTGGCGGCAGCCGTACTTGTTGTCGAACTTCGACTTGGTAACGGCGTCGTTCACGTTGATCGCCGGGAAGAGCAGGGTGCCGTCGCGCTGCATCTCGTACAGGCGGTGGACGCCGGTGGTGGTCTCCTCGGTGACACCGCGGATCTCGGAGGCGAGCTGGGTCCACTTCTGCGGGTTCTCGCCGAGGGTGCGGTTGAGCAGCGTGAGGATCTCGCGGTACTCGTCGCTGTCGGCGGTGGCGGGGTCCGGGGCCGCGCCGGCCTTCTCGAACTCGACGCCCTTGTGGACCAGGAGGGTGGCGTCGCCGCCGTCGTCCAGGATCATGTTCGGGCCGCCGGTGGGGGCGTCGACCCAGGTGAGGGCCTGCTCGGTGCACCACCAGTACTCGGTGAGGGTCTCGCCCTTCCAGGCGAAGACCGGGATGCCCTGGGGGTTGTCGACGGTGCCGTGGGGGCCGACGGCGATGGCCGCGGCGGCGTGGTCCTGCGTGGAGAAGATGTTGCAGGAGGCCCAGCGGACCTGCGCGCCGAGGGCGGCGAGCGTCTCGATGAGGACGGCGGTCTGCACGGTCATGTGCAGGGAGCCGGTGATGCGGGCACCGGCCAGCGGCTGGGTGGCCGCGTACTCCGCGCGGATCGCCATCAGCCCGGGCATCTCGTGCTCGGCGAGGGTGATCTCCTTGCGGCCGAACTCGGCCAGCGAGAGGTCGGCGACCTTGAAGTCGTTGTTGACGGGGGACATGCAGTCTCCTCGTGGGGTGGTTCGAGAGCGGACATCGGCTTTTCCGCTGCGGGGCGTGGGAGGCATGCGGACATACGTCTCCCTCGACCGCAGCTCAGCCCGTCGGAGGCCCTCTCTCCCTCGGACGGTCCGGAGTGCGGACCGCCCGACCGCCATCAGCAGCGACGTCTGGCTACCCATGAATCTACACCGAGTGCCCGAGCGCGACCGGGCCCTCGGTGGAGGTGGCGTGGAGGGATCAGGCCGTTTCCGGGGCGGCCGGCGCCTCGGGGGTCGCCGTCTGCTCGCGGTAGATGTCGGGTTCCAGGTAGATCACCCGGGCGATCGGGACGGCCACGCGGATGCGGGCCTCGGCGGCGTCGATGGCACGGGCGACCTCGCCGGCCGTGTCGTCGTGCTGCACGGCGATCTTGGCGGCGACGAGGAGTTCGTCGGGCCCGAGGTGGAGGGTGCGCATGTGGATCACGCCCGTGACGGTGTCGCCGTCGACGATGGCTTCCCGGATGCGGGTGACGGTCTCCGGACCGGCGGACTCGCCGAGCAGCAGCGACTTGGTCTCGGAGGCGAGGACGAGGGCGATGACAACGAGCAGGGTGCCGATGCACAGGGTGCCGACGCCGTCCCAGACACCGTTGCCGGTGAGCAGGGACACGCCGACGCCCGCGAGGGCGAGCACGAGGCCGACGAGGGCGCCGAAGTCCTCCAGCAGGACGACGGGCAGTTCGGGGGCCTTGGCGGTGCGGATGAACTGGGCCCAGCTCTGCCGGCCGCGCAGTTCGTTGGACTCGTTGATGGCGGTGCGGAAGGAGAAGCCCTCGGCCACGATCGCGAAGAGGAGGACGCCGATGGGCCAGTACCAGTGCTCGATCTCGTGCGGGTGCTGGACCTTCTCGTAGCCCTCGTACAGCGCGAAGACGCCACCGATGGTGAACAGGACGATGGAGACGAGGAATCCGTAGATGTACCGCTCGCGCCCGTAGCCGAAGGGGTGTTCCTCGGTGGCGGCCTTCTTGGCCTTCTTGCCGCCCAGCAGGAGCAGCGCCTGGTTGCCCGAGTCGGCGACCGAGTGGACGCCTTCGGCGAGCATGGAGGACGAGCCGCTGAAGGCGAACGCCACGAACTTGCTCACCGCGATGGCAAGGTTGGCGCCCAATGCGGCGACGATCGCCTTGGTTCCGCCTGACGCGCTCATAGGTGCTGGGTATCCCTTCCGTCGGCCACCGGTCTTTGCCCGGTCTTTACGGCGCTACGGCGGGACATTCTTGCAGGCCGCGATTGCGTGGGTGCGTCAGGCCACCACGGTGGCGCGGAAGACCGTTCCCTCGCCGAGGAGTTGGACCTGTTCGCCCGCGGGCACGTAGGCGGACTGACCGGGGGCCAGGGCGAGTTCCGGCTGCTGCTCGTCGGCGGTGCCGATGGCGCGGACGGTGGCCGTGCCCTCGGTGCAGAGCAGGATCTGCGCGGTGCGGTCGTCGAGGGCGCGCGGGGCGCCGCCGGCGGCGAGGGCGTAGCGGGAGAGCCGGAACTCCTCGATGGGGGTGGTGTAGAGCTCCTCCCCGTTCGCGGAGGCCTCGGGGCGCAGGACGCCGGGGTCGGCCGACTCGAAGCGGACGATCCGCAGGAGCTCGGGGACGTCGACGTGCTTGGGGGTGAGGCCGCAGCGCAGGACGTTGTCGGAGTTGGCCATGATCTCGACGCCGAGGCCGCTGAGGTAGGCGTGCGGGATGCCGGCGCCGAGGAAGAGGGCTTCGCCGGGCTGGAGCCGTATGTGGTTGAGCAACATGGCGGCGATGACGCCGGGGTCGCCCGGGTAGGTGTGGGCGATGGCGGCGTACGCGGCGTAGGCGTCGGCGTGCGGGCCGCCCTCGGCGGCGCGGCGGGCGGCTGCCTCGGCGGCCTCGTTGACGGTGCCGGCCATCGCGTGCCGCTCGGCACCGAGCACGGCGGTGAGGACTTCGCGCAGGGCGGCGGCCTCGGGGTGCGCCTGCAGGATGTCGACGTAGGGCTTGAGGGAGTCGACGCCGAGTCCGGAGAGGAGGTCGGCGGTCTCCTGGGGGTGCCGGAAGCCGCACAGGCCCTCGAAAGGCGTGAGCGCGACGATCATCTCCGGCTTGTGGTTGGCGTCCTTGTAGTTGCGGTGCGGGGCGTCCACGGGGATGCCGCGGGCCTCCTCGTCGGCGAAGCCGGCGGCGGCCTGCGCGAGGTCGGGGTGAACCTGCAGGGACAGCGGCGAGCCGGCGGCCAGCACCTTGAGCAGGAACGGAAGCCGGGGGCCGAAGCGCTCGACGGCGGCGGAGCCGAGTTCGGCGCGCGGGTCGGCGGCGATGACCTGGTCGAGCGGGACCGGACCGCTGCCGCGGTCGACACGGGAGGGGGCGCCGGGGTGGGCGCCCATCCACAGCTCGGCCTGCGGCTCGCCCGTGGGGCTGGTGCCCAGGAGCTCCGGAATGGCGGTCGTGGAGCCCCACGCGTACGGGCGAATGGTGTTGGTCAGCCGGTCCATGGGCTCATGATCTCCCAGCGGAGGTGACGGCAAGGTAAACGGAGGCGAAATCCGTCACGGCGAGGAGTTCGACGGCCGCTTCCAGCGGGGTGCTGTCGGGCGCGGCGGCGAGTTCGCTGAGCGGGGTGTCGTGGGTGGTGGTGAACTCCCGGGCCACGGCGGCGGAGCTGGTGGCGGGCGCCTGGTTGCCGTTGCCGGGGCGGTGCAGGAGGACGACGCGCAGGCGCAGGTCCTCGGGCTCCTCGACGCGGTCGCGGAAGAAGTCGTCGGGGTCCAGGGCGCCGGCGAGCGCGCCGGCGAGCAGCGCGCCGTGGGTGTCGACGGCCTCGGGGAGTTCGCCGTGCAGGGCGGGGCGTCCGGCGCGGGAGGAGATGGTCGCGGCGAAACGGCGGGCGGCGACGGCGGACACGGGGCCCTCGCTCCACAGCACGGGCAGGGACTCGGCGAGTTCGGAGGCGAGTGCCTTGGCGGGGTTGCTGTAGGTCGCGATGGCGGGGCCGCAGCGGGCGGCGACCTCGTCGAGGCGGTCGGCGACGCTCTCGATCGCGTCGGCGGGCGCGGGCAGCAGCCCGATCCGGGCGCCCAGGGCGAGCAGTGGGGTCAGCAGGGCCCAGAAGGCGCCCAGGTCCTCGTCGGGGTCGGCGGCGTCGGACGCACCGGGCTCGGGGGCGGCGGCGTACGGGAGGACCAGGCCGCGTACTTGGGCGATGGCCTCGGCGATGGGCGACCCGGCGGGCACGACGGCGGCGGCGGTGCAGCCGCGGCGGTAGGCCTGTTCGATGAGGTCGGCCAGGCCGGCCTCGGTGCCCATGGGACTGGCGATGAGCAGCAGGTCCAGGGGGCCGGCCCAGCCGGGCAGGGTCCAGTGCAGGTCGTACGGGGCAGGGCCGGTGGGGCGCAGCGGCAGGACGGGGGCGCTGCCGCTGCCCAGGGCCGCCAGCAGTTCGGCGACGGTGGCGGCGGTGGCCGCGCCGGGGCCCGCGACGAGGACGCTGCGGGGGCGGCCGTCCGGCTTCAGTTCCCCTATGCCGGCCTCCTGCGCCAGGCGGGCGGCGGTGCGCACCCGGGCTCCCGCGGCGGCGACGCCCAGGAGCAGGCCCCGGGTGTCGGCGCGGGCGAGGCCTTCGGGGTCGTCGAGCAGCGTCTCGTCGAGCATCGTGGCGTGACCTCCCGGTCCTGGTCCGTCGGTGCGGGGTTACGCCGGGCGGCGGGCCTCGTCGACCAGCAGGACGGGGATGTCGTCACGGACGGGGTAGGCCAGGCCGCAGTCGCCGGAGGTGCAGGCGAGTTCGCGGGCGTCGTCGTCCTCGCGCAGGGGGGCGTGGCAGGCGGGGCAGGCGAGGATTTCCAGGAGGCTGGCTTCGACGAGCGGCATGGTGTCGCGACTTCCTTCGGGTCGGTGCCCGTGGTGTCCGGGCGGGCGGGCCGTGCGGGTGCGGTGCGGTGCAGTCCGTGCGGGCGCTTCCCGGCCGTCGGGCCGGTTGGCCGTTTCAGCGTATCGCCGGGGCGTTGGCGGCGCGGGGATCACGTCCCGCTCGGGTGCGCGCATTCCCGGCAGCCCCCTCGGGGCGCCGGGAATGCGCGGACGTGCGGGGCGCCTGACGCCCGGCGCCTCAGGCGCGGACGATGGCCAGTACCTCGTCGCGGACCTCGGCGACGAGCTCGTCGGTGCGGGCCTCCACGTTGAGGCGCAGCAGCGGCTCGGTGTTGGACGGGCGGAGGTTGAACCACCAGTCGCCGGAGGTGACGGTGAGGCCGTCAAGCTCGTCGATGGTGACGCCCGGGCGGTCGCCGAAGGCGGCGCGGACCGCGGCGGTGCGGCCGGCCTGGTCGTCGACGGCGGTGTTGATCTCGCCGGAGGCGGCGTACCGGTCGTACTCGGCGACGAGCGCGGACAGCGTGCCGTCCTGGCCGCCGAGGGCGGCGAGGACGTGAAGGGCGGCGAGCATGCCCGTGTCGGCGTTCCAGAAGTCGCGGAAGTAGTAGTGCGCGGAGTGCTCGCCGCCGAACACGGCGCCGGTGCGGGCCATTTCCTGCTTGATGAAGGAGTGGCCGACGCGGGTCCGCACGGGGGTGCCGCCGTGCTCCTTGACGACCTCGGGCACGGACCACGAGGTGATCAGGTTGTGGATGACGGCGGAGCCGGGGTGCTTGGCCAGCTCGCGGGCGGCGACCAGGGCGGTGATCGCGGAGGGCGAGACGGGCTCGCCGCGCTCGTCCACGACGAAGCAGCGGTCGGCGTCGCCGTCGAAGGCGATGCCGATGTCGGCGCCGGTCTCCCGGACCTTCGCCTGCAGGTCGACGATGTTCTTGGGGTCGAGCGGGTTCGCCTCGTGGTTGGGGAAGGTGCCGTCGAGCTCGAAGTACATCGGGACGAGGTCGAGGGGCAGCCCGTCGAAGACGGTCGGGACGGTGTGGCCGCCCATGCCGTTGCCGGCGTCGACGACGACCTTCAGGGGCCGGATCGTGGTGAGGTCGACGAGGGTGCGCAGGTGCGTGGCGTAGTCGCTCAGCAGGTCCTGCTGGGTGATCCCGCCGGGGGTGGCGTCGCCGGCCGGCAGGCCGGTGTCGGACCACTGCTCGACGAGTTCGCGGATCTCGGCGAGACCGGTCTCCTGGCCGACCGGCGCGGCACCCGCGCGGCACATCTTGATGCCGTTGTACCGGGCCGGGTTGTGGCTGGCGGTGAACATCGCGCCGGGCAGGCCGAGCTTGCCGCTGGCGAAGTAGAGCTGGTCGGTCGAGCAGAGCCCGATCTCGGTGACCGACGCGCCGCGGGAGGCGGCGCCGCGGGCGAAGGCCCGGGACAGGCCGGGCGAGGAGGGCCGCATGTCGTGGCCGGTCACGATCGCGTCGGCTCCGGTCACGGTGACGAAGGCCGCGCCGAAGAGTTCGGCGAGCGGCTCGCCCCATTGGTCGGGGACGACTCCACGGACGTCGTACGCCTTCACGAGCTGGGAGAGGTCGGTCACCGCATGTGCTCCACTCTGTCCGGTTGCCGGTCATGGACTGCGCACCAACCTACCGGGCATACCTGAACATCCGGACGAGGAGTACCCATCACGGTGGACCCGGCCCCGGACGGGGGTGGACAGGGTCAGGAGGTGGGCCGGGTCAGGAATCGGGCGAGCGCAGGACGCGCAGGTGACCGCGCCGGGCGATCTCCATCGGGTCGCCGCCCCGGCCGCCGGCCGGCTTGCCGCCGTCGCGCTCCGGGGGGCGGGCGGCCTCGCGCACCGCGTTGGCGAGCGCCTCCAGGTCGTCACCGCTGGGGCGGGTGGGGCCCGTGTCGGTGGCGAGGCGCACGACCTCCCAGCCGCGCGGGGCGGTGAGGCGCTCGGAGTGCTCGGAGCACAGGTCGTAGCAGTGGGGTTCGGCGTAGGTCGCGAGCGGGCCGAGCACCGCCGTGGAGTCCGCGTAGACGTACGTCAGCGTCGCGACGGCGGGACGGCCACACGCGGTGCGCGAACAGCGACGTACAGGGCTCACGACGTTGGACGGTACCGCACTCTTGAGCGGGCCGCGACGACTCCCCAGGACACCACTCCGTCGTGTCGTCCCGGTTCGCCGGGATGGCCCGACCTGCGACCCGCGCCCCTGACCTGCGAAGGGCCGGAAACGTGCGACCCAACCGACGATGACTGCCGTCACCAAACCCGCCAAATGGCGTCAATTGCCGACCGTCGAGCAGTCAGAGGTGGGGAATTGTGAGGACGACACCGGCGCGCGACCGTACATTCTGCGACATCGCGCCGGATGTCCGGTCCTCGTACCCCGTGGTGATGGCACCGGTCACGGGCCCGCATACCCGGGGCTCCCGGCGGCTACTCTCAGAGGTGATGGACACCCCTTCGCCCGCACCCCGCCAGCGCCGCCGCGACCGACACGGACGTGGCATGCGCGGCCCCATCGCGCCACCGCAGGTGCCGCTGGCGCTCAGCCGCGCCGACGCCTTCGACGACCTCGTACGGGACGCGGCCGACCGTCTGGAGCGCAGGTGGCCGCAACTGTCGGAGGTGGAGTTCGCCGTGCAGGAGGTCCCGTGGCCGCCCGGCGGGTCCGACGACGAGGCGGCCGGGGGGTCCGGGACGTCCGAGGACGGAGTGCCGCTCGGGCGGCTGCTCGGGGGACGCAAGGGCACCCCGCACCGGATCGTCGTCTACCGGCGGCCGGTGGAGATCCGGGCCAAGACCCGCGAGGAGCGCGCGCTGCTGGTGCACGACGTGGTCGTGGAGCAGGTGGCCGAGCTGCTGGGGCTCTCCCCGGAGAACGTCGACCCCCGCTACGGCGAGGGATAGCACGAGGGACGGATCCTGACCCGGGCCCGGGGAGCAGACCGCTCCCCGGGCCCGAGTCATCTGCGGATGCCGTCAGTTGAGGATCGAGAAGTCTTCCCGTGACGCCGGTACCGCCACCAGGCCGCGGTCGTCCGGCATCGGCTGGACGGTGAACATCGGGACGCCGTCCTTCGGCAGCTCCAGCGTGCGCGAGGCGTAGACCGGGCCGCCGGAGGTCGGCTGGACCGTGACCGCGTAGGTGCCCTTGCCCGCCGACGGGTCGGGCGGGGAGAGCACGACGGTCGTCCCGGCCTTGACGGAGAGCGTCTTGCCGACCGGCTCGCCGCCGGCGGTGGACGCCGAGGTCGTGACCTTGACCGTGGCGTCCGACGTGAGCGCGGTGAGGGCGAGGGTGGAGCCCTTGGTGCGGTTGTCGGCGACGGTGGCGCGGTCGCCGACGGGCGCGGTGGCGGGCAGGAAGGCGGTCTCCTGGCCCGCGCCCTTGCCGCGGGCGATCCGCAGGGCCGCGACGACCGGCGCCGAGCCCGTGGTGCCGCTCGGCGTCAGGACGAGCGAGCCCGCCTCGCCCTTGGTGACGTCGCCGAGGTCGACGGAGGTGGTCATGCCGCTCTTGACGTGGACGGTCTCGTGGCCGGCCGGGGTGATGTCGCCCGCGGAGGCCGCCAGCCGCACCTTGAGGTCGGCGTCGTCGTCCCCGGTCGCGAAGACGACCAGCTGCACCGAGGTCGCGTCGGCCGGGATGCCCGGCATGACGAGGGTGTCGGAGGGGTCGGCGGACGCGGCGAGCCAGTCCCCGCCGGCCTTGCTGTCGAGGGCCTCGACGGTGGCACCGACCCGGCCGCTGCGGGCGCTGACGTGGAGGGTGAGGCCGTCGGTCTTCTCGGGGGTGAGGGTCGACAGCAGCACCGGGACGGAGGCGCCGGGCGGCACGGTGATGCCGTCGCCGGTCTCGGTCTTGATCTGGCCCTTGGGGCCGTAGAGCTCCAGGTCGACGACGGCCGAGTTGTCGTCGGGGTTGGTCAGGTGGACGTAGTCCTGACGGGTCCCGGCGGTGCTGACGGCGGGGAACCAGAACTCGCTGTCCGGCACGGCGCAGGAGGTGCCGAGCACGGCGCGCGCCGGGCCGGCGTCGATGACGGTGGTCTGCTGCACGGTCCAGCCGGGCGCCAGGGCCCCGTCGGCGGTGCCGATGAGAGCGGGGGCGCTGCTGTTCCCGGTGGTCGCGGTCACGGGCTTGCCCGGCTCCTTGAGGGGGGCGACCGGCTTGGGCTTGCCCTTGGGCGCCTTGCCGTCCTGGCCGGCGGCCGGCAGCAGGCGGGCGCTTCCGGTGCTGCCGCTGCTGCCGGCCGCGTCGTCCTTCGGCGTGAACGACGTGTACGTCGTCGTCGCGAAGTCCGAGTCGGACGGGGCGGGGCAGGTCAGCGTCGACCGTTCGACGGGCAGTCGGGCCGCACTGGCGGCGGGCGCGGCCTCGGGGGTGCCCGCGCCGGTCAGGGTGGCGATGCCGGTGACGGCGGCGAGGGCGGCGGTGACGCCGATCAGGGAGAGGGCGCTGCGGTTCACTGCTGGTTGCTCCCGTCGCGGCGGTAGCCGTCCGTGTCGTACGCCGTCGGGTCGTAGGAGGGGTAGGCGGGGTCGTAGGGCTGCTGCTCGTAGCCCTGCTGGTCGTAGCCCTGCTGCTGCCCGTAGCCCTGGTGTTCGTCGTAGCCCGGCTGCTGCTCGTAGCCGGGCTGCGGATAACCCTGCTGGGGCTGCGGCTGCTGCTCGCCGTAGCCGTAGGGGTCGTAGACCGGCTGCTGCTGCTCCTGGGGCTGCTGGGCGGGCTGCTCGTAGCCGTAGGTGCTCTGGTAGTCGGCGGCCCACTGCTCCTGGCCGTAGGGGTCGTTCTGCTGGGGTTCGGCGGCGTAGGGGTCGTACTCCGGGTACTCGGTGTACTCCGCGGCCTGCTCCTCGGGAGCGTCCTCGGGGTGCTCCGCTCCGTCCGGGTCCACGTCGTCGCCCTCCGCCTCGGCGGCGGCACGGAGCCTGCGGGCGCGGCGGCCGTCGCCGGTCGCCTGGGCCGGGATGTCGGCGGCGGCCGCTGCCGCGCCGGCCGGTACGGGCTCGGTCTCCGGCAGGTCGTCGTCGACCTCGCGGCGTCGCCCGGGCAGGGCCATGACGACCAGGACCAGGCCGAGGAAGCCCTGGACCCACAGCCACACGACATGGGTGAAGGGGTCGTCGTAGGTGAGGTCCAGGCGGCCGCCGGTGGCGGGGAGTTCGAAGCCCTGGGCCCAGCCGTCGACGGTGGTCGCGGTGAGCGCCCGGCCGTCGAGGGTGGCGTTCCAGCCGGGGGCGACGCTGTCCGCGAGGCGCAGCACGCGTCCCTCGGGGCCGGCCGGGATCGTGGTGTGCGCCTCGACCTTGCCGGCGGCGACCATGACCGGCTGGGCGCTCGCACCGCCGCCGGCGGCGGCCGTGTCACCGGAAGCCGCGGGCTTGGGGACGATGGTGAGCCGTGCGACGTCGTTGTCGACCCGCCACAGCGCACTGCCGTCGGCCTGGCTGAGCCGGGACAGGCCCGGGGTGCTGTCCAGGGTGCGGCCCACCTCGCGGGGGGCCCCCTGCTGGACGAGGACATAGCGCACGGCGTAGCCGCCGAGCTGGCTGGCCTGGTCGGCGCCGGAACCGGCGACGAGGTTGGCGACGATCTTGTCCAGCCGGGTGTCGCCGCCCGCGGAGGCAGCGATCTCGGCGTCGCCGAGGCGCGCTCCGGCGCCGCGCACGAGGGCGTACGAGACACGGGCGGGCGTGCCCGACAGCACCAGGGTGCGGGCCTGGTCGCGGGTGGAGCCCTCCTCGGCGACGAAGGCCGGGACCTGCGTCGGGTCGCGGCGCTCCAGGGGGCCGTCGGCGCCGCCGGCCATCCAGCCGACCGCGGCGGACAGCGGGGCGAGGACGGCGGCCAGGGCGACGAGGGCGGCGGCGGGCTGGCGCCAGCCGAAGCCGGAGGCGGCGAGCCGTTCCTGCGCGTTCTCGGCGCCGACCGCGGCGGCGGCGAGCAGGGCGAGGCCGTACACGAGGGTGGCGGGCCCGGCCCACGCGGTGGTGTTGGCGGCGACCGCGAAGAGCAGGCCGGTCAGGGCGGCCGCCCAGGCGCTGATGATGCTCAGCCGCCGCCCGGCGCGCAGCAGGGCGGCGAGCGCGGCCAGGACGATGCCGGCGAGCAGGTACCCACCGGCCGCACCGGGGCCGCCGGGGTTGACCAGGACGAGGTCGGTGGCGGAGGCGGCGCCGGGGCCGAAGGGCAGTCCGGCCTCGTACAGGAAGCGCTTGGGCTCGGTGAGCAGGTCCAGCGACCAGGGCGCCAGCACCACCATGGGGGCGCCGAGGATCGCGACGGCCCGCATCACCAGGGGCACGACGAGCTGTCCCTGCCCGCGCACGAGGCGCAGCGCGATCGAGACGCCGATGAGCACCAGCGCGATGGGCCAGGTGACCGGGGTGAAGGCGGTGGTGAGCGTCAGCAGCAGCGCGAAGGCCCATGCGGCGCGCCAGCCGGGGCGCACGCCGCGGTCGACGGCGTCGCGGGACAGCCGCAGGCCCGCGGCGGAGACGGCGGCACGCGCCATCAGCGGCAGCACGATGGCCAGGACCGCGGTGCCGAGCCGCCCACCGGCCAGGGCGCCGGTCGCGGCGGGCAGGAAGGCGTACGCGACGGCCGCCCAGGCACGCAGCAGCCGGGACTCGACCAGCGGCCGGGAGGCGAAGTACGCGCTGAGCCCGGCGAGCGGGACGGAGGCCACCAGGAGCACGGTCAGGGCGAGGCCGGTGCTGCCGAACAGCACGTTCGACATGGTCGCGACGATCGCCAGGTACGGCGGCGCGCTCGCGGTGTTGCCGGTGCCGAGGGCGTGCCAGGCGCCGAGGTAGGAGCCCCACAGGTCGCCCGCCCGGTCCGGGGCGGGCAGCAGCGCGCCGCCGGAGAGGGCGCCGCCGCCGAGGAGCTGGCGACAGGCGATGAGGGAGAACAGCAGCAGGACCGCGAAGAGCATCGGCGCGGGCTGCCGGGCGATCCGCTTGAGCAGGGCGAACTGCTCGATCTCCAGGTACTCGCCGTCGTCGTCGCCGCCGCTGGGGCCGGAGTCGATGCCGCCGCCGTGGCGGCCGGCGGAGGTGGCGTCGGCCTCGGCGCGGCCGGAGATGTTGCTGACGACCTGTTCGACCGTGGCGCGCACGGTCGCGCCGGGCGGCGGGAAGAGCGACCTCAGTTCGGAGGCCTCGACCGCGGGCCGGGAGCGCTGTCTGCGGGCGCTGAGGACGCGGCCGGGCCGCAGCAGCACCGACAGCAGGCCGGTGATCTCGTCGACGGCCTGCTTGGGGACCTTGCCGACGAGGTAGGCCAGCGTGCGCAGGACGGTGCCGAGCACCAGGCGCGCGAAGACGTAGGGCAGCAGGGCGCCGCGGGTGTTGGCCAGCAGGGTGTAGACGGCGCCGGCCTTGTCGACGCGGTGCGGGTCGACCGCGGAGCGGCCGGCGCAGTCGACGGGGCGGCGTTCCCGGGAGGCGGCCTCGGCGTGCCGCAGGACGGCGTCGGGCGCGATGAGGACGGTGTGGCCGGCGGACTGGGCGCGCCAGCAGAAGTCGACGTCGTCGCGCATGAGGGGCAGCCTGCGGTCGAAGCCGCCGAGCTCCTCCCACACGTCGCGGCGCACGAGCATGCCGGCGCTGGACACCGAGAGCACCTGGCGCACCTGGTCGTGCTGCCCCTGGTCCTGCTCCCGGCGCTCCAGCCCGGTCCAGCGGCGGCCGCTGCGGGCGATGGAGACGCCGACCTCCAGGAGCTGGCGGCGGTCGTACCAGCTGCGCAGCTTGGGGCCGATGACCCCGGCGGAGGGCGCGGAGTCGGCGACCTTCAGCAGGTTCCGCAGGGCGTCGGGGGCCGGCTCGCAGTCGTCGTGGAGCAGCCAGAGCCAGTGCACCGGCTCGCCGTGGGGCTGCTCGGGCTCGTCGTAGGCGTTGTCGTCCCAGGTGCGGGCGACCGGGTCCCAGCCGCTGCGGCGCTGCAGGTACGGCAGCTGTTCGGCGGTCATCGGCGGAGCGGCGCGGACGCACTCCTCGACGGCGGCGCCGAAGCCGTTGCGCCGGGCGAGGTGCAGGACGCGGTGGTCGCCGAGGGACTCGGCGAGCAGCCGGGCGGAGTCGTCGGCGCTGCCGGTGTCGGCGGCGACGACGTCCTGGACCGGGCGGTCCTGGGAGACCAGGCCCGCGAGCGCGTTGGGCAGCCACCGGGCACCGTCGTGGGCGACCAGCACGGCGGTGACGACGTGGCGCGGGAACTCGGGAGCCTGGGCGGCGTATTGAGTCCCTGCTGAGCTGTTCACGGACATCGAGGTTCGGGCCCCGGTTCGCTGGACTGCGGACGACGCCTCAGGCGTCTCGGACGGGCCCCCACACTAACGGTTGCGGGAGGCCGCCCTTCCGGGTCCGGAGCACATATACGCACGAACGCGACGTGCCGGGCGTGGGCTCAGACGACGCCCTTCTTCAGACGGCGCCGCTCGCGCTCGGACAGACCGCCCCAGATGCCGAAGCGCTCGTCGTTGGCCAGGGCGTAGTCCAGGCAGTCGGAGCGGACCTCGCAGGCGAGGCAGACCTTCTTGGCCTCGCGGGTGGAACCGCCCTTCTCGGGGAAGAAGGACTCGGGATCGGTCTGCGCGCACAGCGCGCGCTCCTGCCACCCGAGCTCTTCGTCGGCCTCTTCGGCCAGCAACAGCTGGAACAGCTCGGTCATGCGCGCCCCTCGTCTGTTTTCGCTTCCCCGTGATGTTGCCGTTACCTGTGACGGTCGAACGACACGAGTGAAATTACAAGTGTGCCGATACGGGCCAGTCAAGCCGAGATCTGCTATTGGGCCCGTTATTCACCCTGCGGAACCAAGGTCTGACGGAAAGTGTTCAAATCAGTCCAAACGTCCGCATACGTCAATCGTGATCGACGCCCCTGCGGGACCGACGATCACGATGAGATCACGAAAACACAACGACGTTTCCTGGGGAGACGTTCCTGCGTACCCGTGTGGTTGCGTCCGCACCTTCCCGAGGCGGGCCTGCACAAACCTTTCACCTGGTCGAATAGCCGGATCAGGTGAAAGATTCGCGACAAACCGGATGTCAAGTTGACAGACACCCGGAAGAGCCGCTGTGCTGGGACGCATGCCAGTGACCCACGCGCCTTCCCGGATCCGCCGCCTCGGCGAATTCCGTCGTGCCGTGGAAGCTCACTGTCGCTGTTCCA
Organism: Streptomyces sp. NPDC002574; assembly: GCF_042889545.1. Lineage (NCBI taxonomy): Bacteria > Bacillati > Actinomycetota > Actinomycetes > Kitasatosporales > Streptomycetaceae > Streptomyces > Streptomyces sp. NPDC002574. The sequence goes on from NZ_JBIARB010000026.1 coordinate 17,725, forward strand.
GCTGTTGCCGCTGACGATCTTCATTCCCGGCCCGCACAGCCTCATGCGCCCTGCCTGACGCTCCTCACTTCCCGTAGGAACTCCCGCACCCATGAACAGCGACGTCTCGATCGCCGGCGACCCGCTCGCCGTCCCGCACCTGCTGCCGCCCGTCCCCGCCCATCCCGCCACGGTGGCGGAGTTCGCCGGACTGGCCCGCCGTATCGCCGAGGACCGCGCCCACTGGGCGCCGCGCGTGCGCTACGACGCCACCTCGCGCTGGTACGACCGGCTGCGCACCGGCCCCGGCTACGAGATCTGGCTGCTGAGCTGGGTCCCCGGCCAGGGCAGCGGGCTGCACGACCACGGCCGCTCCAGCGGTGTGCTGACCGTCCTTGCGGGCACGCTGACCGAGCGGGCCCTCGGCGGCAACGGCGAGGTGCGCCGTTCACTCTCCGCGGGGCACCAGCGGGTGTTCGCCCCCGGCTACGTCCACGAGGTCGTCAACGACTCCCTGGAACCGGCGGTCAGCCTGCACGTCTACTTCCCGGGCCTGACCGAGATGACGCCGTACGCCTGCACCTCCGGGGCCCCGGCCGTCGAGGGCACGTTCGCAGGCTGACAGGCACGGCTGCCAGACTGTCCGCATGCGAATCGTGGTACTGGCCGGTGGCATCGGGGGCGCCCGCTTCCTGCGCGGTCTCAAGGAAGCGGCGCCGGACGCGGACATCACCGTGATCGGCAACACCGGCGACGACATCCACCTGTTCGGGCTGAAGGTCTGCCCCGACCTCGACACCGTCATGTACACACTGGGCGGCGGCATCCACGAGGGCCAGGGCTGGGGCCGCGCGGACGAGACCTTCACGGTGAAGGAGGAACTCGCCGCCTACGGGGTCGGCCCCGAGTGGTTCGGCCTCGGCGACCGCGATTTCGCCACCCACATCGTGCGCACCCAGATGATCGGCGCCGGCTATCCGCTGAGCGCGGTCACCGAGGCGCTGTGCGCGCGGTGGAAGCCGGGCGTACGGCTCATCCCGATGACCGACGACCGCATCGAGACGCACGTCGTGATCGACGACCCGGACGGCGGGGGCGGCCGCAAGGCCGTGCACTTCCAGGAGTACTGGGTGCGGCTGCGGGCCTCCACCGAGGCCTACGCCGTGCTGCCGGTCGGCGCGGAGGGCGCGAAGCCTGCGCCCGGCGTGCTGGAGGCGATCGCCGAGGCGGACGTCGTCCTCTTCCCGCCGTCGAACCCGGTGGTGTCGATCGGCACGATCCTGGCCGTGCCCGGCATCCGCGAGGCCATCGCCGAGGCGGGCGTGCCGGTGGTGGGCCTCTCCCCCATCGTCGGCGACGCCCCGGTGCGGGGCATGGCCGACAAGGTCCTGGCCGCCGTCGGCGTGGAGTCCACCGCCGCGGCGGTCGCCGCGCACTACGGCTCCGGACTGCTGGACGGCTGGCTCGTCGACACCGTCGACGCGGGCACGGTGGACGAGGTCGAGGCGGCGGGCATCCGCTGCCGGGCCGTGCCGCTGATGATGACGGACACCGACGCCACCGCCGCGATGGCGCGTGAGGCGCTGACGCTGGCAGAGGAGGTCCGGGCGTGAACAGTTCCGTTTCCTACCGGGTGTGGGCGGTCGGCGGACTGCCGGAGATCACGGCAGGCGACGACCTGGCGAAGCTCGTCGCCACGGCCGCCGGCTACCTGGAGGACGGCGACGTGCTCGTCGTCACCTCGAAGATCGTCAGCAAGGCGGAGGGGCGCGTCGTCCACGCCGACGACCGCGAGGCCGCCATCGACGCGGAGACGGTCCGGCTGGTCGCCCGGCGCGGTCCGACGCGGATCGTGGAGACCCGGCACGGCTTCGTCATGGCGGCGGCGGGCGTCGACGCCTCCAACACGGCGCCCGGCACGGTGCTGCTGCTGCCCGAGGACCCGGACGCCTCCGCGCGGACCATCCGCGCGGGGGTGCGCGAGGCCCTCGGCGTCAACGTCGGCGTCGTCGTCACCGACACCTTCGGGCGCCCCTGGCGCCAGGGCCTCACCGACGTCGCCATCGGCGCGGCCGGGATCCGGGTCGTGGACGACCTGCGGGGCGCGACCGATTCGCACGGCAACGAACTCGCCGTCACCGTCACGGCGTTGGGCGACGAGCTGGCCGGTGCCGGCGACCTCGTCAAGGGCAAGGCGGGCGGCACCCCGGTGGCCGTGGTGCGCGGCCTGGAACGTCTGGTGCTCCCGGCCGAGGAGAACGGCGACGGGGCCCGGGCGCTCCTGCGGCCGGCCGGCGACGACATGTTCCGGCTGGGCACGTCGGAGGCGGTGCGCGAGGCCGTCTCCCTGCGCCGCACGATCCGCGACTTCTCCGACGTCCCCGTCGACGGGGACGCGGTGCGGCGGGCGGTGGCGCTCGCCGTCACCGCCCCGGCCCCGCACCACACGACGCCGTGGCGCTTCGTGCTGCTGGAGACCGAGGCCGCCCGGGTGCGCCTGCTGGACGCGATGCGCGACGCCTGGATCGCCGACCTGCGCCGCGACGGCCGCAGCGAGGAGTCCGTCGCCAAGCGCGTACGGCGCGGCGACGTCCTGCGCCGGGCGCCCTACCTGGTCGTTCCGTGCCTGGTCACCGACGGGGCGCACGACTACCCCGACCCCCGGCGTTCGGCGGCCGAGCGCGAGATGTTCGTGGTCGCGATGGGCGCGGCCGTGGAGAACTTCCTGGTCGCCCTCGCCGGCGAGCAACTCGGCTCCGCCTGGGTGTCGTCCACGATGTTCTGCCGCGACGTGGTGCGCGAGGTGCTGGACCTGCCCGGCGACTGGGACCCGATGGGCGCCGTCGCCATCGGCCGCCCCGCCGCCGGCCCGAAGGAACGGCCGGCGCGGAGCGCGGAGGCGTTCATCGCGGTGCGCTAGGCGTCGTCGGTGACGCCGTCACCGGGGTGGTCGGTCCTGTCGAGAACCCCGGTGACCCTGTCCTCGTACGGCTCCCGCTCCGTGCGGGGCAGGGGCACTTCGGTGAGCCGGCCGTCGTGGATCAGGACGTGCACGGAGTCGGGGGCGGGCCACGGCAGCGACTCCAGACGCGCCGGCCAGACCTGTCCGGTTGAGGCGCCTGAACTCCACGACCCACATCTCGATGCCGAACAGGCCGGGCTGGACCCGCTCGAAGCACTGGTGCCCTTGCCGTTCCTCGTCGGGCGGGGTCAACGGGCGCACGTGGCGCCCCCGCAAGGGGTTTTCACGGGGGCCTGCGTGCGGGAAATCCGGTCGACGGCCGGGCGGGGGCAGGGGCAGGCTCCCGGCATGGAAGAACACGTGTGGCCGCTGTACGCGCTCCGGATCACCACGCCGCGGCTGGAGTTGGGCCTGCCCGGTCTGGCGGGTCTCGCGGAACTGGCGGGCGTCGCCGCGGGCGGTGTCCACGACGAGGCCCGGATGCCCTTCACCGTCCCGTGGACCGACGCCAGTCCGCGCGAGCGCGAGCAGGCCACGTTCCAGCACGTGCTGGGAACGGTGGCGGCGTGGCGGCCGGAGGACTGGACGCTGAGCCTGGCGGTGCGGTGCGAGGGAAAGGTGGTCGGGCGGCAGGACGTGTCCGCGGACCACTTCGCCGTGACCCGCGAGGCGCAGACCGGTTCCTGGCTGGGGCTGCCGCACCACGGCCGGGGCATCGGCACCGAAATGCGCGCCGCGGCCCTGCACTTGGTGTTCGAGGGACTCGGCGCCCGGTCCGTCACCTCCGCCGCGATGACCGACAACCCGGCGTCGCTGCGCGTCTCGCAGAAGCTCGGCTACCGCGACGACGGGCGGGCCGTCGCCGCCGTCCGCGGCGTGGTCCGCACCCTGCGGCGGCTGCGGCTGGAGCGCGCGGACTGGGAGGCGCACCGCACCGTTCCCGTCGAGATCCACGGGCTGGAGCGGTGCCGGGACCTCTTCGGGGTCGGCGGCGACACCGGCTGACGCGGCGGCGGCTACCGGCGCCACCAGCGACGGGGCCGCTCAGGAGCCGGGGCGGGCGCGGGGGCCGGATGCGTGTCGTACTCGCGTGGGCTCACCTCGACGCGGCGCGCCGCGTGGTCGGCGCGCACGGTGTCCAGGCCCATCGTGTCGAGTTCCCGCATGGTGGCCGCGTCGGCGTCCGGCCCCGGGCGCAGGACCCGTACGACGACTTCCCGGGTCTCGGCGCCGAGTTCGATCCGCGAGAGGACTTCCTCCATGAGGACGCCGGCCGTGTCCGGCCGCGCGGCGTCGGCGAGTGCCCTGTGCAGCATGAGCTGTTCCATGCCCGTGTCCGTCCACCGGACCCGCGCGATCCACGCGCACCGCACGCCGGGGTGGTCCAGGAGCCGGTCGCGGAGCGTGTCGCGCAGGGTCTGCGCCACGAGGGCGAAGGGGACCGTGGCCCAGCCGTCTTCGGAGAACAGGGCGAGCGCCTCGGCCTTCGTGTGGTGCCCGATGTCCATCAGACGCGTCACGTCGCAGTGGACGGCGGCGGTGGCACCGGGTCGGCGCCGGCGGCAGCATTCCTCGCTGACGTAACCGGGCGGCGCGGGGCGCTCGTTCGACCCCTTCACGAAGATCACCGAGCCGTTGTCGCCCACGGGGACGAACACGCCGAAGTCGATCAAGGCGGCGAGCAGTTGCTCCGATTCCTCCTCCGGCTTGCGGCGGTCCAGTACGTCGGCGAGGGCGGTGTTCGGGATCGTCACGCGCAGAGCACAGGTGCGCGTCAGAGCGGAACGATGTTCCCCGGGGCCATGCGGGGGGCGCGGCGCGGGGGGCGGCGGCCGGTCAGGAGGATGAGGCGGGCGGCGCGGTGCCGCTGGCCCGCGTAGGGCTCCAGGAGTTCCAGCATGGTGGCGTCGTCGGTGCGGTGGGCGCCGGTGAGGGCGTAGCCCACGGTGTTCGGCAGGTGGAGGTCGCCGACCGTGACCGCGTCGGGGTCGCCGTTGCTGCGCTGGAGTGTCTCGGCGGCGGTCCAGGGGCCGATGCCCGGGATCGCCTGCAGGCGCGCGAGGGCCTCGGCGGGGCCGAGGCCGGTGGCCTGCTCCATGCGGGCGGCCGCGCGGGCGGCACGCACGGCGGCGGCCGAGCGCTTGCCGTCGACGTTGGCGCGGTGCCATTCCCAGGAGGGGATCATGGCCCAGCCGCGGGCGTCGGGCATGACGCGCATGCGCAGTTCCTCGCCGGGGCCGGGGGCGGGCTCGCCGAAGCGCCACAGCAGGACGCGCCAGGAGCGGTAGGCCTCGTCGGAGGTGACCTTCTGCTCCAGGATCGCGGGCATCAGCGATTCCAGGACCAGGCCGGTACGGGTCAGTCGGAGCCCGGGGTTGCGGCGGTGGGCCTCGTGGACGACGCGGTGGCGGGCGGTGAACGCGTCGGGTTCGTCGGCGTCGCCGAGCAGTTCCGGCAGGCGGTCGAGCAGCCAGTCGGCGCCCGCGCCCCACGCCTGTGCCTCGACCTCGCCGCCGGCGGGGCGGGCGACGCGGAGGGTGCCCGGACCCTCGGGGGTGCGCGAGGCACGGTACACCGCGCCGTCGGAGCCGACCCGGAAGGCGGGGTCGCCGGGGCCTCGGCGCAGGGGACCGAGGGTCAGGCCCAGGTCCAGCGGGCCGCGCGGGGTCCACCGGCGGATCCGGCCCGGGGTGCGCGGGCCGGGCACGCGTGCCGTCGCGCCGCGGAGGAGTCGGGTCTGCTCGGGATGCACCCTCCGAGACTACGCGCCGGGGCCGGGCGTCACTGGTCGGACGAGAAGCGCAGCGCCCCGTCCGGGATGACCGCTCCGCACCACACCCGTGCGCCGTACCGCAGTTCGTTGTCCGCGCCGATCCGGGCGGCGTCGCCGATGACCGCGGTGTCCAGGACGGTGCGTTCGCCGATGACCGCGCCCGCGCCGATGAGGGAGTCGGTGATGATCGCGCCGGGGCGGACGACGGCGCCGGCGAGGACGGTGCTGCCCTCCACGACCGCGCCGGAGCCGATCACCGCGCCGGCGGACACCGAGGTGCCGGCGGTGAGCTTGGCGTCGTCGGCGACGCGGGCGCCCTCCAGGACGAGGCGTTCGCCGCAGCGTCCCGGCACGGCCGGGGACGGGGCGCGGCCGAGGACGAGGTCGGCGGAGCCGCGTACGAAGGCGTGCGGCGTGCCGAGGTCGAGCCAGTACGTCGAGTCGACCATGCCCTGCAGGTGCGCGCCGGCGGCGAGCAGTCCGGGGAAGGTCTCCCGTTCGACGGAGACCGGGCGCCCGGCGGGGATGGAGTCGATGACGGAGCGGTTGAAGACGTAGGCGCCCGCGTTGATCTGGTCGGTGACGATCTCCTCGGCGGTCTCCGGCTTCTCCAGGAAGGCGGTGACGCGGCCGTCGGCGTCGGTCGGCACCAGACCGTAGGCGCGCGGGTCGTCGACCCGGGTGAGGTGGAGGGAGACGTCCGCGCCGCTGCGGCGGTGGGTGGCGACCAGGCCGGCGATGTCGAGACCGGTGAGGATGTCGCCGTTGAAGATCAGGACGGGGTCGCCGGGCGCGGAGTCGAGGCGGTCCGCGACGTTGCGGATGGCGCCGCCGGTGCCCAGGGGCTCGTCCTCGGTGACGTACTCCAGGCGCAGTCCGAGGTCCGACCCGTCGCCGAACCAGGGCTCGAAGACCTCGGCGAGGTAGGAGGTGGCGAGAACGATGTGCTCGACGCCCGCGGCGCGGGCCCTGGCCAGTTGGTGGGTGAGGAAGGGGACACCTGCCGCGGGGACCATCGGCTTGGGGGTGTGCACCGTCAGCGGCCGCAGCCGCGTGCCCTTGCCGCCGACCAAGAGGATCGCTTCAGTCACCTGTGTTGTCTCCGCTTCCTGGCGGGGCCGAACGTACGAGCGGCCAATCCTATGCGGGTCTCGTCGCGGCTCCCATCAGCGACCCTGAAGGGCCGCCGCCTTGCGGCGGATGTAGCCGAGATCGTCGTACAGCACCGTTCCTGGGCATTCGGTCGCGAACCCGTCGCGGTGCCCGGAGATGGAATTGAAGCTGACCCGGACACCCTTCCTGTACTTGTTGCTCCCTCCTGACAAGAGATATGCCGTACCGGCCGGATTGTGTCCGTAGATGCCGAGTTTCCACGCGGCGAGCCGGGCGACCGCGTCCAGTGCCTCCTCGGAGGGCTCCGCGTCGCTGAACGTGCCGAGCACGGCGACGCCGACGCTGTCCGCGTTGAAGCCGAGGGTGTGCGCGCCGAACACGGCCTTGGCGACGCCGCCGCCCCGGCCCTCGTAGATGGTTCCGCACTTGTCGACGAGGAAGTTGTAGCCGATGTCGCGCCATCCGCTGCTGTTGATGTGGTAGCGGTAGATACTGCGGATGAGCGACGGTGCGTCAGCGCAGTCGTAGTCGTTGCCGGTGGCGCTGTGGTGGACGAAGACCGCGTCGACCTGGTCGGTGAAGAGGAAGTCCTCGGTGCGCAGGGACTCGTCGGCGTGCCAGCCGGCCCGGGTGACGATGCGGGGCCGGGCGCCGATGTACGTGCGGCCGGTGAGGGCCTCGGTCTCGGACCGGGTGAGGGCGGGGACGACGGGGAGTTCGTCCTCGGTGCCCGAGGTGTCGGTCGGGTCGGTCGCGACGGGGGTCCCGGGGTCGTCGCCCGGATCGCCCGTGTCTCCGGTGTCTCCGGTGTCTCCGGTGTGACCGGGATGGCCCGTGCTGCCGGTGTCCGCCGGGTCGTCGGTGCCGCCGCCCGGAGAGCCGATGTCCCCGGGCCGGTCCTGACGACCCGGGCGGGCGGGGTCGTCGACCGGTTCGTCCGTCGGGTCGGGGGGCGTGACCTCGGGTGCGGGGTCAGCACCGAACGGCGGCGCGCCCGCGGTGGACGGCGCCGCCGAGGGCGCCCCCGGCGGATCGTCCCCCGGGTCGACCATGTCCAGCCGCAGTCCCTTGGGCAGCGCGGGCAGCGCGCCGCGCACGCCACCGGCCGGCTTGGGCACGACGCGCACCTCGACCCCGTCGCAGCGGCCGACCCACAGCGGGGCGGTGGCACCGCGCACGCCCGACTCGGTGGCCTCGGGGGAGCCCTCGTCGGGGGCGTCCTCGGAGTGCGACTCGACGTCCCGCCAGGCCGACCACGCACCGGTGCCGACGGCACGTGTGCGCACCTGGACCGTGCCCTCGAGGTCGGTGCGGGCGTCGTCCCACGTGACGCCGAGCAGGGAGAAGGGCTTGACCGACCGCTCGGTGAGCCCTTCGGTCAGGGGTGAGCCGAGGGCGCGGCCGGAGGTCGCGAGCGGGGCCAGCATCAGGGTGTGGGTACTCCCCGACGGGGCGTCGGGAGCGGCGGCCCGGTACGGGGTGTGGATCGTCGCGGTGGCGCCGGAGGGCAGCGCGAGCGGGACGGCGAGAGCTGCCATGCACGCGCAGCCGACGGAAGTGGCGATAAAGGCACGCATGAGAAAAACACTTACATAAGCCCCATAAACCCGCAGCCGGGATCTGACGGACGTTCCGATCCCCGCCGACAGCCTGCCGCTCCCTCAGCAACGCCCGTGCGCAGGGCTCCTGACGTAGCCTGGGCCGCGTGACATCGACTGCCCGTACGCCCGCCGACCTGCTGCGTTCCGCGCTCGCGACGGACCCCGCCCGCCCCCTGGTCACCTTCTACGACGACGCCACCGGCGAGCGCGTGGAACTGTCCGTGGCCACCTTCGGCAACTGGGTGGCGAAGACCGCCAACCTCATCCAGGACGAGCTCGGCGCCCAGCCGGGTGACCGGGTCGCGCTGCTGCTGCCCGCCCACTGGCAGACCGCGGTGTGGCTGCTCGCCTGCTTCTCCACCGGCGTGGTGGCGGTGCCCGGCGGCGACCCGGCCGGCGCCGACTTCGTGGTCTCCGGCCCGGACACCCTGGAGGCGGCCCTGGCCTGCCCCGGCGAGCGGATGGCGCTGGCGCTGCGCCCGCTGGGCGCGCGGTTCCCGCAGCCCCCGGCCGGGTTCGCGGACTACGCGGTGGAGGTGCCGACGCAGGGCGACCGCTTCGCCCCCTACGCGCCCGTGGACCCCGGCGCCCCGGCGCTGGAGCTGCCCGGCGGCGAGGAGCTGCCCGGCGGCGAGGAGCTGACCGGCGCCGGGGTGGTGGAGCGGGCGGCCGCGTCGGCGGAGTCGCTCGGCCTGACCGCCGGTTCCCGGCTGCTGTCGGGCCGGTCCTACGGCGACTGGGACGGGCTCGCGGCCGGGCTGCTGGCGCCGCTGGCGTCGGGCGGCTCCGTGGTGCTCTGCCGCCACCTGGACCGGCTGGCCACCGCTGACCTGGACAAACGCCGGGAGAGCGAGCGCGTCACCCACATGGCGTAAGCAGGGGCCGGGGCCGCCGCTCCCGGGAGGCGGCCCCGCGGGATCCGCGCGATGCTGGACGGTCGAACGCACAAGTGAACAACTCCGCACAACCGAGTGCGGAATTGAACTGTCTGTACGGGTGAGAAGAAAGCCACACCATCCGAAGGACGGGACGTACGTGACCACGCCTGCCGATTCGCCGGAGTCGAAGGACACCTCTCCCGGCGCGGCGCCGCCGACCCGTCAGCGCCGCCGCCGGTGGCCGCGCGTCCTGGCCGGGGTGACCGCGCTGGCGGTGCTGTCCGGCGCGGGTGTCGCCTGGCACCTGTACCGACAGCTGGACGGGAACATCCACACGGACACCGACACCTCGCGCGAACTGCTGCGCGTCCAGTCCGAGCGGCCCAGCGCGCTGCCGCAGGCGACCTCCGCCGAGAACATCCTGCTGCTCGGCTCCGACAACCGGGGCGACGGCAACGGCAAGTACGGCCAGGACACCGGCACCCAGCGCTCGGACACCGCGATCCTGCTGCACCTGGCCGCGGACCGGAAGACGGCGACGGCGGTCAGCCTGCCGCGCGACCTGATGGTGGACATCCCCTCCTGCCGGCGGCCCGACGGCAGCATGTCCGACGCCCAGTTCGCCCAGTTCAACTGGGCGTTCGAGTTCGGCGGAGCGGCGTGCACCATCCGTACCGTCGAGAAGCTGACCGGGATCCGGGTCGACCACCATCTCGTCGTGGACTTCAGCGGGTTCAAGAAGATGGTCGACGCGGTCGGCGGCGTCGAGGTCTGCGTCCCGCACGACGTGCACGACAAGGACGCGCATCTGGACCTGAAGGCCGGCCGCCAGGTGCTGCACGGCGAGGACGCCCTCGGCTACGTCCGCGCCCGCCACGGCATCGGCGACGGCAGCGACACCCAGCGCATCGACCGGCAGCAGGAGTTCCTGGCCTCGCTGGTGAAGAAGGTGGACAGCACGGGCGTCCTGCTCAACCCCACCAAGCTCTACCCGCTGCTGGACGCCGCGACCTCCTCCCTCACCGCCGACCCCGGGCTGGACTCGCTGCGCGAGCTGTACGACCTCACCCAGACCCTGCGCCGGACGCCCGCCGGGCAGGTGCGCTTCCTGACCGTGCCGCGCCGCCCCTGGGTCCAGGACCCGAACCGGGACGAACTCGTGCAGCCGGACGCCGAGAAGCTCTTCACCACGTTGCGCGAGGACGGCACCGTGGCGGTGCAGGACGACGGCGCGAGCCCCGGCGCGAGCGACAGCCCTTCGCCGGACGGAACCACATCCACCGCTTCCGCATCTCCCTCTGCGACGGGGACCGCGACGGACGCTCCCTCCTATCGCGGCACGACCGCGGACCGCGATGTCTGCGGTGGCAGTGGGGATTGAACAGTTTGTCCAGTTGTAGGGACCGGAATTTGTCAGCTGCGCTCCTGGACGCTGAACTGTGGGGTTAGTGTGGGCGATCCGGCCTGCCGCAGCGGCCGAGACGGAGGACTCGATCAACCGTGGACACGCAAGGCCGTAGGCAGCACGTCGACCCGGCGGACCAGTGGGTGTTCGATCCCGAGACCGGCAGCTACCAGCTGCGGCTGGACCCGGGAGCGCCCGCGGACCGCGCCGTTCCGTCCCAGGGCGGCCGTCGGACCCCGCACGACCCCCAGCAGGGCCGGCCCCGCCGGCAGGGGCAGGCCGGCCAGGGCGCCCAGCCCGGACGGGGCGGACAGGAACAGCCTCCTGGGCCGCGCCGCCAGGCCCAGCGCGCGGGTCAGGGCGGACGGAGGGCCGCCGCCCCGGAGACCGCGGGCGGCCGCGCGGCGACCCGCGCCGGCCGGCGCAAGGCGCAGTCCCGCAAGTCGGGCCGGAAGAAGGCGCTGATCTGGACCGCCGGCACGCTCGGCCTCGTCGTGGTGGCCGCGAGCGTCGGTGTCTACGTCCTGTACCAGCAGCTCAACGGCAACATCAACACGGTGGACACCGGTATCGGCTCCAACGCCCCCACCAGTGACGGCCCGGTCAACATCCTCGTGATCGGCACCGACAGCCGGCAGGGCCTGAAGGGCAAGTACGGCGACTCGGCGAACATCGGTCACGCGGACACCACGATCCTCTTCCACGTGTCCAAGGACCGCTCCAACGCGACCGCGTTGAGCATTCCGCGCGACATCATCACCGACGTCCCGGACTGCCCGACGAAGCAGGCGGACGGCTCCACGAAGCTCATCCCGGGCGAGGAGGGGGTCCGCTTCAACACCAGCCTGGGGCAGTACGGACGCGACCCGGGCTGCACGATGCGCACGGTCCAGGCGATGACCGGGATCATGCCGGACCACTTCATGATGGCCAACTTCGACGCCGTCAAGGACCTGTCCACCGCGGTGGGCGGCGTCGAGGTGTGCCTGGCCAAGGACATCGACGACCCGGACTCGCACCTCAAGCTGCCCAAGGGCAGGCACAAGGTGCAGGGCGAGCAGGCGCTGGCGTTCGTCCGCACCCGGCACAGCGTCGGCTTCGGCGGCGACCTGAGCCGTATCCAGCTGCAGCAGCAGTTCCTGGGTTCGATGGTGCGGGAGATGAAGTCGGGCGACACGCTGTCCAGCCCGACGAAGCTGCTGAAGCTGGCGAACACCGCGACCAAGGCGCTCACCGTGGACACCGGCATCGGCAGCGTGACGAAACTTGCCGACCTGGCCAAGGACCTGAGCCGGGTGAACACCAAGAACATCACCTTCGCCACCGTCCCGGTCATAGACAACCCCGCCGAGAAGGTGCACACGACCGTCGTCCTGGACAAGACCAGGGCGCCGCAGCTGTTCACCATGGTGCGCCAGGACATCTCGCTCACCGAGGTGAAGAAGAAGGAGAAGGACGCGGCCGCGGGCAAGCTCAAGGGCCCGAAGGCCGACGCGATCAACGTGCGGGTCGAGGTCTACAACGGCAGCGGGATCTTCGGTGCGGCCCAGGACACCGTCAGCTGGCTGCAGAACGCGCAGGGCGTCACCCGTTCCACCAACGGTGGCAACGCGCCCGCGGACGCGCCGAAGACGACGCTGAAGTACGCCCCCAACCAGGCCGACCAGGCACGGCGGCTGGCCGACATGATGGGGCTGCCCGCCTCGGCGCTGATCCCGGGCACGCAGAACGCGGCACCGCGCGCGAACATGACGCTCACCCTCGGCAAGGACTTCACCGCCGCGGGGACGCCGATCACGGCGCCCACCAAGGCGCCCGAGGGGATCCAGAAGGTCGAGGCGGACGACGAGAGTGTCTGTGCCAAGTAGCCGGCACCGGCACAGGAGCGGCGAGAACACATCTACGGGGATACGACGGGGCTTCAGGGGTGGGGACCAGACATGACCGACCGCGGCGTGCGCGATCTCGGGTGGGACGACAGTCTGTACGAGACACGTCCGCAGCATGAGGCGGACGCGGCGCGCAAGGGGCCCTCGACGGCCGGCGCGCCGGACGGCGGCGGTGCGCGGCGCGCGGCGGGGACCCCCCGGCGGCGCGGGCGGCGGGCGCTGCGATGGACCGCGGTCGTGCTGGCCCTGCTGATACTCGGTACGGCGGGGGCCGGTTACGCGTACTACCAGCACTTGAGCCACAACATCCGCAAGGGCAAGCGCAGCAGCGGCGCCAGTAACGTGCACAAGGCGCCCACGAACGCGCTCAACATCCTTCTGCTGGGCTCCGACAGCCGCAACACGGACGCCAACCTGAAGCTGGGCGGCGCCAAGTACACCCGCGGGGACAAACCCCGCGCCGACGTGATCATGCTCGTGCACGTCTCGGCCGACCGCAGCAACATGTCGGTGGTGAGCATCCCGCGCGACACCCGGGTGCCGATCCCGAAGTGCACCGATCCCAAGACCGGCGAGACGTTCCCCGCCACGACGCACGCGATCATCAACGAGAGCCTCACGCACGGCGGTCCGGGCTGCACGCTGGCCACCGTCCAGAACCTCACCAAGGTCTACATCGACCACTGGATGATGATCGACTTCGCGGGCGTGGTGAAGATGGCCGACGCCGTGGGCGGGGTCGAGGTGTGCGTGAAGCAGAACGTGTGGGACCGCCCCACGCCGGACCAGCCCGGCGGCTCCGGTCTGAAGCTCAAGGCGGGCCGGCAGAAGGTCTACGGGAAGACCGCGCTGCAGTGGCTGCGCACCCGGCACGCCTTCGAGAGCGACCTGGGCCGGGCAGAGGCCCAGCACATGTACATGAACTCGATGGTGCGGGAGCTGCGCTCGCAGAACGTCTTCACCGACAGCGGCCGGCTGCGGAACCTGGCGGAGGCGGCGACCAAGGCGCTGCAGGTCTCCGAGGAGATCGGCACCCCGAAGAAGCTGTACGACCTCGGCATGGAGCTCAAGAGCGTCCCGTCGAAGCGGATCACGATGCTCACCATGCCGCCCGCCACGGACCCGGAGAACGACCAGCACTACGTCCCGGACGCGGTGAACGCGCCCAAGGTGTGGGCGAAGCTCGTGCACGACGTGCCGTTCGACGACAACGGCGGCAAGAAGCCCACGAAGAAGCCCGCCGAGTCGGGACCGCCGGCGCGTCCGGCCGCCGACATCCCGGTGGCCGTGGTCAACGGCACCGCCGGGGACAGCACCGGCACCCCCGTGAACGGCCGCGCGGGCGTCGTGGCGGGCCTCCTGGCCGGCCAGGGCTTCACGGGGGCCGTGAAGGCCGCCGAGGCGCAGCCGTCGCCCACCACCGCGATCGACTACCCGGCCGGCCAGGGGGCCCAGGCCCGGTCGGACGCGCTCGCCGTGGCGAAGGCCCTCGCATTGCCGGCCGGCCTTGTGAAGGAATCCTCACACGTTGCCTCCGTCACACTCGTCGTGGGCGCGGACTGGCGCGAGGGGACGACCTACGCGGGTGGCGCCGACCCCGACGCGAAGCTCCCCGACAGCGCCGGCGCCCTCAACGGCTCGGACAAATCCACGTGCATGCCGGTGTATGCGCCGTATCGGTGGTAGTCGGGAACGCTCCCCTTTTGAGATAAGGGGACGATCGTTTTACATGACCGATAAGAATCGAAGGCCTGGACAGTTGCCGACGTTATGTATCGTGACCTCCAACCATCCGCGAGCATTTCTGTCGGACCCCACAGGGCTTTGACAGTCGCGCAGCTGAGAATCACCAACGGTCCGCGGCACCACGGCGCCGGAACCGACCGTAGTGACCAGCGCGCCATGGGAGGCCTGAATGCGCCACGGCAGCGCCCCTGGGGGGCTCAACGCCCCTTACGAACCTCATGAACCCGGGTGGGGCAACGCTCCGTACAGGGGCGGTGACGGGGCGCCGTACGTTCCGCAACAGCCCTCGTACGGCGGCGGCTACCAACCGCAGCAGCAACCTCAGCCGCAGGGTCAGGGTCAGGGGCAGCAGTACGCCCCCTACGACACCACGGCGTACCAGCCCTCGGCCTTCGACAACGAGGCGTACGAGCCGGAGCCGTACGCCCCCGAGGAGGAGTACGAGGACGACGCCCCCCGCACCGACCCGCGGACCGGCGGGCCGGGCGACGGTGGCGGCGACGACGGCACCGGGGGCGCCGACGGTCCGGGCCGGCGCGGCAACCGCCGTCGCAAGAAGGGCAAACGGCGTGCTCTGCGCTGGGTGGCGATCGTCACATCGCTCGCGATAGTCGGGTCGGCCGGCGCCGCCTGGGCCTACTACGAGCACCTGAACGCGAACATCCGCAAGGACGCTCTCAACCTCGGCGACAGCAAGGTCGACAAGAGCAAGGCGAACGCGGCCGGCCAGACCCCGCTGAACATTCTGCTGCTGGGCTCGGACAGCCGGGCCTCCAAGGAGAACCAGAAGCTCGGCGGCGCCAAGGCCGACGCGACGCGCAAGCCGCTGGCCGACGTCCAGATGCTGCTGCACGTCTCGGCCGACCGCAGCAACATGACCGTGGTCAGCATCCCGCGCGACACCCGGGTCACCATCCCCAAGTGCACCGACCCCGACGACGGCACCGTCTACCCCGAGACCAGCTCGGAGACGATCAACGCCAGCCTCGGGCACGGCGGTCCGGGCTGCACCGTGGCCACCTGGGAGAACCTGACCGGTATATCCATCGACCACTTCATGATGATCGACTTCGCCGGCGTGGTCTCCATGGCCGACGCGGTCGGCGGCGTCCCGGTGTGCGTCAAGAGCAACGTGTGGGACAAGAAGTCCGGGCTGAAGCTCACCGCCGGCGACCACATCATCAAGGGCCAGCAGGCGCTGCAGTGGCTGCGCACCCGCCACGGCTTCGAGGACGGCAGCGACATCGGCCGCACCCACGCGCAGCACATGTACATGAACGCGATGGTGCGCCAGCTCAAGTCCGGCACGAAGCTCACCGACCCGGGAGCGCTGACCGGCCTCGCGGAGAGCGCCACGAAGGCGCTGACGGTCGACACCGGCCTCGGCACGGTCAAGAAGCTGTACGACATGGGCAACGACCTCAAGGGCGTCCCCACCAGCCGGATCACCATGACCACCATGCCGTGGGGCGCCGACCCGGAGAACCCCGACGCCCACGTGGTGCCGACCCCCGCCGCCACCAAGCTCTTCACCCTGCTCCGCAACGACCAGGCGGTCGACGGCAAGACGAGCAAGAAGAAGACCCCGGCGACGCCCGCGTCGACGGCCAGGCCCGACGCCAAGGCGGACATCCCGGTCACTGTCGAGAACGGCACCGGCACGGCCTCCCAGGCCGCCGTCCCCGGGCGGGCCAAGGCGATCTCCGAGCGGCTGGTCGCCCTCGGCTTCACCCAGGCCGAGTCCGACAGCACGCCCCAGTCGCAGTCCGGCACCACGGTCACGTACCCGTCCGACGACCAGCAGGCGAACGCCCTGGCGGTGGCGAAGGCGCTGGGCCTGCCGACGAGCGCGGCGAAGAAGTCCGACACGGCGTCCGGGATCACGCTGGTGGTCGGCGCCGACTGGACGACCGGAACGAGCTACCCCAAGGAGAGCTCGTCCGACACCAAGGAAGTGCTGGACAGCGCGAACGCGCTCAACGCCTCCGACAAGTCGGCGTGCATGAAGGTCAATCCGTACTACAACTGGTAGGACGCACCGGCCGGGCCCCGCGGGGCCCGGCCGCCGGCGCTACGCGTCGGTGTCGGCGGTCGCCCGCACCGCCGGGCGGCGGCTGGCGACGACCCTCCGGGCGAGCGATCGCGGGCTGGTCAGGAACCCGAAGCCCCACGACATGTGCATGGTGGCCAGCGCCACCGGGACCTGGGCCCGCGCCGCGAGCGACAGGCCCTTGCCGGCGGGCACCGAACCCAGCGCGATGGCGGCCAGGTAGCCACCGGGGACCACGAAGCCCAGCGGGGTGACGGCCACGCCGACGACGACGCCCGCCGCGATCGCCAGGACGGCGCCCGGGGCGGCCAGGTACCGCAGATTGACCGAGCCCTGGTGGTAGCGGGTGACGACGCGGCGCCACCGGCCGTAGTCCTTGTACTGCTTGGCCAGCGCCCGCACGCTCGGGCGCGGCCGGTACGAGACGCGCAGTTCGGGCGAGAACCAGATCAGGCCGCCGGCCTCGCGGATGCGGTAGTTCAGCTCCCAGTCCTGGGCGCGGATGAACTCCTCGTTGTAGCCGCCCTGCTGCTCCAGCACCTCGCGGCGGAAGACGCCCAGGTAGACGGTGTCCGCGGGGGCCGCCTGGCCGCCGGTGTGGAAGGCCGCGTTGCCCACGCCGATCTTGGAGGTCATGGCGGCGGCGACGGCGCGCTCCCAGTCGTTCTCGCCCTCGGCGTGCATGATGCCGCCGACGTTGGCGGCGCCGGTCTCGTCCAGCAGCCGCACCGCGGTCTTGATGTAGTCCGGGGAGAGCATGCCGTGGCCGTCGACGCGGACCACGACGGGGTGCCGGGAGGCCTTGATGGCGGCGTTCAGGGCGGCGGGGGTGCGGCCGGTGGGATTGGGCACGGTGTGCACCCGGGGGTCCTCGCGCACGAGCTCGGCGGCGATCTCGTCGGTGCGGTCCTTCGAGGGGCCGAGGGCGATGACGACCTCCAGCTCACCCGCGTAGTCCTGCTCCAGGATGTGCCGGACGGAGGCGCGCAGATGGCGTTCCTCGTCGAGCACGGGCATGATCACGGAAACGGCGGGCGGCAGGTGGGGGGTCGCAGCGTTCACAGCCGCACACGTTACCGCGAACGGATGACAGCGGTGTGCAGGCCCGGGCGAGGCTCATACCGTAGGACGGTATGACTGCTTAGCGTGCCTTTATGACCGCCGCTCGCCGCCGCCAGCCGGCGCCCGCCGTCCGCCGGACCCCGGTGCGCCGCGGGATGCGCGTCCTCGGCGCGCTCTCGCTGGGCATCCTGACCGCCAGCGGGATCGGGCACGCCGTCTTCGCGCACATGGACAGCCGCCTCGCGCACGTGGACGCCCTCGGAGGGCCCAAGGGCCGCGCCGCCTCCACCAAGGGCACCAACTTCCTGATCGTCGGCACGGACCTGCGCCGCGGCCTCACCGCCGCCCAGCGCACCCGCTGGCACCTGGGCGGCCAGCCCTGCGACTGCGCGGACACGCTGATGCTCGCGCACGTCTCGCGGGACGGCCGCAGGATCAGCGTGGTCGGCCTGCCGCGGGACACCTACGCCGAGCTCCCCCGCCCCGGCAAGCTGAAGTGGGCCTACGGCGACGGCGGCCCCTCGCTGACCGTCGGCGCCGTCGAGAAGCTGACCGGGCTGCCGGTCCACCACTACGCCGAGATCGACTTCGGGCGCTTCATGAAGGCGGTCGACCTCGTCGGCGGCGTCGACGTGTGCACCGCCCATCCGCTGAAGGACGGCTGGACCGGGCTCTCCCTGCCCGCCGGCACCGTCCGCATGAACGGCGGCGCCGCGCTGCAGTACGTCCGCTCCGGCTACGGGCAGGACGCCATGGACCTGACGCGCATGGGCCGCCAGCAGCGCTTCCTGGCGGCCCTGGTCCGCCGGGCGACCGAGACCGGTCTGCTGCGCGACCCGGTCAAGCTCGAACAGGTCGCCGGGGCCGCGCTCGGCTCCGTGCGCACCGACCGGCAGACCACGCCGGACGATCTGATCTCGCTGGTCACCGGACTGCGCGGCGGCCTCGGCGTGGGGTCGCTGGAATTCGCGACCGTACCGGTGGAACCGACGCCCTTCCGGGTCCAGGGGGTCGGCACGACCGTGCGCTGGTCCGCCAAGGGCGCCAAGCGGCTCTTCGACGCCCTCCGCGAGGACCGGTCGCTCATCGGCCCGGCCGTCGCCCCCGCGAGCGGCACGCCGTCGCCCTCGCGCAGCCCCGAGCAGGTGGACGTGCCGCCCGGCTCGATCCGCGTCCAGGTCAACAACGGCACCTCCGTGACCGGCCTCGGCGCCCGCGTCGACAAGGACCTGCGGGGCGCCGGCTTCCGGACCACGGGGATGCCCGGCAACACCACGCGGCACGACGCGGAGTACACGGTCATCCACTACGACCCGGGCTGGGACCGCTCCGCGGCGGCCCTCGGCACCGCGCTGCCCTACGCGGACCTCCAGGCCGTGCCCGGGCTCGGGCCGATCCTGCGGGTGATCGTGGGCGCCGACTACCACGGCATCACGCCGGTACGGGCCGGGGAGCCCGCCCCGGCACCGCAGCCGCAACCGCAGCCGGTGGACATCAAGCCGGTGCGGGGCGACCGCATGCTGTGCGGCTGACCGCGGTCAGTCGTCCAGGCCCTCGGCAGCCCGCTTCTCGCGCAGCTCCATGATCGCCCGGCGGCGGGCCAGCCGGTGCGTGCGCCGGATCTGGGCCTCCTGGTTGCGGCGACGGTCGCGGTCGGTCTCCAGGAGCAGCTGCGGCACGGAGCGCGGCTTGCCCTCGCCGTCGACGGCGACGAAGACGAGGTAGGCGCTGGCCACCTGGGTGCCAGGCCCGGACTCGTTCCAGCGCTCGGCGACCACCCGCACGCCGACCTCCATGGAGGACCGGCCGGTCCAGTTGACCTGCGCCTGCACCTTGAGCAGGTCGCCGACCCGCACCGGCTCCAGGAAGGCCATCTCGTCCATGGCGCCGGTCACCGCCGGGCCCTCGGAGTGGCGGCCGGCGACGGCCCCCGCCGCGTCGTCCACGAGCTTCATGACCACACCGCCGTGCACGGTGCCCAGGAGGTTCGTGTCGTGGTGGGTCATGATGTGCGCCAGCGTGATCCGCGAGGCGGACGTCGGCTTGGCCGCGACGGGATGCGGAGCGGGCTCTTCGAACATGGGCTCCACCCTAAGCACTGGCGCGCGGTGCTCTCCGCCCGGCACACCTTGCCCGGGACCAGGGCCGGGCGGATGCTGGCAAAGGGGGATGTTCCGGCGAAATCCGCGATCCGAGCGTGTCCCAGAGGTGAGCGCCATGGAGAAGACCTGGACGATCAAGCTGACCCTGGAGGAGGACGGCAACCGCACCGCATGCACCGCGTCGCTGGCCGGCGACGGCGCCCCGGGAGTCGTGGGGCACGGGTACTCGCGGCGCAATCCGGGAGACGAGCCGGATCTGCGCATCGGCGAGGACGTGGCCGCGTCCCGGGCCTGTTCCAACCTGGCGCACGAACTGCTGGAGCAGGCCGCCGGGATGATCGAGACGCGTACCGACCTGCCCACCCACCTCACCGGATGAGGCGGCGTGGGCGCATTGGGTCACGGAGAAGCGGCAGTCCTGTGACCTTTGCATCAGCTCTGCTGCAGAAGCGGAACCGACCTCCTGCTCGGCCCGCCGAACGGGCACACTGCCGTACATGAACGCATGGCCCGACGGCTGGTCCGACAACAACAGGAACCAGCGGCAGCAGCAGACGCCCGAGCCCCCGCTGCCCCCCGAGCTCTCCCCGCGCCGCGCGGCGACGGGCTCCGGCAGCGTTCCGCGCCAGCAGGGCTACGGCAGCCCGGCTCCCGCGCCCGGTCACGGGGGCGGGGGTTACGGCGGCGGATACGGGAACGGCGGCGACGGGGGCTCCTACGGGCCGCCCACGACCACCGGCCGGCCCCCGCGGCCGGGCAGCCGGGCGCGCCGGGTCAAGGTGACCCTGCTGGCGCTGGTGGTCGTCGTGCTCGCCTGGTCGATCGGCACCTACATATGGGCCGACGGCAAGGTGCGCCGCGAGGTCGACCTCGGCACGGTGATCGACCGGCCCGGGACCGGCAAGGGCACCAACTACCTGATCGTGGGCTCCGACAGCCGCGAGGGCCTGTCCGGCGACCAGAAGAAGCAGCTGCACACCGGCTCCGCCGCGGGCAAGCGCACGGACTCCATGATGATCCTGCACGTCGGCGACAACGGGAACTCGCTGATCTCGCTCCCCCGTGACTCCTACGTCACGATCCCGAGCTTCAAGGGCTCCGAGTCGGGCAAGACGTTCGCCTCGCGCGGCCAGAACAAGCTGAACGCCGCGTACTCGATAGACGGCCCCACGCTGCTGGTGCGCACCGTCGAGTACAACACCGGCCTGCACATCGACCACTACGCGGAGATCGGCTTCGCCGGCTTCGCGAACATCGTGGACGCGGTCGGCGGCGTCGACCTGGACATCCCGCGCAACATCGACGACAAGAACTCCGGTCTGCACATCAAGAAGGGCAACCAGACCCTCAACGGCGACGAGGCGCTCGCCTTCGTCCGCCAGCGGTACCAGGAGGCGGAGGGCGACCTCGGCCGGACCAAGAACCAGCAGAAGTTCCTGGCCGCCCTCGCGTCCCAGACCGCGACCCCGGGCACGGTGCTCAACCCGTTCAAGCTCTACCCGGTGATGGGCGCGGGCCTGGACACCCTGGTCGTCGACAAGGACATGAGCCTGTGGAACCTGGTCTCGATGTTCTGGGCGATGAAGGGCGTCAACGGCGGTGACGGCCTGTCGATGAACATGCCGACCGCCGGCTCGATCAACACCAGCGCGGGCAGCTCCCTCAAGTGGGACATGCCGAAGGTGAAGCAGCTGATCTCCGAGCTGAAGAACGACGAGAAGATCACCGTCACCCCCGACTCGTGAGCCGGGGGTGACGTCGAGGGCCGGGAAGCGGGCGCTTCCCGGCCCTCACGGCGTACTGGCGCCGAGCCGGTCCAGGGAGTGGCCCGCGACGTAGTCGGCCATCGTGTCGTTGCGCATGGCCTCCCACAGCTGGGAGCTGCCGCTCTCGTCGAGCAGGACGACCGACTGGCCCTTGATCATGTCGAGCCCGCCCACGGGCGCGTTCATGAAGACCATGTCGGCCGCCCGGACCCCGCGCATGCTCCACATCAGGTCGCGCAGGTCGCCGCCGGAGAGCCGGTCGTCGACGCTGACCACCCCGGTGACCTGGTCCAGCAGCTCCTTGGCCTTGAGCGGATTGCTCATCGTGGACCGGGTCAGCGTCTTGGCGATCACCGCGCGCAGGAAGGCCTGCTGGCGGTGGGTGCGGTCCAGGTCGCCGCGGGGCAGGTGGTAGCGCTCGCGGACATAGGTCAGGGCCTGGTCGCCGTTCATGTGCCGGCCCGCGAGGTCGACGCCGCCGATGGCGTCGGTCAGGGTGCGGAAGCCGCTCCAGTCGATGACCGCGAGATGGTCGACCTTGACGTCGGTCAGCCGCTGCACGGTGTCGATGAGCAGCGGCGGCCCGCCCCAGGAGAAGGCGGCGTTGAGCTTGGCCTTGCCGTTGCCGGGGACGCTGACCCAGCTGTCGCGGGGCAGCGAGACCACATAGGCGTGCCGGTGGTCGGCGGGCAGGTGGACCAGCATCATCGTGTCGCTGCGCTGGGCGCCGCGCTTCCACTCCGGCGCCTGCGCGTTCTCGCCGGTGGTGGGCAGGTCGGAGCGGGCGTCCACGCCGACCAGGAGGAACGTTTCACCGCCCTTGGCGGGGGCCGGCTGCTCGCTCTCGGGCACATTGGTGGGGAAGGCGTTCGGGATCCGGCTCACCTTGCCGGTGTAGTGGTCCACCGCCCACCACAGCGTCCCGGCCACCCCGAGCACGCCCGCCACCAGCAGCGTCAGCGCCCCCAGCAGCACCCTGCGGGTGCGCAGCCGCCTCTTGCGCCGGCGCGCGGCCTCGTCCCCCGGCGTTTCCTCAACAGTCGTGTCCTTGTGACCGACCTGATCCGTCGTCGTCACGCCCCACCCCCACACTGTGCACCCGCTCCCCACGCGTGCGTAGGGGGCATTGTGGCGCGCGAAGGCCGTCCATGGCCATGCCCATGGCGTCCGTCCCGTCACACGGGCACCACGGACCGGCCAGAAATGACGCACCGGGCGGACGGGAGGACGTCACCCCCCGCGGTTATGCTCGGCAGCACAGATCGGCCACCACCAGGGAGGGAGCCTCCATGGCCCTCAAGCTCACCGTGATCGGCACCGGCTACCTGGGCGCCACGCACGCCGCCGCGATGGCGGAGCTGGGCTTCGAGGTTCTGGGGCTGGACATCGACCCCGCCAAGATCGAGATGCTGTCGACGGGCCGGGTCCCCATGTACGAGCCCGGCCTGGAGGAGCTGCTCGGCCGCCACGTCGCGGGCCTGCCCGGCGCCAGCGGCCGGCTGCGCTTCACCACCTCCTGGGAGGAGGTCGCCGCCTTCGGCGACGTCCACTTCGTCTGCGTCAACACCCCGCAGAAGCACGGCGAGTACGCCTGCGACATGAGCCACGTCGACTCCGCCTTCGACCTGCTCGCCCCGCACCTGACCCGGCCCTCCCTGGTCGTCGGCAAGTCGACGGTGCCGGTCGGCAGCGCGGCTCGGCTGGCCGGCAGGCTGGCCGAACTCGCCCCGGCGGGCGACCAGGCGGAGCTGGCCTGGAACCCGGAGTTCCTGCGCGAGGGCTTCGCCGTCGAGGACACCCTGCACCCCGACCGGATCGTGGTCGGCGTCGCCTCCGAGCACGCCGAGAAGCTGCTGCGCGAGATCTACGCGACCCCGGTCTCCGAGGGCACGCCGTTCGTCGTCGCGGACTTCCCGACCGCCGAGCTGGTGAAGACGGCGGCCAACGCCTTCCTCGCCACCAAGATCTCCTTCATCAACGCCATGGCCGAGGTCAGCGAGGCAGCCGGCGGCGACGTCATGAAGCTCGCGGAGGCCATCGGCCACGACGACCGGATCGGCAAGAAGTTCCTCCGCGCCGGCATCGGCTTCGGCGGCGGCTGCCTGCCCAAGGACATCCGGGCCTTCATGGCCCGCGCCGGCGAACTCGGCGCCGACCAGGCGCTGACGTTCCTGCGCGAGGTCGACTCCATCAACATGCGCCGCCGGTCCCACATGGTCGAACTCGCCCGCGAGGCCTGCGGCAGCGGCGGCTTCCTCGGCAAGCGCGTGGCGGTGCTCGGCGCGGCCTTCAAGCCGGACTCCGACGACGTGCGGGACTCCCCCGCGCTCAACGTCGCCGGCCAGATCCACCTCCAGGGCGGCCAGGTCACCGTCTACGACCCCAAGGCGATGGACAACGCCCGCCGCCTCTTCCCCACCCTCGGCTACGCCTCCAGCGCCCTGGAGGCCGTACGCGGCGCCCAGGTCGTGCTGCACCTGACGGAGTGGCAGGAGTTCCGCGAGCTCGACGCGGCGGCGCTGGGCGATGCGGCGGGGCAGCGGCACATCATCGACGGCCGCAACGCGCTGGACGCTTCCGCCTGGCGGTCGGCGGGATGGACGTTCCGGGCCATGGGCCGCCCCAACGCGTAGCCCTGCGGGCCGCATGCGGGTGCGTCGTGGTTGCTGTCCGGGTGGGTTTTTCCCCGCCCTCCCCCAACCTCCGGCCGGGGGTGCCCCACCTCGGCGCTCGCGGTTTGGCCCCACATCGTCCGGCATCGGGCCCCGCGGTCACCGCTCGTCGCTCCCCCAGCTACCGCTGGGAGGTGCCCCCAGCGGGGGCACCCCGCCACACCCCCTCCCGGGTCGGCTGGGCGACTGACGGCCGGCGGAGGTGCTGTCTCGGCGTGACGGCTGCGCACCTGGACAGCGCTGCGCCAACGAATGGCCCGAGCACGGTGCCGCCTCTACCCCCCCTCCGGGGATCAGGCGCGACAACCCACAGAGGGGGCGGGGTCGGAGGGTGGGCGTTCTGGACTGTGGAGCATATTTGGGTGCGGCACCCGGGGCGATCGATGTAAAGCACCAGAGGCACCTAAATGTGCTGTCCAGAATGGCCAGCCCGGAGGCCCCGACCCCGGCACCCCACGAAACGCGCGCCGGGGTCACTGACTTCACAGGGCACCCGGGAGGGCGGGCGGGCGGGGAAAAACCCTGCCCGCCCGCGCAAGCGTCAGTGGACGTCGCCCATGAGGGAGATGACCCGCTTGCGGTAGGCGACGAACGCCACCCCCGCCGCCAGCGCGACACCGCCCTGGATCGCGAACGACGTCTCCGACAGGAACCCGTCACCGATGACCAGCTGCAGTATCGCCGCCACGCAGTCGCCCGCCGTCACGGCGAGGAACCACAGGCCCATCATCTGGCTCGCGTACTTGACCGGCGCCAGCTTCGTCGTGACGGACAGGCCCACCGGGGACAGGCAGAGCTCCGCGGCGGTCTGGATGAGGTAGACCACGGCCAGCCACAGCGGGGTGACCCTGACGTCGCCCGAGGCGGCGGCCTGGGCCAGCATCATCACGACGAACGAGG
Organism: Streptomyces sp. NPDC002574; assembly: GCF_042889545.1. Classification (NCBI taxonomy): domain Bacteria; kingdom Bacillati; phylum Actinomycetota; class Actinomycetes; order Kitasatosporales; family Streptomycetaceae; genus Streptomyces; species Streptomyces sp. NPDC002574. Next base: position 42,623 of record NZ_JBIARB010000026.1, read on the forward strand.
CGCCGATGCCGACGAGGCCGAGCGCGAACTTCACGGTCGTGCTGGGGTTCTTCCGGCCGAGCTTCACCCACAGCAGGGCGAAGACCGGGGCCAGGGCCATCACGAACAGCGGGTTCAGCGACTGGAACCAGCTCTCGGGGAAGTGGAAGCCCCACAGCTTCGACGAGGTGTGGTCGGAGGCGAAGACCGTCAGGGTCGAGCCGGACTGGTCGTAGATCATCCAGAACACGGCGGCGACGACGAAGAACCAGATGTAGCCGGTCACCTTGGTCTTCTCGTCCGAGGTGAGTTCCTGGTCGCGGCGGATGCGCGTGAAGTAGTACGTCGGCAGCGCCAGGCCCAGCAGGGAGAGCGGCCACAGCACCCAGTTGATGGTGAAGTGGCCGGTGAAGGTGATCACGCCGTAGAAGACGACCGCGGCGACCAGCCACAGCAGCGCCTTCTTCATCATCCCGGCGCGCTCGGCGGTGTCCAGGGGCGTGGGGACCTCGCTGGAGACCGGCGCGAGGTGCTTGGTACCCAGGAGGAACTGGGCGAGGCCGAGTCCCATGCCGACGCCGGCGAGGGCGAAGCCCAGGTGCCAGTCGACGTTCTGGCCGACGGTGCCGATGACCAGCGGCGCGAGGAAGGCACCGAGGTTGATGCCGATGTAGAAGATCGTGAAGCCGCCGTCACGGCGCGGGTCGTTCCGGTCCGGGTAGAGCTGGCCCACCATCGTGGAGATGTTGGACTTCAGCAGGCCGGAGCCCACGGCGATGAAGACCAGGCCGACGAAGAACGAGGCCGAGACCGGCACCGCCAGCAGGAAGTGGCCGATCATGATGATCGTGCCGCCGATGGCGACCGTGCGGCGCGGACCCCACAGGCGGTCGGCGAACCAGCCGCCGGGCATGGCCAGCAGGTACACGGTGGCGGTGTAGACGCTGTAGATGGCGCCGGCGGTGGCGGCCTTCATGCCGAGGCCGCCGTCCGCGACCGAGGCCGTCAGGTAGAGGACGAGCAATGCCCTCATGCCGTAGTAGCTGAAGCGCTCCCACGTCTCGGTCATGAAAAGTGTGGCCAGACCTCGAGGGTGGCCGAGGAAACTGCCGCCGGATCCTTGGTTCCGCGCGGCGAGGCCCTCAGTCAGGCTGGACGCCATGGGCTTTCCTTGCTGCTCGGGACGCGCTGCGCGAGCGGAGCGCGCCCGGGTGGGGGGTGACCGGCACCGGCGCACGCGAACGCGTGCCGGGATCCACGGCCGGCGCCTTCACAGGCGGCGGCCCCGGCCGACAGGTCAATGACTGATGCTGGTGGGGACCAGCCCCGCGACAGAAGGGTCCCTTGGCGCCGAAGTGAACGCCAAAGGTCCCACGGGGGAACTGTTGCGGGCTTTTCGTTACTTTATGCCAGCCTCACATGTGTTATATGGGCCGACTTGAGACGCTCCTCACAGCACGCACGGCCCGCCCGGCGTGCGGTTTCTCCGGGCGGACTACCATCAGCGCATGACCCGCGTACTGCTCGCCGAGGACGACGCATCCATCTCGGAACCGCTCGCACGCGCGCTGCGCCGCGAAGGGTACGAGGTCGAGGTGCGTGAAGACGGACCGGCGGCGCTCGAAGCCGCCCTGCTCGGCTCCTTCGATCTGTTGGTGCTCGACCTGGGGCTGCCCGGAATGGACGGGCTCGAGGTGTGCAGGAGGCTGCGCACCGAGGGCCATGGATTCCCGGTGCTGGTGCTGACCGCCCGCGCCGACGAGGTGGACACGGTGGTCGGCCTCGACGCCGGCGCCGACGACTATGTGACCAAGCCCTTCCGGCTGGCCGAGCTGCTGGCCCGCGTGCGGGCCCTGCTGCGGCGCGGCACGACCGAGGCGCAGCATCCCTCGACCCAGGGGGTGCGGATCGACGTCGAGTCGCACCGCGCCTGGATGGGCGACGAGGAATTGCAGCTCACGGCGAAGGAGTTCGACCTCCTGCGCGTGCTGGTGCGGGACGCCGGGCGGGTGGTCACCCGTGAGCAGTTGATGCGTGAGGTGTGGGACACCACGTGGTGGTCCTCCACCAAGACGCTCGACATGCACATCTCGTGGCTGCGCAAGAAGCTCGGCGACGACGCGGCCGCCCCGCGCTACATCTCCACTGTCCGTGGCGTGGGCTTCCGGTTCGAGAAGAACTGACAGGAGCTGAGACGCTTCCACCATGCGCCGCCGTCTCATCCAGTCCACGCTCGCCGTGGTGCTCGTCGTCATCGCCGTCTTCGGCGTCTCTCTGGTGATCGTGGAGACCCGGACGATCGAGAACAGCGCCAGGGAGAGCGTGGACTCGGAGGCGGTGCGGCTGATCGGCATCGTCGAGAGCCGGATCATCGGCGACGAGCGGATCAGCCGGGAGGTGCTGTCCCAGCAGATCGCGCCGGACCGCTACGCGCTGGTCAAGATCCCGGGCGAGTCCCCGATCGCCATCGGCACGCCGCCGACGGGCAAGGTGATCTCCTCGCAGCAGAAGGGCGAGCACGGCGAGACCGTGGTCGTCCAGGAGTCGCGCAGCAAGGTCAGCCAGGAGATCGGCCGCACGCTGCTGATCATCCTCGCCGTGGCGCTGCTGGCGGTGCTGGCCGCCGTGGTGCTTGCGGTGCGGCAGGCGCGGCGGCTCGGCAGTCCGCTGACCGACCTGGCCGAGACCGCGGAACGGCTCGGCTCGGGCGACCCGCGGCCCCGGCACCGCCGTTACGGGGTGCCGGAGCTGGACCGGGTCGCCGACGTGCTGGACCGCAGCGCCGAGCGGATCGCCCGCATGCTGACCGCCGAGCGGCGGCTGGCGGCGGACGCCTCGCACCAGTTGCGCACCCCGCTGACCGCGCTGTCGATGCGGCTGGAGGAGATCATCGCCACCGCCGACGACCAGGAGACGGTCAAGGAGGAGGCGACGATCGCGCTCGGCCAGGTCGAGCGGCTGACCGACGTCGTGCAGCGGCTGCTCACCAACGCGCGGGACCCGCGGACCGGTTCCGCGGTGGTCTTCGACATCGACGACGTGATCAAGCAGCAGGTGGAGGAGTGGCGCCCGGCCTACCGCAGCGCGGGGCGGGTCATCACCTCGGGTTCCGACCGGATGCGCGCGGTGGGCACGCCGGGCGCGGTCGCGCAGGTGCTGGCCACCCTGCTGGAGAACGGGCTGATGCACGGCGCGGGCACGGTGGCCATCTCCACCCGCGTCACCGGCAACCAGGTGGTGGTCGAGGTGACGGACGAGGGCCAGGGCGTGCCGCCGGAACTGGGGGCCCGGGTCTTCGAGCGCACCGTCAGCGGACGCAACTCCACGGGCATCGGTCTCGCGGTCGCGCGGGATCTGGCCGAGGCGGACGGCGGCCGTCTGGAACTGCTGCAGCAGCGCCCGCCGGTCTTCGCGCTGTTCCTGGCCCGCCAGGAACCGCCGGTGTGACGTCCGGCGGGTGTCTACCCGGCGCGGCCCACCGGGGCGCCGGGCACCTCGCCGGCGGCCTCGCTCTCGGCAGTGACCAGGAACGATTCCGCCTGCCGCACGGCCCCGTGGCTCGGCAGCGCCTTGAAGACCCAGCTCCGGTAGGACCAGAAACGGAAGAGGGTGGCGACCCCGATGCCGAGGAACTTGAAGACGTTGCTCTGCAGCGGGCTGTCCCAGTCGAAGCCGTACGTCGCCATGTAGAGCAGGCCGTTCTCGATCACCAGGCCGATCGCGCTGAAGAGCAGGAAGAGCCCCAGCTCGCGGGTGCGGCCGCCCTTGTCCCGGTCGCGGTAGGTGAAGTAGCGGAAGCCGACGTAGTTGAAGACGATGGCCACGACGGTCGCGATGACGCTGGCGCGCACCACCTGGAGGTCCGTGAGGTGCCGGACGAGGTTGAAGACGCCGATGTTGACCAGCACGCCTGCGGCACCGACGGCGCCGAACTTCGCGACCTCCCGCGCTATCCCGCGCAGGCGGTCGGTGAGCACCGCCGGCCGGGCGCTGTGCCCCGTCACTTCGCCCATGTGATCGCCCGGGTCCCGTCTGTCTTCGGTCAGAGGCCTTCATGCTAGCCGGGGGGCCGCCGGGACAGGGGTCGGGGCGTCATTCGTACCCAGATATCCTGGTGACTGTGACATTCCCGGTAGTCGGCATGATCGGTGGCGGCCAGCTCGCCCGTATGACGCACGAGGCGGGCATCCCGCTCGGCATCAGATTCAAGCTCCTCAGTGACACGCCTGTGGACTCCGCGGCCCTGGTGGCGGGGGAGGTCGTGGTGGGCGACTACCGCGACCTCGAGACGCTGCGCGCGTTCGCGGCCGGCTGCGACGTGATCACCTTCGACCACGAGCACGTGCCCACCGAGCACCTGCGGGCCCTGGAGGCCGACGGCATCGCCGTCCGCCCGGGGCCGGACGCCCTGGTGCACGCCCAGGACAAGGGCGTCATGCGGGCGAGGCTGGACTCGATCGGCGTGCCCTGCCCGCGGCACCGCATCGTGGCCGACCCGGCCGATGTGACGCGCTTCGCGGCGGAGGGCGCCGGTTACCCGGTGGTCCTCAAGACCGTGCGCGGCGGCTACGACGGCAAGGGCGTGTGGGTGGTCCGCGACGAGGCGGGCGCCGCCGAGCCGTTCCGGGCCGGCGTCCCGGTGCTCGCGGAGGAGAAGGTCGACTTCGCGCGGGAGCTGGCGGCCAACGTCGTACGGTCCCCGCACGGGCAGGCCGTCGCCTATCCGGTGGTCGAGTCGATCCAGGTCGACGGGGTGTGCGACACCGTGATCGCGCCCGCTCCCGATCTGCCCGAGGCGCTGTCGGCGCAGGCCCAGCAGCTGGCGCTGACCATCGCCAAGGAGCTGGGCGTCGTCGGCCACCTGGCCGTGGAGCTGTTCGAGACCCGGGACGGCCGGATCCTCGTCAACGAGCTGGCCATGCGCCCGCACAACAGCGGCCACTGGACCCAGGACGGCGCCGTGACCTCGCAGTTCGCCAACCACCTGCGGGCGGTGCTGGACCTGCCGCTCGGCGACCCGCGCCCGCGCCAGCCGTGGACGGTGATGGCGAACGTCCTCGGCGGCGACTACCCCGACATGTACCAGGGCTATCTGCACTGCATGGCCCGGGACCCGCAGCTGAAGATCCACATGTACGGCAAGGACGTGAAGCCCGGCCGCAAGGTCGGCCACGTCACCACCTACGGCGCCGACCTGGCCGACGTGCGCGAGCGCGCCCGGCACGCCGCCGACTACCTGCGAGGGACGATCACCGAATGAGCAGCCCCCTGATCGGCATCGTGATGGGCTCCGACTCCGACTGGCCGGTCATGGAGGCCGCCGCCCAGGCGCTGGACGAGTTCGAGGTCCGGTACGAGGTCGACGTCGTCTCCGCGCACCGCATGCCGCGCGAGATGGTCGCGTACGGCGAGCAGGCCGCCGGGCGCGGCCTCAAGGCGATCATCGCCGGCGCCGGGGGCGCCGCGCACCTGCCGGGCATGCTCGCCTCGGTGACGCCGCTGCCGGTGATCGGTGTGCCGGTGCCGCTGAAGTACCTCGACGGCATGGACTCGCTGCTGTCCATCGTGCAGATGCCGGCGGGCGTCCCGGTGGCCACGGTCTCGGTGGCCGGCGCGCGCAACGCGGGCCTGCTGGCGGTGCGGATGCTCGCCGCGCACGACGGCGAACTGCTGGAGCGGATGCGGCACTTCCAGGAGGAGCTGAACCAGCAGGCGACCGAGAAGGGCAAGCGTCTGCGTGCCAAGGTGGAGGGGCAGGCCGGCTTCGGTTTCGGAGGTAAGTAGTCATATGGGCCACATGGGCACCGAGGACGAACTGCTCGCGCGGGCGCGGGAACTGCTCACCGCCCATCCGGTCGTGGACGGGCACAACGACCTGCCCTGGCGCCTGCGCGAGCAGGTGCGCTACGACCTCGACCGGCGGGACATCGCCGCCGACCAGTCGGCGCACCTGCACACCGACATCCCCCGGCTGCGGGCCGGGCGGGTCGGCGCCCAGTTCTGGTCCGTGTACGTGCGCAGCAGCCTCACCGGCGGGGACGCGGTCGCCGCCGTGCTGGAACAGGTCGACTGCGTACGGCGCCTGATCGAGCGCCACCCCGGCGACCTGCGGGCCGCGTTCACCGCCGAGGACATGGAGTCCGCCCGCGCCGAAGGCCGCATCGCCTCGCTGATGGGCGCCGAGGGCGGGCACTCCATCGCCAACTCCCTCGGGGTACTGCGGACGTTGTACGCGCTGGGCGTGCGCTACATGACGCTGACCCACAACGACACCATCGACTGGGCGGACTCGGCCACCGACGAGCCCCGCCACGGCGGTCTGACCCGCTTCGGCGAGGAGGTCGTCCGCGAGATGAACCGGCTGGGCATGCTCGTCGACCTCTCGCACGTCTCGCCCGACACCATGCGCGCGGCCCTGCGGGTGTCCGATGCCCCGGTGCTGTTCTCGCACTCCTCCGCGCGGGCGGTCTGCGACCACGTGCGCAACGTCCCCGACGACGTCCTGGAGCGCCTGCCGGGCAACGGCGGGGTCGCCATGGCGACCTTCGTGCCCCAGTTCATCCTGCCCGCCGCGGCCGAGTGGATCGTCGGCGCCAAGGCCGAGATGAGGGCGCACGGCCTGCATCCGCTGGACCAGACGCCCGGGGCGCTGGCGGTCCAGCGGGCGTACGAGGACGCCCACCCCCGGCCGGTCGCGACCATCGGCACCGTCGCCGACCACCTGGACCACATGCGCGAGGCCGCCGGCGTCGACCACATCGGCCTCGGCGGCGACTACGACGGCGTCTCCTTCCTCCCCGAGGGCCTCGGGGACGTGTCCGGCTACCCCCGGCTCGCCGCCGAACTGCTGCGCCGCGGCTGGTCGGACGAGGACCTGGCGAAGCTCACGTGGCGCAACGCGGTACGCGTCCTGCGGGACGCGGAGTCGGTGGCGGCGGACCTGCGGGGCAAGCGGTGGCCTTCCAACGCCTCGATCGACGAGCTGGACGCGGCCGCCGGCTGATCACCGGCGGTACCTCGGCGCCACGGCTCATCGAAGCGGGCGCGACATCGCGCCCGTGGGAGAAGAAGAGAACGGCCGGAGCCGGGTCAAGCGGGAGCGGCGACCTCGGCCCAGACCGTCTTGCCCGGCTGCCCGTCCGTGTTGCGCAGCACGCCCCAGTCCAGGCAGAGCCGCTGCACGATGAACATGCCGTGCCCGCCCGGCCGCCCCGCGCGGTGCGGGGTCCGCGGCGCGGGATCGCCCACGCCGCCGTCGGCGACCTCCATACGGAGCGACTTGGGCTGCCACTGCAGCCGCAGCTCCTCGGGGCCGCCCGCGTGCAGGCAGGCGTTCGTCACCAGCTCGGAGACGACCAGCAGGACGTCCTCGGCCGCGGCTCTGCGATCCGCGGAGTCGGCCGGGAGCCAGCCCCAGTCGTGCAGGGCCTGCCGGGTGAAGTCACGTGCCAAGGGCACGACGCCCGGCATCCCCGACAAATGGAGTCTGCGCACCTGGGCCTCCCCCGGTCGGGTGGGCAGCGCGTCCGCGCCACCCGGGTCGCGGTCGTCCGCCGCAGGGGGCCGCGTGGTGCTCATCAGCGCCTCCACTCACCGATGTCCGCCAGTGTCAGAAGTGATCCCCAGGAAGTCTCCTGCCCGGCCCTCCCGTGGGAACACATCCGGATTGCCGGGCGAACAGGGCGTACCGTCGCGGCCCCGTGCGGGACCGGCCGGACGATCACTCCTTGAGCGCGTCGTCCAACGTGGCATGCACGGTGAACACGGCCTCGGCACCGGTGATCGAGAAGACCTTGGCCACGGCTGGCCGCATCCCCGCCAGGTGCACGGAGCCGCCGGCCGCCTCGGCCTTCAGACGCGCTCCGAGCAGGACGTTCAGTCCCGTGGAGTCGCAGAACTCCAGGCCGGTGCAGTCCACGACGAGCGTGCTGTAGCCGTCCTCGACGAGCTGGTCCAGCGGCTCGCGCAGCAGGTCGGCCGTGTGGTGATCGAGCTCACCCACCGGCGCGACGACCGCGCTCGTGCCCGACCGGCTCACAGCGACACGCAGCCGGTCACGGCCGGTCGTACCGACCATCTCGCGGTCCATGCGCACTCCTCCCGGATGAATAGGCCAAGCGCATCTCGCACCCTACGCGCTTTCCTGACCTGGGTGGTAGTCACTCCGGGAGACAGCCGGCCCCGCGCAGAACCGAACGATCCAGGTTGCAATAACCGCGCCAAACGGGGTAGGCGTGGAGTGTGGGCTGAATTCCTGGTTCCGCATGCCCCCGTCACCGCACCGAGGGAGGAGAGCATGGCATCCCGGCTCGACGCGCGCGACGCGTCGGCGACAACGGAGACCGCCGTTCACAAGGAGTACGGGACCCCGGAGGGCCTGGAGGACCTGCCGGAGATCCCGCCTTACGACGAGGTAGGTCCGGTGGACGCACGGGCCCTGTCCAAGACGCTCTTCCAGCGGCTGGAGACGCTGGAGGAGGGCACGCACGAGTACAGCTACGTGCGCAACACCCTGGTCGAGCTCAATCTCGCCCTGGTGAAGTTCGCGGCGTCCCGGTTCCGCTCCCGCAGCGAGCCGGTCGAGGACATCGTCCAGGTCGGCACCATCGGGCTGATCAAGGCCATCGACCGCTTCGAGATGAGCCGCGGCGTCGAGTTCCCGACCTTCGCGATGCCGACGATCATCGGCGAGATCAAACGTTTCTTCCGCGACACCTCCTGGTCCGTGCGCGTCCCGCGCCGACTCCAGGAACTGCGCCTGGACCTGGCCAAGGCCGGTGACGAGCTGGCCCAGAAGCTGGACCGGGCGCCGACCGTCGCGGAACTCGCCGAGCGGCTGCAGATCAGCGAGGCCGAGGTCGTCGAGGGCATGAGCGCCAGCAACGCGTACACCGCGAGCTCGCTGGACGCCCAGCCCGAGGAGGACGACTCCGAGGGCGCGCTCGCCGACCGCATCGGCTACGAGGATCACGGTCTGGAGGGGATCGAGTACGTGGAGTCCCTCAAGCCGCTGATCGCGGAGCTTCCGGCGCGCGACCGGCAGATTCTCTCGCTGCGCTTCGTGGCCAACATGACGCAGTCCGAGATCGGCCAGGAGCTGGGCATCTCGCAGATGCACGTCTCCCGACTGCTCACCCGCACGCTCGGGCGCCTTCGGCGCGGGCTGCTCGTGGAGGAGTGACCCGCCTCCTCCAGCGCTCTCCCCTTCGGGACGGCCCCCGCGCCCCTCACCAGGCGCGGGGGCCGTCCTTGCGCCGCGCTGCGCTTGCTGTGCGGGGAGGTTTTTTCCCCGCCCGCCCGCCCGTGTGCCCCGTGAAGTCAGTGACCCCGGCGCCCGTGTGGGGTGGGCCGGGTTCGGGGCCTCCGGGGCTGCACGTCCTGGACTGGCATATTTACGCGCCTTTCCAGCACCTGCTCATCCCGTCCCGACCCGGACAGTGCGCACAAATATGCCGCACCGTCCAGAACATCCACCCCTCCACCCCCGCCCCCTCCGTTGTTTGTGGCGCCTGATCCCCGGTGGGGGTTGTTGGCGGTGACGGCTGGGCACCTGGACAGCGCCGCGCCAACGAATGGCCCGAGCACGGTGCCGTCTCTACCCCCCTCCGGGGATCAGGCGCATGACGAGACCGAGGGGGCGGGGGAGTTGGGGGCACCCCCGGCCGGAGGCTGGGGGAGGGTGGGCGTTCTGGACTGTGGAGCATATTTGGGTGCATGACCCGGGGTGATCAAGGGACAGTGCCCGAAGCACCTAAATGTGCTGTCCAGAATGGCCGGCCCCGGAGGCCCCGAACCCGGCACCCCACGAAACGCGCGTCGGGGCGCCAGACCGCGCCGGGCTGGGGGCACCCCCGGCCGAAGGTTGGGGGAGGGAGGGCGGGCGGGGAAAAACCTGGCGGCGCGCGACAGCGCTACGCCGTCGGGACGCGCACCCCACGCCGCCAGACCGCGGAGACGAGCGGCACGCCCGGCCGGTACGCGAGATGCACATGCGAAGGCGCGTCCAGCAGCACCAGGTCCGCCCGCGCCCCCGGCGCGAGATGCCCGACGTCCTCCCGGCGGAGCGCCCGCGCCCCGCCCCACGTGGCCGCCCGCACCGCCTCGTCCGGGGTCATGCGCATGTCGCGCACGGCCACGGCCACGCAGAAGGGCATCGAGCTGGTGAAGGAGGAGCCGGGGTTGCAGTCCGTGGACAGCGCGACCGTGACGCCCGCGTCGATCAGCCGGCGGGCGTCGGGGTAGACCGCGCGGGTGGAGAACTCGGCGCCGGGCAGCAGGGTGGCCACCGTGCGTCCGCTCGCGCTCGCGAGGGCGTCGACGTCGGCATCGGTGAGGTGCGTGCAGTGGTCGGCCGAGGCCGCGTCCAGTTCCACGGCGAGCCGCACCCCGGGGCCGTGGCCCAGCTGGTTGGCGTGGACGCGCGGGACCAGGCCGCGGGCGGCGCCCGCGGTCAGGATCGCGCGGGCCTGGTCGCCGTCGAAGGCACCGCGCTCGCAGAAGACGTCGACCCAACGGGCGTACGGGGCGCAGGCGTCGAGCATCGGGCCGGTGACGAGGTCGACGTAGCCCGCCGGGTCGTCGGCGTACTCGGGGGCGACGATGTGCGCGCCCAGGTACGTGACCTCGTCGGCGTGGTCGCCGGCGATGCGCAGCGCGCGGGCCTCGTCGTGCGGGGTGAGGCCGTAGCCGGACTTGGTCTCGATGGTCGTGGTGCCCTGGCGCAGCGCCTCGGCGACGTAGCGGGCGACGTTGGCGTGCAGCTCCTCGTCGCTCGCGGCCCGGGTGGCGGCGACGGTGGTGCGGATGCCGCCCGCGGTGTACGCCTGGCCGGACATGCGGGCGTTGAACTCGCGGGTGCGGTCGCCGGCGAAGACCAGGTGGGAGTGGGAGTCGACGAAGCCGGGGATGACCGCCCGGCCGGCCGCGTCGTACGCCTCGTCGGCGGCCGGCGCCTGCGCGCTGGGGCCGACCCAGGCGATGTGCTCGCCGTCGATGACCACGGCGGCGTCCTCCAGCAGTCCGAGCGGCCCCTCGCCGAGCGCCGGGTCGTTGGTGACCAGGCTGCCGATGCCGGTGATGACGCTGCTGCTCATGAGGGGTTTCCTTCAGTGGCGGAGTCGGCGGAGAGGTCCGCGATAGCGGCGGCGAGCGCGCCGCCGACGTCGCGCACGAACTGGTGGGCCCCGTCGCGGACGATGTGCCGGCCGCCGACCACGGTGTGCCGGACGTCGGCGTTGGTGGCGGCGAAGACCGCCGTCTCCACGCCCAGCCCGGGCGGCGGCCCCGCGGTGCGGGCGGAGTCCAGGGCGACGGTGGTGAAGTCGGCGAGCGCGCCCGGCTCCAGCCGGCCGCCGTCCGCCCAGCCGAGCGAGGCGTGGCCGTCGGCGGTGGCCGCGCGGAGCAGTCCGGCGGCCGTCCAGTGGCCGCGGGCGCGGGTGCGCAGGCGCTCATCGAGCTCCATCGCGCGCGCCTCCTCGAACAGGTCGATCACCGCGTGGCTGTCGCTGCCGAGGCTGAGCGGGCTGCCGGCCTCCTGCAACGCCCTGGCGGGGCCGATGCCGTCGGCGAGGTCGCGTTCGGTGGTGGGGCACATGCAGATCGTCGTGCCGGAGCCGCCGAGCAACGCGATGTCCTCGGCGGTGAGATGCGTGGCGTGCACGGCCGAGGTGCGCGGGCCGAGCACGCCGTGGTCGGCGAGCAGCCGGGTGGGGGTGACGCCGTGCGCGGCCTGGCACGCCTCGTTCTCGGCGGGCTGCTCCGACAGGTGCACGTGCAGCGGGGCCTCCCGGTCCTGGGTCCAGCGCACGACCGTGCCCAACTCGGCCGCGGGGACCGCCCGCACCGAGTGCACGGCGGCGCCGATCCGGACGTGCGGGCCGTCGCTCAGGGCGGACGCGCGCTCGGCCCAGGACTCCGCGTCGCCGTCGCTGAAGCGCAGTTGGTGCGGCTCGGGGGCGGCGCCGAAGCCGGAGGACAGGTAGACGGTGTCCAGGAGCGTGATGCGGATGCCGGCCTCGTGGGCGGCGGCGATCAGCGCCTCCCCCATCGCGTTGGGGTCGGCGTAGGGCGCGCCCCCGGGCCGGTGGTGCACGTAGTGGAACTCGCCGACGCAGGTGATGCCGGCCAGCGCCATCTCCGCGTACGCGGCCTTGGCGAGGGCGAAGTAGTTCTCGGGTGTGAGCCGCCCGGCGACCGCGTACATCACCTCGCGCCAGGTCCAGAACGTGCCGGCGCCCGCCTGCACGGTGCCGCGCAGCGCCCGGTGGAAGGCGTGGCTGTGCGCGTTGGCCAGGCCCGGCAGGGTCAGCCCGCGCAGCGTGATCGCGCCCACCGGCGCCGCCGGGACGCCGGTGCGCACCGCGCCGATCCGGCCGTCGGCGGTGGTCTCCACGACCACGCCCGCGGCGACCCGGCCGCCGGTCCAGGCGTGCTCGGCCCAGTAGCTCTGCGGGGTCAGTGACACGCCAGGCCCTCCAGTACGTCGGCGAGTGCGGTCACCCCGGCCAGGCAGTCGTCCTCGGTCGCGCTCTCCGCCGGGGAGTGCGAGACCCCGGTGGGGTTCCGTACGAACAGCATGGCGGTCGGGACCGCCTCGGAGAGGATGCCGGCGTCGTGTCCCGCGCCGGTCGGCAGCACGGGGACCTCGCCGAGCAGCTTGGCGAGCTCGTCGCGCAGGTCGTGGGCGAACTCCACGACCGGGGTGAACGACTCGCGGGTCACGCTGACCGCGACGCCGTCGCGCTCGCCGCGTTCTACCGCCGCGTGCTCGATCTCCGCGACGAGTTCGGCGAGGGTCGCCTCGTCGGCCGCGCGGGAGTCCAGCCAGCCGCGGACCAGGGAGGCGATGGCGTTGACGCCGTTCGGCTCGACCCCGACCTTGCCGAAGGTGGCCAGCGCGCCGGCGAGCCGGGCCCTCTTGCGGGCCGCGAGCACGGTGTCGGCGTACGTCAGCATCGGGTCGTGGCGGTCGTCCAGGCGGGTGGTGCCCGCGTGGTTGGCCTCCCCGTGGAAGTCGAACCGCCAGCGGCCGTGCGGCCAGATCGCGGAGGCGACGCCCACCGCGTGCGGGGTGTCGGCGAGCGCCCGGCCCTGCTCGACGTGGAGTTCGACGAACGCGCCGATCCGGGCGAGGCGTTCGGGGTCGGGGCCGATCGCCTGCGGGTCGTACCCGGCGCGTTCCATGGCCTGCGCGAGGGTGACGCCGTCGCCGTCACGCAGTTCCCGGGCCTTCTCCGCGGTGAGCTGCCCGGCGGTGAGCCGCGAGCCGACGCACGCCAGCCCGAAGCGGGCGCCCTCCTCGTCGCCGAAGTTGACGATCGCCAGCGGCTTCGCCGGGCGGGCGCCTCGGGCGCGCAGCTCGTCCAGCGCCGCCAGGGACGACACCACGCCGAGCGGTCCGTCGAAGGCGCCGCCGTCCGGGACCGAGTCCAGGTGCGAGCCGGTGACGACGGCGTCCCCCGCGGCGGGGTCGCCGAGCCACGCCCACTGGTTGCCGTTGCGGTCCACCTCGTACGCCAGGCCGCGGCTCTCCGCCTGCGTCCGGAACCAGGCGCGGCAGTCGGTGTCCGCGCCGGTCCAGGCGTAACGGCGGTAGCCGCCGGAGCCGGAGTTGCGGCCGATCGGCCGCAACTCCGTCCACATCTCGTGGAACGAGGCGGTCACGCCTCCCCGCCTTCCGCGCCCTCGCGCATCGGGACGCGAACGCCGCGCTCGGCCGCGACCTCCTCGGCACGGTCGTAGCCGGCGTCCACGTGCCGGATGACGCCCATGCCGGGGTCGTTGGTGAGCACGCGGCGGATCTTCTCGCCCGCGAGCTTGGTGCCGTCGGCGACGGTGACCTGGCCGGCGTGGATGGAGCGGCCGATGCCGACGCCGCCGCCGTGGTGGATGGAGACCCAGGACGCGCCGGAGGCCACGTTGACCATGGCGTTGAGCAGCGGCCAGTCGGCGATGGCGTCGGAGCCGTCGAGCATGGCCTCGGTCTCGCGGTACGGGGAGGCGACGGAGCCCGCGTCGAGGTGGTCGCGGCCGATGACCACCGGGGCGGCCAGGGTGCCGTCGGCGACCATCTCGTTGAAGCGCTCGCCGGCCTTGTCGCGCTCGCCGTAGCCGAGCCAGCAGATGCGGGCGGGCAGACCCTGGAAGTGGACGCGCTCACCGGCCATCTTGATCCAGCGGGCCAGCGACTCGTTCTCCGGGAAGAGCTCCAGGATCGCCTTGTCGGTCTTGGCGATGTCGGCCGGGTCACCGGACAGCGCGGCCCAGCGGAAGGGGCCCTTGCCCTCGCAGAACAGCGGGCGGATGTAGGCGGGGACGAAGCCGGGGAAGGCGAACGCGCGCTCGTAGCCCGCGAGTTGGGCCTCACCGCGGATGGAGTTGCCGTAGTCGAAGACCTCGGCGCCGGCGTCCTGGAAGCCGACCATCGCCTCGACGTGCCTGGCCATCGCCTCGCGGGCCCGCTGGGTGAACTCGGCGGGCTTCTCGGCGGCGTAGGAGGCCATGTCCTCGAACTCGACGCCGATCGGCAGGTAGGCCAGTGGGTCGTGCGCGGAGGTCTGGTCGGTGACGATGTCGATGGGGGCGTCCATAGCCAGGAGCTGCGGCACGAGCTCGGCGGCGTTGCCGAGGACGCCGATGCTGAGCGCCTTGCGCCGGTCGCGGGCCTCGGTGGCCAGGGCGAGGGCGTGGTCCAGGGAGTCGGCGCGCACGTCCAGGTAGCGGTGCTCGATGCGGCGCTCGATGGCGCGCGGGTCGACGTCGATGCAGATGACGACGCCGCCGTTCATGGTGACGGCGAGCGGCTGGGCGCCGCCCATGCCGCCCAGGCCGGCGGTGAGCGTGATGGTGCCCGCGAGGCTGCCGCCGAACTTCTTCTCCGCGACGGCGGCGAAGGTCTCGTACGTGCCCTGCAGGATGCCCTGGGTGCCGATGTAGATCCACGAACCGGCCGTCATCTGACCGTACATGGTCAGGCCCAGCGCCTCCAGGCGGCGGAACTCCTCCCAGGTGGCCCAGTCGCCGACGAGGTTGGAGTTGGCGATGAGCACCCGCGGCGCCCACTCGTGGGTCTGCATCACGCCGACCGGGCGGCCGGACTGGACGAGCATCGTCTCGTCCTGCTTCAGCCCCTCCAGCGTGCGGACCATCGCGTCGAAGGAGCGCCAGTCGCGGGCGGCCTTGCCGGTGCCGCCGTACACGACGAGCTTCTCGGGGTGCTCGGCGACCTCGGGGTCGAGGTTGTTCTGCAGCATGCGCAGCGCGGCTTCCTGCTGCCAGCCCTGTGCGGTGAGCGCGTTTCCGCGCGGTGCGCGCACGGTCCTCGGTCCGCTGCCGGTTGCGGTCATGCCCCTGCCTCCTCGCGACTGGATTGAATCATTCACATCCTTGCCTGGTGAATAGCCCCAGTCAACCGGGTCTGTTCCCCTGAGGGAATTGTCCGCCCGCGTCACCATGGAGGCATGAGCCAACGGGGGAACGCCCTGCGCGCCGCCGTCGAACAGGGACTGGTCGGACCGGAGCAGCCGGTGGCCGGCCTCCTGGACCTCGACGGGATCCGCGCCTCCGCCGCGGCCCTGCGGGACGGCTTCGCGACGCCCGGCGTCGAGGTCACGCACACCTTCGCCGTCAAGGCCGCCTCGCTCGTACCGGTGCTGCGACTGCTCGCGGAGGAGGGCATCGGGGCCGAGGTCGCCAGTCCCGGGGAACTCGCGCTGGCACGGGCCGCGGGCGTGCCGCCGGACCGCGTCGTGCTGGACTCCCCCGCCAAGACGCCCGCCGAACTCGCCGAGGCCCTCGCCCTCGGCGTCGCCGTCAACGCCGACAACTTCCAGGAACTCGCCCGGCTGGACCGGCTCGTGCGCCCCGGGGCCGCCGCGCCCCTCGGGCTCCGCGTCAACCCCCAGGTCGGCGGCGGCAGCATCGGCGCGATGAGCACCGCCACCGCCACCTCGAAATTCGGCGTCGCCCTGCGCGACGAGGGAGCCGCCGACCGGGTCGTCCGGGCCTTCCTCGACCGCCCCTGGCTCACCCGCCTCCACACGCACACCGGCTCCCAGGGCGTCCCCCTGGACCTCATGGCGGCCGGCGTCCGCGCCACGTACGAACTCGCCGAGCGGATCAACCACGAGGCCGGCCGGCAGCAGGTCCGCGTCGTCGACATCGGTGGCGGCCTGCCGGTCGACTTCACCTCCGACGACGAGCGCCCCTCCTTCGCCGAGTACGCGGCGGTGCTGCGGGCCGCCGTTCCCGGACTCTTCGACGGGCGCTACGGGCTGGTCACCGAGTTCGGCCGCTCACTGCTGGCCCGACACGGCACGGTCCTCGCGCGGGTGGAGTACGCCAAGTCCGCGGGCGGCCGGGCCATCGCGGTCACCCACGCCGGCGTGCAGGTCGCCACCCGTACCGTCTTCGCCCCCGGGGCCTGGCCGCTGCGTGTGCTGGCGCTCGACGGCAAGGGCCGCCCGAAGCAGGGCGACCCCGTCCTCCAGGACATCGCCGGCCCCTGCTGCTTCGCGGGCGACCTCGTCGCCTCTGCCCGCGCCCTCCCCCTGCTGGAGGAGGGCGACCACATCGCCCTCCTCGACACCGGCGCGTACTACTTCTCCACCCACTTCGCCTACAACTCCCTGCTCCGCCCCGCCGTCCACGGCCACACCGGCGACCCCCCGCACTTCCGCACCCTCCGCCGCGCCCAGACCCTCGCGGAACTCGTCACCGAGTCCGGCGGCTGACGACGCGCTGCGCGCCGCCCGACCGGTTCCGCGCCGCGCGACGCCCTGCCCCGCGCGTGCCCCGAGGGCTTTCCCGGGCCACGAACGCCCCGGGCGCCGGGGCCGCGCAGCCCTGCGGGCCGTGCCGCCTGCCGTGCACTGCCATCCGGGACCGCTACGCGGCACCGCGCACCGACGACTCCCGCCGACCTCTGCCGATTCACCCGGACCGGGCCCGGTGACGGCGGCCGCACGCCGCACGGCAGATTCCGCAGGGCTGCACGGGGTCGGACGGGACGACCAGCGCCCCCTTCTCACGCGGAACGGGCCGAATGATCGCTGCCCCGCGCTTTGCGGTGACGACCTTGCCGGGGTAGCGCTGGGGTAGCGATGCTGGGCCGGTGCCAGGCCAGCGGAAGAGGAAACGAAAACAACAGGACGCGATACGGCGGGCTGCCGCGCGCACTGCTCCGGGCGCGGGCCATGGGGAAGTGGTCTTCGAGACCCAAGATGAGTCGCAATGGCATGGCCACCTCCGTGCCCTGCGGGCCGCAGAGGAGCGGATCGACAGCGATGCGCTGATCCGGATCAACAGGTTCTGCGGGGGCCGGGCGCATCCGACCACCTACCGGATGAGTCTGTTCGTGCCGGACCCCGCGTGTGACCCTGGCTCCGCGAGCCGGCCCGCTGATCATGTGCCAGACAGACCCTGATCCCCTGGCCCTACCGTCCAGCACCCCACGACCCGCCACGGCACCCCGGCCCTCGGCACGCAGCCGGCCTGCCCGGATCGTTCCACGGCCGGGCAGACCGAACCGGGCCGCGCGCGGGCTCACGCCCCGCCGGAGCTCCCGGTCGTCCCGGGCACCGCACCGCACCGCACCGGCGCGAACACCTCGGCCGCGCCCAGAACGCTCTCGGAGACGGGGGCAGAACGGCCGCACGGCACGTAGGTCCCCGCCGAGCGGCCGTCCGGGCCGGGGCCGGCGGGTGAGCCCGCGCGAGGGGACCGGGACGCACCCGTACCGCGGCGCAGCCGCGTCAGCGGGCGGCAGCGGCCGGGAGGCGGCGGCGCGTGCCGCCGGGGCCGGCGTCGCCGGCGACGGGGCCGGTGGCCTCGTACGAGGGGACGGACGGCGCGGCCGGGCCGCGGCCCGCGTGCTCGGGGCGGACCCAGAGCAGTTCGTCGTGCGCACGCTCCCAGCGCCCTATGCCCACCGCCTTGGCCCACAGCCCCGCGCCGAGGCCCGCGAGCAGCATTCCGGCGGCCGCCGGTACGGCGACGCTGGAGGCGAGGGCGACGGCGAAGGCGCCCAGCAGCCACCAGCGGCGCGAGCGTGCCCAGCCGCGGGCCGTGACGCGGCGGTCCTGGAGGTACACGGACCGGGGGGCACGCCCCGCCTGCCCGGCCAGGGCGACGTACCGCCGGCGCCGGACGAGGAAGGCGGCGAAGGCGGCCACCACGAACAGGGCGGCGCCGCCGAGGACGCCGATGCGCCGACCGGTCAGCCCGGGGACGAAGACCCCGATCCCCGCCGCGACGACTCCCAGCCACCACAGCCAGCGTGCCGCCGCCCGCACCAGAACCGCGACCCTTGCCAGCACATATGTTCCGCGTACCACGTCCTGCCCCTCCTTCGCGCTCCGCCGGATGTCGAGGAGGGAGGTTACTCGGCGAACATCAGAATTCCGTGAGGAGAACTCACTCCACGAAAAGGCCCGCGGCCGCCGCCTTCGCGTCGAACTCCTCCAGCCGGGCCTGGGCGTCGGGCAGCCCGTCGCACATGGCCTCCAGCAGCACCCGTCCCAGCAGCATGGGCGCGCACGCGGTGTCGAAGGCGAGGCCGGTTCCCACCGCCGCCGGGAGCAGGATGTCGGAGTGCGCCGCGACCGGCGCGAACGCGCTGTCGGCCACGGTCACGACGGTGAGCCCCGCCCCGCGGGCGTACGCGAGCGCCTCGACGACCTCGCGCGGGTGCCGCGGCAGGGCGAAGCACAGCAGCGCGCTCGCCCCGGCCAGCACCGCCGCGTCGACGCGGTCGGCGAGCATGCTGCCGCCCTCGTCGAGCAGGCGCACGTCGGGGTGGACCTTGCCCGCGAAGTAGCCGAAGCCGCGCGCCTGGGCGGCGGCCGCGCGCAGGCCGAGCACGAGCAGCGGGCGCGACCCGGCCAGCAGCGCCCCGGCCCGGGCGACGGGGGCCGGGTCGGCGAGGAGCGCCGCGAGGTGCCGCAGGTTCTCGATCTCGGCCTGGACGGCCTCCTGGTACTCGTTGTACGCGTCGCCGGCCGGCCGCCCCTCGGGCACCGCGACGGGCACGACCTCCCGCAGGTGGCGGCGGAGCGCGGGGTAGCCGTCGAAGCCGAGGGCGACGGCGAAGCGGGTCACGGAGGGCTGGCTGACCCCGGCCAGTTCGGCGACCTCGACGCTGGACAGGAAGGGCGCGTCGGCGGCGCGCCGCACCAGGCAGTGGGCGATCCGGCGCTGGGTGGGCGTGAGGCGGTGGGCCTCGAACAGCTTCATCAGACGCGCCGACGCGGTGTCGTTGTCCGTCGGCATCTGGCCTCTCCCCGTCCGATTCCCGCTGTGCCCGCTGTGCCCGCTGTTCCGGCTCTTCCGCCGCTCCCGCTGTTCCTGCTCCTCCGGCAAGCCTGCCATGCCTGCCCGTCCGCGGACCTACGCCGGCGGCAGCAGCTTCTTCTGGGGCTTGCCCATGGCGTTGCGCGGCAGCTCGGCCAGGAAGCGCACCTTGCGGGGACGCTTGTGCACCGACAGGTGACCGGCGACGAAGTCGATCAGTTCCCGCTCGGTCACCCCCTCGGCGACGACGTACGCCACGATCTCCTGGCCGAGGTCCGCGTGCGGGGCGCCGACCACCGCCGCCTCCCGTACGGCGGGGTGGTCCAGCAGGGCGTTCTCGACCTCGCCGGCGCCGATCCGGTAGCCGCCTGACTTGATCAGGTCGGTGGAGGCCCGGCCGACGATCCGGTGCATGCCGTCCGGGTCGACCGCCGCGATGTCCCCGGTGCGGAACCAGCCGTCCTCGGTGTACGACGCGGCGGTGGCCTCGGGCCGCCCGAGGTAGCCGTCGAAGAGCGTCGGCCCGGTCAGCTGCAGCTCCCCGATCTCCTCGCCGGGCCCGGCCGCGATCCGGGTGCGGATGCCCGGCAGCGGCAGGCCGACGGAACCGGGACGCCGCTCGCCGGAGGCGCGGGTGCTCACGGTGATCAGGGTCTCCGTCATGCCGTAGCGCTCGACGGGCCGCTGCCCGGTCAGCGCCTCCAGGTCCCGGAAGACCGGCGCGGGCAGCGGCGCGCTGCCGGACACCAGCAGCCGGGCGCCGGCGAGCGCCTTGGCGGCCTCCGGGTCGGCGGCCACGCGGCCCCAGACGGTGGGCACGCCGAAGTACAGGCTGCCGCCCGCCTCCGCGTAGGCCCGCGGGGTCGGGCGCCCG
Source organism: Streptomyces sp. NPDC002574 (assembly GCF_042889545.1). Taxonomy (NCBI): domain Bacteria; kingdom Bacillati; phylum Actinomycetota; class Actinomycetes; order Kitasatosporales; family Streptomycetaceae; genus Streptomyces; species Streptomyces sp. NPDC002574. Next base: position 62,763 of record NZ_JBIARB010000026.1, read on the forward strand.
GTGTGGACGAGGCGGCTGCCGGTGCGCAGGGCGCCCAGCACGCCGAGCACGAGCCCGTGCACATGGAACAGCGGCAGGCCGTGGACGAGGGTGTCCTGCGCGGTCCACTCCCACGCACCGGCGAGCGCGTCGAGGTCGGCGGCGATCGCGCGGCGCGGGACGAGGACGCCCTTGGGGGCGCCGGTCGTGCCGGAGGTGTAGAGCACGAGGGCGGTGGTGTCCTGGCCGGGCTCGGGGCCGTCGAAGGCGTGGGCCTCGGCGAGGTCGACCGGGGGCATCTCGACCGCCCCGGAGTCCTCGAGGATGTGCCCGCGTTCGGACGGGCCCGCGTCGGGCGGCACCGGCACCACCGGCACACCCGCGAGCAGCCCGCCGACGACCGCGACGACCGTCTCCAGCGTGGCGGTGGCGTGCACGGCCACCGCGGGTGCCCCGGCGATCCGTGCGGCCACGGCCCCGGCCGCGGCCAGCAGCCGTTCGCGGGAGGTGGCCGCCCCCGCGACGACGAGCGCGTCGGGGCGGTCGCCGTGGTCGTCGTACAGCGCGGTCAGCAGGGGCCTGGTTGCGGTCACGGCTCGACCCTACTGGGGAGGGGGTGCCTCTATGTCCTTCGGCAAGCCTGAGCTGGTCATGCGACGGTTGTTTAGGAGAGGCGCGGTTCGTAGAAGGTTCCGTCTCGGAGCATC
>NZ_JBIARB010000027.1:0-49658 GCF_042889545.1 Streptomyces sp. NPDC002574
CACCTCGTCGCCCACCGTGTCCCGCCGCACGTCGTCCGCGATCCGCGCCAACGCGTCCAACGCCGCACCATCGGCATGGAACAACGCCAACGCCTGGTCGTCCGTGAGTTTCGTGGGGTCGTTCGATGCCTGTGCCAGGGCGGCACGGAGGTCGCCGTCGAGACGTGTGGGCACGCCCACCGCGGCGGTCTTCTCCCGTACGGCGTCCCAGTCCCCGTAGGCGTCGTCGAAGTCGCCTCGCCGGTCGCCGGTGCGGCCCTCGGTGTCGATGGTGCGGTGCAGGTCGGTACGGCCGGTGGCGGTGAAGGCCTCTTCCGGCTCCTGCCACGGACGGCCCCGCACCACCGCGTCCTCACGGGCCAGCCCGGTCCCCGGATCGGCCAGCGCGGCGACGTGCGGCAGCAGCCGCGGGTCCAGCCACGATTCGCCGCGGCGAATGAACTCGGGGTAGACGGTCAGGCGTTCCCGCAAGGAGAAACCCGCCTCGGCGGTGCGCCGGGCCAGCTCGTCGATCCGCGGCCAGGGGCGCTCGGGGTTGACGTGGTCCGGCGTCAGCGGGGAGACCCCGCCCCAGTCGTCGATACCCGCTTCCAGCATCAGCGCGTACTCGGAGTCCACCAGGTTCGGCGGCGCCTGGATGCGCGCCGCCGGTCCCAGCACCACACGGGCGACCGCGATGGTGGCGGCCAGTTCGTCCAGCTCCGCGTCCGGCATCCCGCGCATCGCCGTGTCCGGTTTCGCGCGGAAGTTCTGGATGATCACTTCCTGGATGCCGCGGTACTCGCGAGCGACCTTCCGCAGCGCGAACAAGGACTCCGCGCGCTCCTGGTACGTCTCCCCGATCCCGATGAGGATCCCGGTGGTGAAAGGCACGTTGGAACGGCCGGCGTCCTCCAGCACCCGCAGGCGTACGGCGGGGTCCTTGTCGGGCGAGCCGTGGTGCGGGCCGCCGGGCTCGGACCACAGCCGGGTCGCCGTGGTCTCCAGCATCATGCCCATCGACGGCGCGACCGGCTTCAGCCGCTGGAAGTCCGTCCAGCTCATGACCCCGGGGTTGAGGTGCGGCAGCAGCCCCGTTTCCTCCAGGACGCGGATGGACATGGCGCGCACATACGCGAGCGTGTCGTCGTAGCCGTGCGCGTCCAGCCACTCCCGGGCCTCGGGCCAGCGGTCCTCGGGACGGTCACCGAGGGTGAACAGTGCCTCCTTGCAGCCCAGTTCCGCGCCCTGCCGGGCGATCTCCACGATCTCGTCCGGGGACAGGAACATGCCGTGCCCGGCGCGTCGCAGCTTGCCGGGCACCGTCGCGAAGGTGCAGTAGTGGCACTTGTCCCGGCACAGACGGGTGACCGGGATGAAGACCTTCCGGGAGTAGGTGATCACTCCGGGATGTCCCGCCGCCTCCAGGCCCGCGTCGCGGATCCGTCCCGCTGTGGCGATCAGGCCGGCCAGATCGTCGCCGCCTGCCTGGAGCAGCACCGCGGCTTCGTCGGTGTCGAGGGCCACGCCGTTGGAGGCCCGCTTGAGGGCCCGCCGCATGCTGTTCGCGGTCGGCCCGCCAGGGGCCGGTTCGTGGTAACTGGTCATGGTGCTCGGGGACTTCCTGTGTGTGGGGGGGCGAGACGGCACCTGCGAGTCGAGAGGGGGAAGGACTCGTGGACGGTCCGGCGGAGGGCAGCCGGATGCGCTCGGCTGCGATGCCCGGGGGGAGCGCTGCCTGCCGCTGCGCTCCCCCCGGGGGCCGGGGCCGCGTCAGCCCTGGTCCGTCAGCGGTTCCAGGACGAACAACGGGATGTCGCGCTCGGTCCCGGCCCGGTACTCGACGAACGGCGGGTAGGCGGCGTCCGCGCGCTTCCACCACTCGGCCTTCTCCTCGCCGTGGAGCTCACGCGCGGTCATGTCCTGCCTGACCGCGCGGTCCTGCACCTCGACCTGTGGGTGCGCGACGACGTTGCGGTACCAGGAGGGGTGCGTGTCGGAGCCTCCGTTGGAGGCCGCCACCGCGTAGGAGCCGTTGTGCTCCACCCGCATCAGGGGCATCTTGCGGATCTTCCCGGACTTCACGCCCTTGGTGGTCAGGATGACGACCGGCAGGTCCAGGAAGGTCCCGCCTTCGGCGCCGTCGGTGGCCTCGTACTGCGCGACCTGCTCGCGCACCCACTCGGTCGCGCTCGGCTCGTACTCACCGTGCAGGGGCATGGATGGTTCTCCTTGTCTCTTCGTGTCTTCTTGGTGGCACGGACCGGGGAGGGCCCCGTGCTCCGGATCGAAAGATGTTTCCCGGGCGGCCTTGGGAGGCGACGGGTCAGGCGGCGGTGGTCCCGGCCAGGGCGGTCCGGCCGGCGGCGAGGGCGGCCGCCTGCGCGGCGACCCGCGCCCCGAGGTGCTCGGCGGTGGCGATGTCGGACCCGTGCACCGTCTCGACGCCCCCGTCCTGGGGGGTCTGGGCACCCGCGCCGACCCAGAACCCGAGCCGATTGAGGTCGTTCTCGCTCGCCTGAAGGGCGTTCCAGCCCGGGGCCAGCCCGAGACCCACCCAGATCATGTGGTGCTGGGCGGCGAACGCGGCCAGGAAGTTCAGGGTGTTGAGCTTGTCCCCGCTCTTGGACGCGGAGTTGGTGAAGCCGGCCGCGATCTTGTCCGCCCACGTGCCGTTGAGGTACCTGCCGCTGCTGGCCTCGGCGAACGCGTGGAAGCCCGCGGAGGCGCCGCCCATGTAGGTCGGCGCCCCGAAGACCACCGCGTCGGCCGTGTCCAGCTGGTGCCACTGCTCTTCGGTGATGCCGTCCACCGCGACGAGTGTCACGTGTGCGCCGGTCTTCTCGGCCCCGCGCCGGACCGCTTCGGCGAGGACGGCGGTGTGTCCGTATCCGGAGTGGAAGGCGACGGCGACGTGCGGCTGAGGGGACACAACCTGGGACATCCAGGACTCCTTGGGTAGTCGATGTACTGCGGTCTCAAAAGTAGACCACATCTCTAAATGAATCCAAACCTAAAAAAATGTCCAAGTCTCGAAGGGGGTTCAGGTCTAGCGTTGAGTGTGCACCGGGCGAAGCCTCAAGGGTAGTGGTCCAAGTGGACCACAATCCCGTACCGTGGAGGCATGGGAAGAAAACGAGGCTTCGACGAGACCGTCGTCCTGGACGTCGTGCGCGACCGGTTCTGGTCCACGGGATTCGCGGGCACGTCCACCTACGACCTCATGGAGGCGACCGGGCTGGGAAAGGGCAGCATCTACAAGGCCTTCGGCAACAAGCGCGACCTGTACCTGCGCGTCTTCTCCGACTACTGCCAGGCCCTCGTCGCCCAGGCCCGCGATCAGTTGCGAGGCGCCCCGGACGCCGCGCCCGGCTCGCCCCTGGCGCGGCTCGAGAACTACCTCGTCTCGATCGCCGACGCCTTCGCCGCAGAGTCGCCGCACCGCGGGTGCTTCCTCACCAAGGCCACCGCGGACCTCGCGGGCGAGGACGAGAAGGTGGCGCAAGTGGCCCGCCGCGCGTTCGACGATCTCGCCGGCATCTTCGCGGCCACGATCCGCGACGCCCAGGACGCGGGGGAGGCGGCCGACCGCGCCGACTCCTCCGCCCTGGGATACCTGCTGCTCAGCGTCATCCGGGGCATCGACTCCATCGCCAAGGCGGGCGTCGACGCGGCGACGCTCGAACGGACGGCGCGCTCGGCGGTCGCCGTGATCCCTCGAGCGGGGTCCTCCGCGCAGAACTGATCGCTGCGGGGCGCGGCATGCCGGTCCGTCCCACCGGGGCTCCGGGGTGCCGTCGTCCGCCCGGATTGTTGACCAGGTGGACCACTAAACATATGGTGGTCAATAAGTAGACAAATCACCATGTGGCGCCGGGCTGCGCACCGAGCGGCAGCGGTTTTTACCGGGTCCGGCGACCTCACGACATGAAAGCGAGCACCACGCAAGATGAGCACCACCGAAGACCGGAACAAGGCGATCGTCCGCGAGGCCTTCGACACCCTGTTCAACCAGCGGGACTACGCCGTCGCCGAGAAGTTCTGGTCCCCGGACTACATCCAGCACAGCGCCCACATCGCACCCGGCCGCGAAGGGCTGTTCGACCTGGTCAAGACCCTCCCCGGAGAGCTGCGCCACGAGCTCGACCTGATCATGGCCGAGGGCGACATGGTGATGGTGCGCGGACGCTTCACCGGCCACGGACAGCCGGCTCCGTGGATCGCGGCCGACTTCATCCGCATGCGGGACGGAGTCCTCGCGGAGCACTGGGACGTCATCGAGGAAGAGGTGTCCAGGGCCGCTTCCCTCAGCGGTCTGCCGATGTACGGCGGCACCTTCCCCGAGGAGCGCTGACCCGTCGGCGCCCGTGCGTCGCCATCACGCCCACCCCCTACCAGCAGGCCCGCGCCCGGCCGAGGCCGGCGCCACGATGGGACATCACGTGCCAGGAACCATGGGAACGACGAGTCCGGCCACCGACTTGAAGGACTTCCTCACGTCGCGGCGCTCACGCCTCACGCCCCGGGACATCGGGCTCGCCGCCGCGGGCGGGCGTCGGCGCGTGGCGGGGCTCCGCCGCGAGGAAGTGGCGAAAGCCGCGGGAATCAGCGTCGACTACTACACGCGCATGGAACAGGGCCGCGTCACCGGCGCCTCGCCCGAGATCCTGGACGCACTGGCGACCGCCCTGCGCCTGGACGAGGACGAGACCCAGCACATGCACCGCATCGCGGGCGCCCGTCCTCCGCGCCGCCGCCCCGCGCCGGCCGGGGACGGCGCCCAGACCGCCAGGCCGATCCTCCACTCGATGCTGAAGTCCCTCGACGGGACCCCGGCCGTCGTCATGGGGCGCGGCATGACGGTGCTGGCGTGGAACCGCGCCGCGGCCGCCCTGCTGGGGGACTTCGCGGGGATGGCGCCGGCGGACCGCAACATCGCCAAGCTCACGTTCCTCGATCCACGTTCCCGTTCCCTGTACGCCGCCTGGGACGCCTGCGCGCGTGAGAGCGTCGCCTACCTGCGCCTGGAAGCGGGTCTCTACCCCGACGACCCGGTGCTGGCATCGGTGGTCGGTGATCTGGCCGCCAGGAGCCCGGAGTTCAGGGACCTGTGGGCGCAGCACCCGGTACAGGACAGGACCTCGGGCACCAAGGGCATCCATCACCCGGTCGTGGGGGACCTCACCCTCTCCTACGAGACGCTGCGGGTGGCCGACGACCCCGCCCAGGCGCTCGTGGTCTACACCACCGAGCCGGGCAGCGCCTCCGCGGAATCCCTGCGACTGCTCCTGGACTGGACGGCCGACGCCCAGGACGCGGGCATGGCTTCCGGGAACCCGACCGGCCACGTGGCCGATCGCCCGCCGAGGGGCTGACGCCCACGGGTGTCGTACTGCCCGGTCGTCGGCGGCATCGTGCGCCGCCCTGCCGGTGGGCGGGAACGTGCACCGGCAGCGCGTTCCGTACCCTTGCGGCATGCGCATGCGCCCTACTTTGAGCTGGACCCCGACCGAGGACCTACCGCCGGGCACCACGGACCTGGAACCGGTCGTCGAGGCGCTGAGCACCGGCGGTGTGCTGGTCCTCAGCGGGGCCGGCATCTCCACGGAGTCGGGCATCCCCGACTACCGGGGCGAGGGCGGCAGCCTGAGCCGGCACACCCCGATGACCTACCAGGACTTCACCGCCGACGCCCAGGCCCGGCGCCGGTACTGGGCGCGCAGCCACCTGGGCTGGCGTACCTTCGGCCGCGCCCGTCCCAACGCCGGGCACCGGGCCGTGGCCGCGTTCGAGGGCCACGGCCTGCTCTCCGGCGCGATCACCCAGAACGTCGACGGCCTCCACCAGGCCGCCGGCAGCGAAGGCGTCGTCGAACTCCACGGGAGCCTGGCCCGGGTCGTCTGCCTCTCCTGCGGCACCCTCAGCCCGCGCCGCGAACTCGCGCGGCGACTGGAGGAGGCCAACGTGGGCTTCGAGCCGGTGGCCGCGGGCATCAACCCGGACGGCGACGCCGACCTCACCGACGACCAGGTACGGGACTTCCACGTAGTGCCGTGCACGGTCTGCGGCGGCGTGCTCAAACCCGACGTGGTGTTCTTCGGCGAGGCTGTTCCGCCGTCGCGGGTCGCGCAATGCCGCGCGCTGGTGAGCGAGGCGGCCTCGCTGCTGGTCCTGGGCTCCTCGCTGACGGTGATGTCCGGGCTCCGGTTCGTCCGTCAGGCGGCCGGAGCCGGCAAGCCGGTGCTGATCGTCAACCGGGACGCGACCCGCGGCGATCGGTACGCCCTCACCCGCGTCGCCCTCCCGCTGGGAACGGCGCTCACCACGGTCGCCGGCCGCCTGGACATCCCCGTCGACGGACAGACCGCCCAGGCGGGATGACCGGCGGGGATCCGGTGACCGACCTCCTCAGGACAGATGCATGACGGCCGTGGCGATCTCTCGGACGCGGTCCCGCGTGATCCCGGTGCGCTGTTCGACGGCGAGCGCGTGGTCGGTGGGTTCCGGCTCGATGAAGGGGCGCTTGCACACCGGCCTGGCGTGAGCGTTGGTCTTGAGGTTGGTGCGAGCCCACCGATCACCTGTGACGACAGGTCCGGCCGGGGACGCCCTGTCATAGGGATCGGCTAGGTTGCACGGATGGGTGTCATGGATCCGCTCGTGCCGGCGCTCGCCGGACTGCTTGTCGACGTCGTGTGGTGGCTGGAGAGCTGCGGGGACGAGGAAGTGGACCCCGACTCCGCGGTGAAGATGATGGAGGGCGTCGGCGGGGTGCTGCTGCAACTGCCGCCAGATCAACGCGCACGGCTCGTGCAGGCGCTCGCGGACCTGGCCGAAGCGGAGCAGGATCCGGCGCGGCGCAGCGTCCTGGAGTCGTTCCCCTTCGCTGTCGGCATGGCCGAGGACCGAGGGAACTGAGTCGGCACACCGCGGACCGCCGTGGCACCCCCGGGCGGCCAGGGCATTGCGGCTGTACGGGAGTTGTAGCGCGGCTACGATGCGCGGATGGCGGAGCAGCTGTACGACCGGTCGAGCCGCGGGTGCGCGGTGGGGCATCTGGATTCCGGGTTGCGGACCGCGATCCTCGCCGAGGCCGAGAGCGAACTGCTCGGTGACGTCGCGGCAGCCGCCGTCTGCTGCGTGGAGACCCGCAGCGTCCCCCGACGCCGCACCGGCCTCGGGCGCTTGCTCGGGGGAAGGGCCCTGCCCGAGACGCTGACGGCGGCCGTGTTGCTGCCCCGGCATCTGCTGGTCGCCGTCACATACAGCGGCGGCGTCACGGCGCATTCCGCGCGACTGGGCGAGATCACGGTCACCGACGTCGATCCGCACTGGGCACGTGACAGCGGAGTGTCGGTCCTCGCCCGCTGGTCGCACCAGTCCGAGGCCGGGTCGCTGCACCTTGCCCTCGGCGACGATCCCGCCGGGGCGTCGTTCAGGGAGAACCTGCGGCGCGCCGTCGAGGCGGCGAAGAGCGGCTGAGCGGGGGGACCGACGTCAGCGGTCCTGGTGCCGGCCGGTGAGGAGGTCGCCGGTCGCGGTGCGGTGGTAGACGACGCGTCTGCCGATCCGCGTTCCGGTGACGAGGTCCGCGTCGCGCAGCACGGTCAGGTGGCCCCCCACGGTGCCGAGGGACAGGCCGAGTTGGGCGGCGAGCTCGCTCGTGGTGGCGGGGCGTCGCAGTTCGTGGAGGATGGCGGCACGTCCGGTGCCGATCAATCGCGCCAGCGCCCGGCCGGGTGCGGGGCCGGGGTCGGCGGCGGCGCTGCCGCGGGCCGGGTAGACCAGCGCATAGGAGGCCGGTGGGGCCTCGCACAGCCATGTGCCCGCGGAAATGGCGGCGATCGGTATGAACTGCATGCCGTCCTCGCCGACGAAGCGGTCCGGGGAGGGCCGGTCGCTGAAGCGGATGGCGTCGGTGCCGACCCAGGCGCTGCGACGACTCATCCGCTCCAGGGCGCGGGGCCAGCCGTAGGCGGCGAGCAGTCCCGCGCGGTAGGTGACGTCCCGTTCCAGCAGGGCCCGGCGGCGGGGCCAGTCGGGGGCGACATGGGCCGTCCAGGTGCGGCGGAACAGGTCGGCGGTTCTGGTGGCCCAGTTGCGTCCGGTCAGCCACTGGTCCAGCGTGTGCCGCTCCCAGCTGTGCGCCACGGACTCCTCCAACTCGGCCCGCACCTGGGCGTCGGGCATGGCGGCCACGTGGGCGAGCTCGTCGTCCAGGACGGTGCGCATGCCGCCGGTGGGTGGGATCACGACGTGGCCGGGCATCCACTTGGTGGAGCTCAGCAACCGGACGAGCCCCTTGGCGAAGGGGTCGGTGTCCAGGGTGGCGAGGAACGCGCCGTGATGACGGGCGTGCCAGGGGGCCAGCCACGGGTCGGCGTGCGCGGAACCCAGCACCATCGTGGACGCGAGCGTCTCGGCGAGCGGCGACAGCGCGAACCGGGACCGCGACAGGGCCAGGGAACTCATCCGCAGCAGGGTCATCTTTCGCCTCCTGCCGAAACGATAGTGCCCGGCCCGGCTCCTTCCGCAGACTGCGGTGCGTGCTCTCACCCCTCCTTGCGAACAAGGGCTTCCGCTGGTTCTTCACCGCGCAGTCGGTGTCCCTGCTCGGGAGTGCGATGGCCCCGGTCGCGCTGGCCTTCGCCGTCCTGGACGCCTCGGGAAGCCCCGGCGACCTGGGCGTGGTCCTCACCGCCTACATGGTGCCGCTGCTGGTGTTCCTGGTGGTGGGCGGAGCCACGGCCGACCGTCTTCCGCGCCGCACCCTGCTGGTGGCCGCGAACCTGGGCTCGGCCCTCACCCAGGGCGGTGTGGCCGCCCTGCTGCTGACCGGCCGCTACGCCCTACTCCCGGTGGCCGCTCTGGGATTCGTGAACGGCGTCCTCGCCGCCTTCACCACGCCGGCCCTGCGCGGCATCCTGCCCCAACTCGTCCCGGGAGACGGGCTCCGGCAGGCGAACGCGCTGCTGGGATCCGTACGCAACGCCACCAAGATCCTCGGGCCGAGCCTGTCGGGCGTGCTGGTGGCAGCCATGGGCGGAGGGCCGGCCATCGCCTTCGACGCGTTGACCTACCTCCTTGCCGCCGCGTGCCTCACACGCCTGGCCCCGCTCAACGGGCCCTCCGACAAACGCCGTTCGGTCGGCCTGCTCACCGACATCCGCGAGGGCTGGGACGCCTTCCGCCGGATCCGGTGGGTCTGGACGGTGTCGCTCGCCTTCTGCGTGGTCAACTTGGTGCAGGTCGGTACCTGGCAGATCCTGGGACCCGAGCTCACCCGGCAGGCCGACGGCGAGGCGGCCTGGGGTTTCGTGCTCAGCGCCCGTGGCGCGGGCCTGCTCGTGATGAGCGCGCTGATGTACCGGCTGACGGTCCGCCACCTGCTCCGGCTGGGCCAGTTGGTGAGCGTGCTGGGTGCGCTGCCGCTCCTGGTGCTGGGTGCGCACCTCCGTGCCCCCTGGTTGATCGCCGCCGCCTTCACCGCCGGGCTGGGTTCCTCCGTGGCGTCCGTCGGCTGGGACACCTCGCTGCAGGAACACGTCCTGCCGCACGCACTGTCGCGTGTGTCCTCCTTCGACGACCTGCTGTCGTACATCGCCATCCCCGTCGGCCAGTTGAGCGTGGCACCGCTCGCCGACCATTTCGGGGGATTCCAGGTGGCCGCGGTCGCGGGCGTGGTCTACGCAACGGCGGTCCTGGCTCCGCTGGCCTCCGCCGCGGTGCGCGGCCTGCCCCACGGCGCGGGCGCCCGCGCCCCGGTGACCGTCGACGCCGCCCCGACGACGCCCCCCGAACCCGTCGGCCGGTAGCCGGCGTGTCCCCGGCAGCGGGAACGAGGCGTCCCCGCCACCGGGGGCACCGGCGGCGGGGACGTCTCGGGTCGGTGGCGGAGCGTGCGGGTCAGCTCGTCAGCAGGGTGAAGTCGTGGACGGTCGTCGCTCCCTTCTTGATTTTCACCGTGACCGCGAGCGGCTGGTAGCCGTCCTTGGCCGCGATGAGCTGGAGCGGGTTGTTGCGGGTGTCGAGCCACAGTGCGTAGCTGCCGTCCGCGGCCGTCTTCAGCGTGTAGTGCGTGGCCCAGGTGGAGACCTGCACCGTCGCGCCGGTGATCGGGCCGCCGCCGGACGCCGTCACCGTGCCGGCGATCTTGCCCCACGTGGCGGGCGGCTTCACGGTCAGAGAGACGCCCAGCGGGTCCAGCCGGTACGGGGTGTCGCTGCGCGGGATCAGCGCGGCGGTGTAGGTGCCCGGCTGGGTGATCTCGGGGACGGAGGCGTCGAGTACGACGGTGACCGTCGTGGAGGCGCCCGGCTGGAGGGTCACCTTGTTCGTGCTCTCCGCCAGCCAGGTGACGTCGGCGGCGTGCTCCTGGTCGTAGCCGGGCAGGACCTCGGAGGTCTTGACCGGAGTGCCCTGGCCGGTGAGGCCGCCGATCGCGTAGAAGCCCAGGGCACCGCCGCCGCGGTAGACCGAGGTGCTGGCGTTGGGCAGGGCGGTCCAGGTGTTCTCGTTCGGCTCGTAGGCCCACGCCTGGTTGGTCAGCGCGGTGCCGTTGGCGACCGAGCCGCCGCGGATCAGCAGCAGGCCGTTGGCCGAGGCGTAGGAGGCGCCCCAGGCGTCGGTCGGCTGGTCCGCCACCGGAGACCAGACGTCGGTGGCCGGGTCGTACACGTAGGCGTGCTTGGTGGTGACGTGCTGGGCCTCGCCGCCGGAGCAGTAGAGCTTGTCCGCGATGGTGCCGCAGGACTCCCAGGACACCGGCTGCGGGTAGGGGGCCGCCATCGACCAGGTGTCGGTGTCGGGGTCGTAGACGGAGACGTCCGTGGAGCCGCAGCCGATGGTGAAGCAGCCGCCGACGGAGTACAGCTTGCCGTCGAGTACCGCGCTGCCCGCGCCGGCGTACGGCTTGGGCATGGTGGCCCCCGTGCTCCAGGTGCCGGTCGCGATGTCGTAGATCTCCAGCTTGCCGTCGGGGCTGCCGGCCGCGCCCCAGCCGCCCGCCGCGTAGATCTTGCCGTCGATCACGCCGTGCGCCGGGGCGTCGCGGGTGTCGGCGGCGGAGGCGAGCTTGGTCCAGCTGCCGTTGTACGCGTACAGGTCCGCGGTGCCGTGGCCCCCGGTGGAGCCGAACGCGGAGTAGACGGTGCCCTGGTAGGTGTCGACGGCGTTGTCACCGGTGGCGGTGGGCAGGTCGGCGACGGGCTGCCAGGCGGTGCCAGGGGTGCCCAGGGCGCGGGTCGTGGCGTCGTCCTGGGCCGTCTTGGAGGCGGCGGCGGGCGAGGTGAGCCTCAGCGGCGAGTAGGAGCCCTTGACCAGGTGGAGCGGGGCACCGTCCTGCTGCCGCGCCGCGGTCGCCGCCCGCTCGACGGTGAGACCTCCGGCCTTCTCGGTCAGGTCGAGGGTGGCCGGCGCGGTGCCGTCGTTGGTGACGGTCACGCTCTGCCCGGCGCTCTTGCCCCAGGCCACGCTCTTGGCGATGGACGCCGGGGTCAGCTTGAACCGGCCTGCCTTGAGGGGAAGGTCGTGCCTGACCGTGGCGTCCGGGGAGATGTCCACGGTCTCGGTGGCCGTGGCGTAGTGGGACAGTACGGCGGACACCGGGTGGTTGCCCGTCAGGTGCGAGAACATCCAGTAGAAGCCGTCGCCGACCTGCGGGTCGTCGGGCGTGGCCGTGCTGGTGGTGCGGTCACCGGGTGCCGGTGCGTCGGTGCTGGTGACGGTGGCGCCGTTGACGCCCGCGCGGGTGTTGGCGTCCGTCACGTGGCCGACGAGGAGCGCGCCGGGCACCGGGTCGTACGTGCGCTGCCCGAGGAAGACGTCGTCGATCTGCCACCACATCCCCCAGTCGGAGGTGGTGTAGTGGAAGCGCACCCGGACGTCGTTCCTGCCGGCGTAGGCGTCGAGCGGCAGTTCGATGTGGGCCGGACCGGGCACCCAGATCGAGCTCTTCTCCCACACGGTGGTCCAGGTGCCGCCGCCGTCGGCCGAGATGTCGACGTCCGCCGTGTTGCCCGCCCATCCGGCGTAGTCGGTGTCGAAGGCCAGGATGGGAGTGGTCGCCGAACCGAGGTCGAACGAGGGCGAGATCAGCGAGGAGTCCTGCGTCTGGACGCCGTTGGAGTCGCTGTCGACGGTCGCGAAGCCGCCGTTGCCACCGGTGTGGTTGCCGCGGCTGCCCGGGTCGTCGAAGGTCCAGCCGCCGTCGGTGCCGTCGGCGTCGGCCGCGCTCCAGCCGTCGGTGGGTCCCGAGGCGGAGTCGAAGGCCTCGGTCGGCCCGTGCAGGTGCACGGCGTAGCCCGGCGCCCGGGCGGCGGCCGGGTCCACGGGGACCGGGACGTTCAGCTTCCGGTCGGCGGTCGCGACCTCGACGGTCTTGTCGACTGCCTGGTAGCCGGGGTAGTTGGCGGTCACGTGCAGGGTGTAGGAGGCACCCTGCGGGAGCTTCAAGGAGTAGGCGCCGGTGGCGGGGTCGGTGAAGACCGGTCCGCCGGGTACCCGGTCGGCGGTGATCTTCGCGTAGAGCGGCCAGCCGTGACCGGAGCCGTCCGTGACCTTGCCGGAGACCGTCTGGGTGGGCAGGGCGTCGAGGCTGAAGGACTCGGCCACGGTCCCGCCGTCGGCCAGGACGACGCCGGAGGCACGGCCGGTGGCGTAGCCGTACACGCTCGCGGTCATGTCGTAGGTGCCCACCGGGATGTCCAGCCGGTAGGCGCCGGACGCGTTCGAAATGGCCGTGTTGTCACCGGCCTTGACGGTCGCTCCGGCGATCGGTGTTCCGGTGCCGCTGTCGGTCACCGTGCCGCTGATCATGCCGTGCGGGCCGGTGCGGAAGGCGTTGACGCCATGGGGCGTGCCGAGCCCGGTCGGGCCGTCGTAGCCCGGGCCCGCGGTGCACAGTGGTGCAGGGGTGCACGCGCCGTTGCTGCCGGTGGTCACGTCGTTCAGCGAGCCGGCCTGGGCGTACGGGTAGGCGTTGGGGTAGGTCCCCGCGGCCGGGGTGCCGGCGATGGCGTAGACGCCCGCGATGAGCGGGGCGGACGCGCTCGTGCCGCCGAACACCTGCCAGCCGTCGGCACCGTAGGTCTGGTACACCGAGACACCGGTCGCCGGATCGGCGACGGCGGCGACGTCGGCGACGGTCCGGTTGGCGCACGCGGTGTCGGTCTGGAACGCGGGCTTGGGTTCGTAGAGCGAGCAGCCGGAACCGGGGCCGCCGCCGCTGGGGCCGTGCCACACCGACTCGCTCCAGCCGCGGCCGGTACCGGAGTTCCTCACCAGGGCGGTGCCGCCGACGGCGGTGACGTACGGGGAGGCCGCCGGATAGGCCACGCCGTAGCTGCTGTCACCGGAGGACGCGACGACCGCCACACCGGGGTGGTTGTAGTAGGGGTCCATGGCGGTGAGTTCCGAGGGGTCCTCGCCGCTGCCCGGAGTGCTGTCGTACTGGGTGCCGTAGGAGTTGGAGACGTACTTCGCGCCGAGCGCGACCGCCTGGTCCACCGCGGCACCCAGGTCGGCGAAGCCGGGGCTGTCCGCCTCGACCAGCAGGATGTGGGCGTGGGGAGCGGCGGCGGACACCATGTCCACGTCGAGGGATATCTCGCCGGCCCATCCCGGGTCGGCGGCCGGGAAGTGCGTGCCGCCGCGCTGGTCGACCTTGGTGAAGCAGCCGTCGGCCGCCGTGCACGCGGGCAGACCGTACTGCTCGCGGTAGACCGCCAGGTCGGCCTCGACGGTCGGGTCGTCGAAGGCGTCCACGATCGCGATGGTCTGGCCGGCGCCGCCGTCGGCGGGCAGCGCGTAGGCGCTCTGCAGGTCGGCGGCGCCGAAGCCGGCCGGGGTGGCGGAGAACGGCTGCACTCCCCTGCGAGCGGCCAGGTCGGTGCGGCGCATCGCCATGCAGGTGAACTGCCCGGGCGCGGGGTCACCGCACTGCCGGACGGCCGTGGCCGTCTTGGCGGAGGGCGCGGCGACCGCGGGTGCCGCCGTGGGCAGTTGGAGTCCGACGACGGCGAGGGCTGCCGACACGAGGCCGGTGACCGCGGTGGCGGCTCGACCTCCACGTCGCCCGCTCGGTCTGAGACGGATCGTACGCACGCAGTTACTCCTGAAGCCGAGGTGACCGGGTGATGAGGACGTCCCCGCCCGGTCGCGGTCCGATCGGGACCGCTGGCGTATGAAACTGCCTCAACCCTCCCGCCTGAAAGGCTTTGTGGCTGTCGCATGTGTGACACGCCCCAAAAGCGCCGCGCGAAGTGCGATCTCCGTCGTCTGCCGGGAAGCAACTGCCCACCGGACGCGGGGTGTCGGGGTCGGCGGGGTGGGGCGGAAGCGGACCGGGGGAATCCATCGGTCGTAAATCCCCCGTATCCGGATGATTCGGTATTTCCGTTCGCGTACATCATGAAAGAACTGAGAAATTTCTCACGATGGGATGGGCATCCTTTTACCTGCTTCAGGAGTCTCTAGTGGGATGGCCTCGTCATGCCATCAGCCCATAGGAGCATTTGAGGTATACGCTTTGAAAAACGGCATAAAGAACATGTCCCGCGTCTCCGCGGTGACGATCACTGCGGGAGCAGTGATGTCGGCCGGAGCGCTCGTCGCCCCGGCTCAGGCCGCGACGATCGCGACGCCCACGATCACCGCCAAGGGCGGCTTCGTGATGAACAACGGGACCGGCAAGACCCTCTACACGAAGGCCGCGGACACCCGTCGTTCCACCGGATCCACCACCAAGATCATGACGGCTCGCGTCGTGCTCGCCCAGCCGCATCTGAACCTTGACACCAAGGTGACGATTCAGAAGGCGTACAGCGACTACATCGTCTCCAAGGGCGCCTCGTCGGCGCACCTGATCGTCGGTGACAAGGTGACCGTCCGTCAGTTGCTGTACGGGTTGATGCTCCCGTCCGGCTGCGACGCGGCCTACGCCCTCGCCGACAAGTACGGCACCGGCACCTCGCGGGCCGCACGGGTCAAGTCGTTCATCGGCAAGATGAACTCGACGGCCAAGAGCCTGGGTCTGAAGAACACCCACTTCGACTCGTTCGACGGCATCGGGAGCGGGGCGAACTACTCCACCCCGCGCGACCTGACCAAGCTCGCCAGCAGCGCGATGAAGTACGCGACCTTCCGCACCGTCGTGAAGACGAAGTCGACGAAGCAGAAGGTCACCACGAAGACCGGTGGCTACCGCTACATGTCGTGGAGCAACACCAACACGCTGCTGAGCAGCTACTCCGGAACCATCGGCATCAAGACCGGTTCCGGCAGCGTTGCCAAGTACTGCCTGGTCTTCGCCGCGACCCGGAACGGCAAGACGGTCATCGGTACCGTTCTCGCCGCCCCCTCGGCGACCAGCCGTGCGTCGGACGCGACGAAGCTGATGAACTACGGCTTCAAGAAGTAAGCAGGCACATCGGCATGACGAGGGGTCTGCCCGCGTCCGCCTCGCGACCGATCGTGGCCGCGACGGACAGGTAGCGGGGAAGGCCCCGGAGCTGAGGGGCACGACCGGGACGTCCCGGTCGTGCCCCTCAGTGATGGGAGCCCCGCGTCCGCGGGGATCGTCGCCGTCACTCCTCCAGCGGCCCGAGGTCCGGGGTGTCGCACAGGTCGACGGCGGGCCGGGCGGTGGCGTGCAGTTCCAGGACCACCACCTCGTTGGTGCCGGGACGCAGCACAGGGGCGGGGACGTAGAGGCGGCGCTGCGGGCCGCGGGACCAGTAGCGGCCCAGCGCGAAGCCGTTGACCCAGGCGTTGCCCTTGGTCCAGCCGGTCAGGTCCAGGAAGGTGTCCGCGGCGGCCTCCAGCTCGAAGGTGCCGCGGTGGAACGCGGGCCCTACGGGCTGCGGGGCGCCCGTGGCGAAGGCGAGTCCGGACAGGTCGTCCAGCGGCAGGGGCCTGCTGCGCCAGCCGGTCAGCACGCTGCCGTTCGCCGTGACGGGCCCGGTCAGTCCCTTGCGGTCGTGGATGCCCTGCCCGTAGTTGACCCGGCCCTGGTTCTCGACCAGCACCGTCAGGGTCGCGCCTGTCGCCGGGACGGTGAGGGCCAGCGCGCTCTCGTGCTGTTCCCGCTCCAGGGTCCCGACGGGGGCGCCGTCGAGGAAGACCTGCGCGCGGTCCTTGATCCCGTCGAAGTGCAGCAGGGTGGGGCCGGGCTCGGCGAGCTCGGTCTCGTACAGGACGAAGCCGAAGTCCTGGCCCAGCTCCTCCATGGTCAGCGGGCGGGGGCCGGCCACTGCCTCGCCCAGCCGGTCGGCGGAGCCGAGCAGGGGCGCGGTCCCGGTGAGCCGGACGCCGAGGAGGTTGAGCTTCTTCGACGGCTCGGGCAGGGGTCCGTCGGGGACGGCGGTGTGCCGGGCGAGGACGTCGCGGAAGGCGAGGTACTTGGGGGTGATGTCGCCGGCCTCGTCCAGGGGCGCGTCGTAGTCGTAGGAGGTGATGGTCGGCCGGTAGGTGTGCTTGTCGTTGGCGCCGTTGGTGAAGCCGAAGTTGGTGCCGCCGTGGAACATGTACAGGTTCACGCTCGCGCCGGCGGTGAGCAGTTCGTCGAGGTCCGCGGCGGCGCTCGCGGCGTCGCGGACGACGTGCACGCCGCCCCAGCGGTCGAACCAGCCGTTCCAGAACTCGGTGCACATCAGGGGGCCTTCGGGCTGGTGCTCGCGCAGCGCGGCCAGGTTCTGCGCGGACCGGCTGCCGAAGTTCACCGTGCTCAGAACGCCCGGGATGCTGCCGCGGGCGAGATCGGCCGGCTGGTCGCAGGTGAACAGCGGTACGTCGACACCGCCTTGGCGCAGCTTCGCCTCGAGGTGCGTCAGGTAGGCGGGGTCCTCGCCAAAGGCGCCGTACTCGTTCTCCACCTGTACGGCCAGGACGGGGCCGCCATGGGTGGCAAGGTGGGGCGTGACGAGCGGCAGCAGCCGGTCGAGGAAGGCGTCCACGGCTTCGAGGTAGCGCGGGTCGGCGGTGCGCAGCCGGATGTCGGGCGTGGCCAGCAGCCAGGAGGGCAGGCCGCCGCCCTCCCACTCGGCGCAGATGTACGGTCCGGGGCGCAGCAGGACGTGCAGCCCCTCGGCCTGGGCGAGTGCCAGGAAGGCGGGCAGGTCCAGGCCGCCGTCGGCGCGGAACTCGTCGGGCCGGGGCTGGTGGAGGTTCCACGGCACGTAGGTGTCGATGGTGTTCAGCCCGAGCAGGCGCGCCTTGCGCAGCCGGTCCCGCCACTGTTCGGGGTGGACGCGAAAGTAGTGCAGGCCACCGGAGATGATGCGGAACGGCTCGCCGTCGAGGCGGAATTCGTTCCCTTCTGTCCGCAGTAGGGGCATGGCGGGGGCTCCTCCAGTGGAGTCGGGATCATGTGCGGGTAGTGCGGCCGCGGGGCGTTCCCGGGCGTGTCCGCGTCGGGGTCCGGGACGGGATGTTTGCGTTGCCATCACCGGGCGCGAGGGCGGCGATGAGGTTCTGGCACTTCACGAGTTCACAAGTTCATGGGTTGACGGTTCACCGGTCTGCCGGGGGCGGCGCGGTGCTGCCGCGGACCACGAGGCTGGTGGGCACCAACGTGGTGCCCTGCTCCGCGACGTCGTCCCGGATCTGGCGCAGCACGCCCTCGACGCAGCGCCTGCCGACCTCGGCGAAGTCCTGGTGGATCGTCGTCAGGGGCGGCATGAAGGAGGCGGCCTCGGGGATGTCGTCGAAGCCGACCACGCTCACGTCCTCCGGCACGCGCCTGCCGCGCTCGTTGAGCGCGCGCAGCACACCGAGGGCCATCTGGTCGTTGGCGACGAAGACCGCGGTGCAGGCCGGATCCGCCGCGATCCGCAGTCCGGCCTCGTAGCCGGACTCCGCCGACCAGTCACCGCGCAGCAGTTGCGGCACGTCGCGGCCGGCGGATTCCAGGGCCTGCCGCCAGGCGCCGACCCGGCGCTCGGACGCGAACGACTCCTTGGGACCCGCGATGTGCCACACCGTGCCGTGGCCAAGGCCCAGCAGATGCTCGACGGCCGCCCGCGCGCCGCTGGCCTGGTCGGTGTCGACGACGCAGTACTGGTCGCCGGCGTCGGAGTCGACGACGACCACGGGGGCCGTCGGCGGCAGCGCCACGGTCATCGCGTCCAGGAGGTGAACCTCCATGATCATGACGATGCCGTCCACCGCGAGTTCGCCGAGCCGCGTGAAGGCACCGCGCACGCCGTCCTGCGTGGGCGCGGTGACCGGCAGCAGGGTGGTCGCGTACCCCTCGTGCGCGGCGGAGGACGCGACGGCCTCCAGGGTGCGCATGTTGCCGGTACTGGACAGGCTGAAGAGAATGACGCCTATCGTGCGGAACTCACCGCTCTTGAGGGCGCGCGCCGCGCTGTTGGGGCGGTAGCCGAGCTGCTTCATCGCGGCGAGCACCTGCTGCCGGGTCTCCTCCAGGACGCCGGGGAAACCGTTGGAGACCCGGGAGACGGTCTGCGCGGAGACGCCTGCCAGCTTGGCGACGTCGGCCATCGACGCGCCGCGCCGTCGCCGCTGCGCTCCGAGCACCGAGTTCTGTGCGGTCCCGTCCACGTCCGTCGTACACCTCGTCACACATCACAGCCGCTGGTTGGTCTGAAGTCTATGGGGGCGGAACCCCGTGGATCGGCAGTCCACGGGCCCCCGGGGGGCCGGCGCCGGCGGTCCCGCGTCGCGGAACCACCGGGCCGGCCAGGGGTTGTGCCGGCGCGTCAGTTGCCGACGGTGAAGCCCTGGTCCTTGCCGTACTTCACCGAGGCGTCCTGCCAGGAGGCCAGGGCGTCGGGCAGCGGCGTGGAGGACACGTAGGCCTTGCCGACGGTGTCGTTGAAGATCGAGTTCGCGTAGACCTGGTAGGGCAGGTAGGACCAGCCGGGCACCACGTTCTTCGCCGAGTCGGCGAAGACCTGGTTCGCCTTCTGACCGCCGAAATAGGGGAACTCGGTGTTCAGGAACGCGTCGGAGTTCAGGTCCGCGGTCGTGGCCGGGAAGGCGCCGCCCTTGATGCGGGCCTGGACACCCGCGTCCTTGTCCGCGTACTTCACGAAGGCGTAGGCGAGGGCCTTGTCCTTGCTCGCCTCCATCACGGCCAGCGAGCTGCCGCCGTTCTCCGCGCTGGCGGTCTGGCCCGCCTGCCACTGCGGCAGCGCGGCGGCGCGCCAGTCACCCGAGGCGGAGGGAACGCCGGAGACGAAGTTGGCGGGCATCCACGCACCGGTGTTGAGGGTCGCGATGGTGCCGTCGGCCAGCCCCTTGTACCACTGGTCGCTCCAGGAACTGATCGGGGCGAGCAGCTTCTCGGAGACGAGCTTCTGCCAGACGGCGGTGAACGCCTTCGTGCCGGCGTCGGTGAAGTTCACCTTCACGTTGGTGCCGTCCACCGTGTACGGGTGGCCGCCGGCCTGCCAGATCAGGCTGGTGACGAAGCCCGCGTCGCCGGTGTCGTTGGTGATGTACGCCTTGGGGTTGGCCTTGTGGAGCGTGCGGGCCGCGGTCAGGTACTCGTCCCAGGTGGTGGGCACCTTGATCTTGTACTTGTCGAGGACCTTCTTGTTGTAGAACATCGCCATCGGCCCGGAGTCCATGGGCAGGGCGTAGACGCCGTTGTTGATGGAGACGGCGTTCCACGGGCCCGGCGAGTACGCCTTGGACAGGTCCTTGGCGCCGTAGGGGCTCAGGTCGGTGACGGACTTGCCCAGTGCGAACTGGCTCAGCGCGTAGTACTCGATCTGCGCCACGTCGGGGGCGCCCGATCCAGCCTGGACGGCGTTCTGCAGCGCGGTGTACTGGTCGTTGCCGGTACCGGCGTTGACGAGCTTCACCTTCACCTTGGGGTACGTGGCCTGGAAGTCGCTGACCACCTTCTTCAGCGTCGGCTCCCACGCCCACACCGTCAGGGTCCCGCCCTTGTTCAGCGCCGCCTCGACGCTGCCGGCGTCCGCGGCCTTGGCCCCGGATCCGGAGTCGTCGGAGGAACCGCAGGCGGTCAGGGACAGGGCCGCCGCGCAGAGCACCGCGACCGCCTGAGCCGTGCGCCGAAGTGGCTTGTTCGTCATCGCATCTCACTTCGTTGTGGTGATGAATTGCGGCGCCGCCCGCGGCGCACCGCATGGGTGTGCCGGGGAGAGGCCTGCAGGGGTGGACACGGCGCCTGCGCGGCGCCGGTGATCATTCCTTGACGCTGCCGGCGGCGAGTCCGGTCTGCCAGAAGCGCTGGAGGAAGAGGAAGGCGGCGATCAGCGGGACGATGGTCAGCAGTGACCCGGTGATCACGAGATTGAAGACGGGTTGCCCACCGGCTGTGGCCGCCTGCGCGTTCCAGGCGTTGAGTCCCAGGGTGAGGGGGTACCAGTCGGGATCCTTGATCATGATCAGCGGCAGGAAGTAGTTGTTCCAGGTCGCGACCACGGTGAAGAGCAGGACGGTGATGATGCCCGGCCCGAGCAGGGGCAGGCTGATCCTGAAGAAGGTGCGGATCTCGCCCGAGCCGTCCACCCGGGCCGCTTCCAGCAGTTCGTCCGGGATCGCCTCGGAGGCGAAGACCCACATCAGGTAGAGGCCGAAGGGCGAGATGAGCGAGGGGACGATGACCGCCCAGGGCGTGTTCGTCAGGCCCATCTTGCTGAACATCAGGAACGTGGGCACGGCCAGCGCGGCACCCGGCACGGCGACCGCGCCGATGACCACGGCGAACACCGCACGCTTGCCGGGGAAGTCGAACTTCGCCAGGCCGTAGCCGCCCAGCACGGCGAGGAAGGTCGCCCCGCCCGCGCCCACCACCACGTACAGCAGGGTGTTCAGCAACCACCGTACGAAGATGTGGTCGTTGTAGGTGAGGGTCTGCTGGATGTTGTCCCACAGGGCGAAGTCGCCGCTGAACCACAGCCCGAAGGAGTCGAGCAGGTTCTTCTGGGTCTTGGTGGCGCTGATCAGCAGCCAGGCCAGCGGGATCAGGGCGTACACCGCGACGAGTGCGGTCAGCACGGTGAGCAGGACGTTGCGCCTGGGCCGGTCGGAGGAGCGTCGCCGGCTCGCGCCGCGCCCCGTCGACGCGGAACCGGAGTGCTGCCGTACGGGCGCGAGGGTGCTGGTGCTGGACTGGGCCATGGTCACGCCTCCTTCCGCATGCCGCGCAGCTGCACGACGTAGGCGACGATCATCGTGACCACTCCCATGACGATCGCGACCGTCGCGGCGTAGTTGTGCTGCTGGCCGGAGAAGGACAGCGAGTAGGTGTAGAGGTTCGGCGTGAAGTACGTCGTGATGGCGTTGGGCGCCAGGGGCTTGAGGATGCTCGGCTCGTTGAACAGCTGGAAGCTGCCGATGACCGAGAAGATCGTCGCGATGACCAGCGCCCCGCGGATCGCGGGGATCTTGATGGCCCTGACGATCCGCATCTGGCTCGCCCCGTCGATCTCGGCGGCCTCGTAGAGGGAGTGCGGGATCACATGCAGCGCCGAGTAGAAGATCAGCATGTTGTAGCCGACGAACTCCCAGGTCACGATGTTGCCGATGCTGGCCAGCACGAGGCTGGGCGAGAGCGGGTTCGGCAGCGAGGCCCCGAAGGTGTCGTTGATGTTGGCGACCAGGCCGAAGCGGTCGCCGTACATGAAGCCCCACATCAGGGTGGCCACGACGGCCGGGACCGCGTAGGGCAGGAAGATCGTGATGCGGAAGAAGTTCCGCCCGTGCAGCCGGCCGCTGTCCAGCGCGAGGGCGACGAACAGGGCGATGCCCAGCATGATCGGCACCTGCACGGCGAGGAACAGGGCGACCCGGCCCAGTCCGGACCAGAACTGGCTGTCCTGGAAGGCCTGCGTGTAGTTGTCCAGACCGACGAACGACGTGCCGCCGATGAGCTGGTCACGGAACAGGCTCAGGTAGATCGAGTAGCCGATCGGCGCGAGGAAGACCAGCGCGAAGAAGATCATGAATGGCGCCACGAAGCCCCATCCCAGCCAGCGTCGGCCCCTGCGCGCCCGGGGAGGCGCCGCCCCGCCGGTACCGGACGGCGGCGATATGGCTGCCATGATCCCATCCCTCACGTCGTCGTGCGGGGCCCCGCAGATGAGCGGAGCCCCGGATGGTTGCGTAAACATCATCGGCCGCTCGGTCGCACGTTTACGCAAACATTTGGATGACGTGATGTTGGCACCGGCTGTCGGAGGCGTCAAGAGGTGTTCGGCGGTTCTTCTCCGGGATGTGATGACGATCCCGTCCGTGCAGGTCGGCGTGGGGCCGGCCGCACGGTCACCGGATGTCCCCCGCCGGCCGGAGCAGTCGGTTCGTCCTCTTGCGACTGCCCCGGCACGACGGCGACATCGTGTCGCGGTGAAAAGACGCCTTAGCGCAGGAGGTCGAGGTCGACGGCGTCGGCCATCGCCTGCATGCCGGCCTCGTTGGGGTGGAGGTGGTCGCCGGAGTCATAGGCCGGGTTGAGGGCGGAGGGATCGGCGGGGTCGGCGAGGGCCCTGTCGAAGTCGACGACACCGTCGAAGGCACCGCCGGTGCGGATCCACTGGTTGGCCGCCCGGCGGATCGACTCGGCGGAGTCGCCGTAGTAGTCGGCTCCCTTGTCGGGGAGCAGGGTGCCGCCGATGATCCGGACGCCCGCGGCGTGGGCCTGGCCGATCAGGGTGCGGTAGCCGTTGATCAGGTCCTGAGCGGTGAGCGGGCCGCCGCCGGGCCCGGCGTTGTTGCCGATGTCGTTGATGCCCTCCATCAGGATCACGTCCCGTACCCCGGCCTGGCCGAGCGCGTCGTGGGCGAAGCGTTTGGTTGCGCTGACGCCCTGCCAGATGTTGGGGACGTCGGTCAGGACGCGGTTGCCGCCGATGCCGGCGTTCACCACGCCCATCGGCCGGGTGCCGGCCAGCCGCCGGGCCAGGTCGTCGGGCCAGCGGTGGTACGCCCCTGCCGGGGTGTTGTAGCCGTCGGTGATGGAGTCGCCGAAGGCGACCACGGTGCCGCGGGCGTCGGGGGAGACGACGTCCAGCCCTGACAGGTAGTACCAGGAAGTGGTGGCCGTGATGTAGTTGCCGTCCGCCGTGTCCGCGGTGTGGTCGCCTGCCGCGGACAGGTAGGTGGTGTCGAACGCGTCGGAGTGCCAGGTGGCGGAACTCGTCGCGTTCGGGAGGTAGATGCTGACCAGGAGGTTGTGATCGGCGGTGACGGCCATGGGCACCGGGTCGCTGACGGCCTCGGATCCGGCGGCGATGGTCACCGAGGTACGGTGGCCGAAGGTGACCCGGTGCCGGGTCCCGGGGACGGCGGTGGCACGGTCCGCCTGGGCGGCCACGCTCGTGGTCCGGACGGTGAGCGGGGTGGTGCCGCGCAGGTTGGACAGGTGGATACGCAGTCCGTGCCCGGTGATGCTGGAGTGGACGACCATCCGGACGGTCCGGTTGTCGAAGTTCGGGCCGCCGACGGTCATGCTCGGCGACCATGCCGACAGCAGCCGGCCGGAGGACGCTCGGCTGCCCGCGACGGGTGCGGCGGGTGCGGCCGGCGCGGCGACCATCAGCGCGGTCACGGCCGCGGCCACCGTCGCCAGCACCGGCATCGTTCTTGCCTTGAGGAGGAACATTGTCTGCCTTTCTTCGGACGACGACCGGTCAGTTCAGGGTGAAGCCGTCGACCAGCAGATAGGCGCCGCTGACCTTGGTGAGTGTGAGCGTGTGCGGGCCGGCGGGCAGGCCCGACACCGTGTACACGCTCTGCTGGGCGTGCCGCTGCGGGCTGTTCGCGCTGACCGTCCCCTTCGAGGCCTCGTCGAGGGTGATGCCGATGTCGCCCTCGTCGGAGTTGGTCTCGGTGAGGAAGCTGATGCCGGTGCCGGTGAAGGAGAGGGTCGCGGTGGCACCGTCCTGCTGGGTGTAGTGCACGCCGTTATCGAGGTCCCCGTCGCCGCGGGACCCGCTGGAGGACCAGCTGCCGGTGTACGCGACCCGCAGGTCGTCGTCGTCGACCGTCGCTCCGGGCAGGGTGCCGGGGCCCGCGGCCTCGATGATCGCCTGCGCCGCCGCCGGCCAGCTGCCGTCGGTCACCACGGTGGCCTGCTGGAACGCGATGTCCGTGCCGCTGTTGTTGTAGGAGGCGGTGTCGCTGTAGTTGTCGTGGATCGCGTTGTCATGGATGCTCGGCGTCCACAGGTTTGTCCAGAGCGACCCGTTGCTGAAGCGCACCACGTTGTCGTGGGTGCTCCACTGCGAGCTGCCCTCGTCGTGGTAGATCATGTTGCAGCCGTCGATGCACTCCGACAGCACGTTCCCGGTGAACTCCGAAGGCGCTGAGAGGCCACCGAGGGTGTAGATCGGACCGCCGTCGAACAGCGCGCCCATCACACTGTGCACATGGTTGCCGATGATGTGCTGTCCGCCGGCATAGGTGGTGCCGTGTGCGCACGGGGTGGGCAGGCCCTGCTTGGCCTGGAGGGTGCAGTCCGAGGCCCAGCCCCAGCCCCAGCCGATGGAGATGCCGGAGTAGGGTGTGTACCCGATGTCGTTGTGCGACAGGGTCGTGCCGCGGCTGTATCCGACCCAGATGCCGACCGCGTCGGCGTACTCCTGGCCGGGGAACTGCACGACGCTCCGGGAGACGGTGTTGCCGCTGGTCATCAGCGCCGGATCGGTCTGGTAGTAGTCGTCGACCTCGCCGATGGCGACGCCGATCCCGGCGGTGTCGGTGATCGTGCTCGCGGTCACCGTGGAGTCCTGGGTCTGGTCGGCCAGGTCGATGCCGCTGGTTCCGGTGTGCGTGACGGTGTCGCCTTCGAAGGTGATCCGCTGCCCGCGGTGCACCTGAGCGGCGGCCGGGATGCGGGCCGGGGAGCGCGTGGTCGGGTCCCAGACGACACCGGCCTGGTTGTCCACGTAGCCCGCGGCGGTGGGGGCGGTCCACGCGGTACCGGTGAAGGTGATGCCCGAGAAGGTGATGTCGTGCACCGGCGTGATCGCGTCCGGGATCACCGTGAACCCGTCCACCAGCAGGTACGACCCGCCGGTCTTGACCACGCGCAGGGTGTGGGTGCCCTTGGGGAGCCCGGTGACCGAGACCATGGCCTGCTGGGCGAGCCGCAGCGGCCCGTTGCCGGAGACCGTGGACACCTTCTTGCCGTCGATGTAGACGTCGGCGCCGCCTTCGTCGTCGTTGGTCTCCGAGAGCATCTGGATCCCGGTGCCGTTGAAGGTGTAGCTCACGGCGTCGCCGTCGGTGGAGGTGTAGTGCACGTCGGCGTTCAGGTCACCGAGGGGCCGGCCGTTCGAGTAGCTCCATGAGCCGGTGTAGACCGCCCGCCAGTCGGTGTCGTTCAGCGGCGCGAGATGGCCGGGAGTGCCCGACACGTCCACCACCTGCGAGCCCACGGGCAGTTCGACGTCGGCCTTGGCCGGATTCTCGCCCGGCCGCGGCACGTAGTACAGGTAGCCGGCGTTCTGGTCGATGTAGAACTGACCTGGGGTGCCGAGGAGTTGGTAGGCGTTCTCCAGCCAGGTGATGCCGTCGAGCGTGGGCAGCCCGGCGCCGTTGAAGGGGAAGCCCGGGTGGGGCACCGAGGTGTGGTTGTTGTTCCAGCACCCGGGATCCACGGTCAGGTCCGAACCGCCCGACGCCGACGCCTTGATGGAGGCGAGCGGGCAGCGCATCTGCTTCCAGCCGCTGTTGCGCACGACCTCGACCCGGGCGGGGTCGGTCCACGTGGTGTAGGACGAGTCGCCAGTGGTGAACCCGGTGGAGGTGGCGGTGAACCCGGACGGGTCGCGGGGGCCGCGGTCGCGTTCGGCCCTCACCCCGTCGACGAACAGTTCGCGGGCCGCCGTGCCCGCGGGCACCTTGGCGCGGTAGATGTTCTTGGCGGCGTCGACCTTGCTGAACCCGGTGACCTTGACGGCGCCGGTGAGCACCGGGGTCTGCCCGGTGGCCGCCCGGTAGACCACCGGGTGGCCGGGCCGTCCGGAGTCCTGGGGCCCGAGTCGGAACGGGCCGGTGAGCCGGTAGGTGCCGCCCTCCAGCTCGACGACGACGTCCCCCGTGGCACCGGGGACCAGCTGCCTGGCCCGGTCCCGGGCGGCGTCCGGCGTGCACGGACTGTGCGCCGTACAGGCGGTCCCGTGCCCGTCCGGTGCGACGTGCAGCACATCGGTGTGCGAAGCGGCCTCGACCGAACCACCGCTCGACACCCCGAAGGCGGCGGCGGTGACGGCCACAAGGCATGCAACAACAGCCCTGCGCATGACAGTTCTCCAGACGGCGGGCGACAGTGAGGGGGGCAGACGTCCCATGAATGTACGGGACAACCCCCCTGCTTCCTAGATCCCGTCCGTCTTTTCCCTGAGGAGATCCGACCTTTCGCTGGCCCGCTCCGGTGAGACCGATCGGGGCTTCGCCGACAACCCGGGCATCATCGGCCAGGCGGCCATCCGTGACGTCATGGGACGGGGGGCAAGGGCCGACGATGCGGGCGATGGCCGTGAACAGCACCGAAGCGCTGTTCGAGGCCGAGCCTGTCCAGCCGACAGTGCTGTTCCAGTCCTGGCCGACCGCACCGGCAAGCGCTGCTTCCCGCAGGACGACCCGCGGCTGATGGCGCGACCGTCGATCCACGGACACACCATCGGGGTGGGCTCCTCGCGGGCGATCGGGTGCCGGCGCGGCAGGTGGCGGAGGAGATCCGGACCTGATGGGTGGTGCCTGCTCGAGAAGCTGGTAGCCAACGGCGTCGACGGCGACGCGCCGTCATGCGCATGAATGTGCTCACCTGGGGCGTCCAGGTCCGGCCGTGGCGGTCGCGCCCAGCGGCGGGCTCGCGCCGACGTACTCCGACGACTACGACCAGAACATGGACAACGACCTGCAACTCCGCGACGCGTAGCCGGCACTCCGTAGCCCGGCCCCAGGGTCGGGGCCGTGCCGCCGGGCGTCCCCACCGGGGGCGTCCGGCGTACGGTGCGGCCGTCGTGACGGAACGTCAGTCCTTCAGAGGCGGTGCGGGCTCCGGCGCGGTGGGCATCCAGACGCGCATGGTGGAAGGGCCGCGGCTCGCCCAGGTGAGGTAGGGCACCAGGCTCAGCTCGGTGGGTTCACCGGCCGGGACCTGAGGGCGGTCGTGCGCGTAGGGCCACCACCCCCGGGTGCGGGTCTTCGTCAGCTCACCGGCGACGACGACCCGGTCGTCCTGCCCGTCGCGCGGTGGTACGGAGGGATTCACGGTGACCGCGTCGACGTCGTGGCCGTCGGGCAGGTCGGGGGACTCGACGCAGTAGACCACGGGGCCGCGCTCCAGGGCGATGGTGCCGCGCACGGCGTCCACCCGCGGGTCGGGATGCACCCAGCGCGGGGCGACGGGGAGTTCGAGGCGGACCTCGTCGCCGGGGCGCAGTACGGCCGGGACCACGGTCATCCCGGACCGCACGGACCGGCGCTGTCCGTCGGGAGTGGCGAGCCACGCCTCGTCCGCCCAGCCGGGCACGCGCAGGGACAGGTTCCACCGGCCCGCGGGCGCCTCGTCGACGATGACGGCGACCGTGCCGTCCGCCGGGTATCCGGTCCGCACGCGCAGCGCGAGGCGTTCCCCGTCGGCCGTGCGGGTGGTGATGTCGGCGTCGGCGTACTGGTGGAGCTGCAGGCCGTCGTCGTCGGCGGTGGCGACGTAGCCGTCGAGTGCGGCCAGCGTGCGCGCCACGTTCGGCAGGCAGCAGGACACGGCGAACCAGGGGGCACGCAGGCCGGACTCGGGGCGGAGGCGGTCGCTGTCGTGCGGGGGTTCGGCCGGGCGGACGCGCTGGTGGAGGGTGTTGGCGTAGAAGAAGGAGCGGCCGTCGTCCGCGGGCGATGCGGCGATGACGTTGTAGAGGGTGCGCTCGGCGAGGTCGGCGTAGCGGGCGTCGCCGGTCGCCAGCAGGAGGCGCCAGCTGAGCATGAGGGAGGCGACGGAGGCGCAGGTCTCGGAGTACGCGCGGTCCGGGGGCAGGACGAAGTCCTCGCCGAACCCTTCGTCGCTGTGGTGGGAGCCCATGCCCCCGGTGAGGTAGGTACGGCGTGCGGTGGCGTGCTCCCATTGCCGGACGACGGCGGCGAGCAGTTCCTCGTCGCCGGTCTCGACGGCCACGTCGACGGCGCCGGACGCCAGGTACAGAGCGCGGACGGCGTGCCCGTGCAGGGTGTGCGCCTGTCGTACGGGGACGTCGTCCTGGAAGTACCCGGGGCCGAACTCGCCCGCCGCCAGGCTGCCGTGGCCCCGGCGGTCGAGGAAGAGGGCGGCCTGGTCGAGGTAGCGGCGTTCGCCGGTGGCACGGTGGAGTTCGGCCAGCGCGGTCTCGATCTCGGGGTGCCCGCACAGACCGGGGTTGGCGCCCCCGGGGCCGAAGACGTGGCAGACGTGGTCGGCGGCGCGGATCGCCGCCTTGGCCAGCGCGCCGTCGCCTCGGGTACGCAGCTGGGCCACACCGGCCTGGATCAGGTGGCCGGCGCAGTAGAGCTCGTGGCCCCATTCGAGGTCGCTGTAGCGCGGTGGCCGGCCGGGGTGCCCGAACGCGGTGTTGAGGTAGCCGTCGGCCTCCTGGGCGCAGACCACGGTGTCGGTGAGTTCGTCGACGGCGGCGTCGAGGGCGCTGCCGGGGGTGCGGGCCGTCTCCCACACCATGGCCTCGAGGAGCTTGTAGACCTCGGAGTCGGAGAACTCCCGTCCCCGGCGGCGTTCGCCGAGGTCGCCGCCGCTCGCGGCGACGCGGAAGTTGTCGATCCAGCCGACGCGTTCCATCCACTGCCGGCAGTGGTCGAGGGTGGCGGCGGCGTTGACCTGCTGGCGTCGGGCCCAGAAGCCGCCGGTGATGCGGACTTCACCGAGGCCGAGAGGACGTCGGCTGCCGTGGGTGGGCAGCACGGGAGCCGGGATCGGCTGTGTCATGGGGTCTCTTTCGGTCGTGGTGCCGGGACGGCGGGGTCAGCCTTTGAGCGCGCCGGACATGAAGCCGCGGATGTAGTGCCGCTGCAGGAGCAGGAAGAGCACGAGGCAGGGCAGGGCCAGGACGACGACCCCCGCCTCGGTGGTCCCGTAGTCGATGGCTCCCATCGACCGCTGCCGCAGGTTGGCGATGGCCAGGGGCAGCGGCGCCTTGGCGCTGTCGGAGATCAGGATCAGGGGGGCGATGAAGTCGTTCCACGCGGCGAGGAAGGCGAACAGCCCCACGGTGACCAGACCGGGCCACACCGCGGGCAGGAGGATGCGGACCAGCGCCTTGGCCGTGCCGCAGCCGTCGACCAGCGCGGACTCCTCGAGTTCGCGCGGTACCGACTCGAAGGAGATCCGCATCATGAAGGTGGCGAACGGCAGCTGATACATCGTCAGTACCAGGCTCAGCCCGAACAGCGAGTTCTGCAGGCCCAGGTCGCCCAGCAGCACGTACAGCGGGATCAGCAGCGTGGCGTAGGGGACCATGAGGATGGCGAGGGTGAGCAGGAACAGGGCGTTCTTGCCGGGGAAGGTGAAGCGCGCGAAGGCGTACCCGCCCATGAGGGAGACCAGCAGGGTGAGCGCCACCGTCAGCAGCGAGACGAGGGTGGAGTTCCACAGGTACTGGACCAGTCCCGCGTCGTAGTGCAGGAGCGAGCGGTAGTTGCCGAGTCCGTGGCCCGACTGCTGCGCGGTGCCGGGCTG
Source organism: Streptomyces sp. NPDC002574 (assembly GCF_042889545.1). Classification (NCBI taxonomy): domain Bacteria; kingdom Bacillati; phylum Actinomycetota; class Actinomycetes; order Kitasatosporales; family Streptomycetaceae; genus Streptomyces; species Streptomyces sp. NPDC002574. The sequence continues at coordinate 29,639 of NZ_JBIARB010000027.1, forward strand.
CCCGCTGACGGAGGCCCATGCGCTCCAGGCCAGCGGGAACAGGAACAGCGCGGCCAGCCCTCCGACGAGGACGTTGTAGGGGGTGCGGCCGAGGCCGGTGGGTGTCATCGCGTGTCCCTGCCCGTCAGGTGTCCGTGCCGCGCAGTCCGCGGAACTGGGCGGCGTTGAGGATCAGCAGCACGGCCAGCACGACGACGGACAGCGCGGCCGCGGCCCCGAGGTCGAGCCGCTGGAACGCCTCCCGGTAGATCAGGGAGACCACCGTCATGGTGCTGTTGTCGGGTCCGCCCTTGGTGAGGATGAAGAACTGGTCGAAGGCGAGCAGCGAGCCGGTCACCGACAGCAGCAGCGTCAGCGCGAGGGAGGGCCGCAGGAGCGGGAGGGTGATGCTGACGAAGGTCTGCCGGCGTCCGGCGCCGTCCATCCGCGCCGCCTCGTAGACGTCCTGCGGGATGCGCTGGAGCCCGACGAGCAGGATCAGCATGTAGAAGCCGGCGTACTTCCAGACGATGAGGACGACGGTGGACCACAGGGCCGCGGTCGGGGTGCCGAGGAAGGAGACCGGTCCGTCGACGAGGCCGAGCCTTTCCAGGAGCGGGCTGATCGGCCCGACGTTGGGGCTGTACATGCCGAGGAACAGCAGCGACGCGGAGGCCAGCCCGAGTGAGCTGGGCAGGAAGAAGACGGTGCGGAACAGTCCGGTCCCGGGGCGGGTCTCCTGGACCAGGAGGGCGAGCAGGAGGGCGAGTCCGAGCAGCAGGACCGTGACGAGTGCCGTGTAGGTGAGCGTGAAGCGGATGGAGGGCCACAGCAGGTCGTCGGTGGCGGCCTCGGTGAAGTTGTCGGGCGCGTTGAGGCCCCGGTCCCCGGCCAGCAGCGGCCAGTCGCTCAGGGATATCCGGCCGACCAGGATCAGCGGCACCACGAAGAAGACCGCGACGAACAGGGCGGTCGGTGCCGCGTAACCGAGGCCCTGCGCCGGGCGGGTCCGCCACCAGGGCGCGCGGTGGACGGGGCGGTCCTTCCCGGTCCCGGACGGGGACCGGGAAGGCGGCGTGGCTCCGGGCGGCGTGGCTCCGGATCCGCGCGATCGCGCGAGCAGCATGTCGGTCAGTCCTTCAGGGACTCGGTGACGGCCTTGTTGTCCGCGTCGACCTTGGACGGGTCACCGAACACGGCGTCCCGCATGAGGGCCAGCCACGGCCCGTTGGGGTCGTTGAAGGTCTGGCCGAACTTCTGCGAGAAGGGCGTCGTGCCCTTGGCCACCAGGTTGTTGATCAGCACCTGGCGGGGGTCGGCCTTGGCGTACTTGTTCTCCGCCAGATCGGTGCGGGCGACGATGTCCTTGTGGGCGGCGAGCACCTCGACCTGGGCCTCGTCGCCGAGCGACCACGCGAGGAAGTTCCAGGCCTGGCCGGCCTTCTTGCTGTTGGCCGCGATGCCGAGGGAGTCACCGCCGACGAACGTCGACTGCCCGCCGTCCGGGCCGGGGATGGCCGCGACGCCGAAGTCCAGGTCCTTGGGCATCAGGCCGAGGGTCGTCGACGGCATCGGCATCACGCCGATGGTGCCCTTGGGGAACAGGCCGGTCCAGGTCGCGCCGGTCTCCTCGGCGGCGCCGGGGGCGGTGATGCCGTCCTGCGCCCAGCCGCGGTACGTCGCGTAGACCTCCTTCGCCACGGGCGAGTCCAGGGTGGCGGCGGTGCCGTCCTCGTTCATGACCTGTTCCCCGGCGGCCCAGATCGACGGCCACCAGGTGAAGACACCGCAGCCGCCGCAGTTGCCGCCGAAGAAGGTGCCGTTGACGTCACCGCCCAGCTTGTCGACGGCGCGGGCCTGTTCGTCCCACTCCTTCAGCGTCGTCGGCGGCTTCTCCGGGTCCAGCCCCGCCTTCTTGTACAGGGTCTTGTTGTAGAAGAGCACGGAGGAGTCGATGGTGTGGGGCACGGTGTACTTGCGGCCGTCGAGCGTGCCGGCCGCCATGTGCGCGGGCGCCAGGTCCTTGCCGTACGGCAGGGCGTCGATGCGGTCGGTGATGTCGGCGTAGATGCCGCTGGCGGTGTAGTTCGGCACGAACACCACGTCGGAGGCGAGGATGTCGGGCAGGGACTTGGAGCCGGCCGCGGCGCCGACCTTCGCCTGGTAGTCGTCGGTGGGGATGACGGTCAACTGCACCTTGTTCTGGTGGGACGTGTTGTACGCCTTCACCAGGGCCTGGCTCTGCTGCTGGGTGGCGGCGCGGGTCCACATCGTCACGGTGGCGCCGTCGTCGGTGCCCATGACCCCGCCCTTGTCGTCGGTCGAGCCGTTGCCGCCGGAGCCGCAGGCCGCGAGCGCGGTCGTGACGGTGAGCAGCCCCACGGCCGCGGCCAGGACCCGGTGCCGCCTTCGTCCCCGTACGTCGGTGGTCTTCATGTCTCGCTCCTTGCTCGGAGGGACTGGCAATGTCGAGGGGCGGCGCTGACCGCCTAAACTCACCGAAAACGTTTTCCGTAAAGTTAGAAGCGGCGCCCGTGGGCGTCAACCACCCTGCACGCATCGCAGAAAAAGACTTTCGAGTAGCCTTTCTCCACCTGCGGGGCACCGCCCCGCGGGCCCGCGACGGGCACGAGGAGGGATGCAGCCATGGTTCAGCCGGCCGAACACACCGCAGGCCGACCCGCGACTCTCAACGACGTGGCGCGGCTGGCCGGGGTCTCCCAGGCCACGGCTTCCAAGGCGCTCAACGGCCGCAGCCAGGTGCGGGAGGAGACCCGGCAGCGCGTCATCGAAGCGGCCGAGCAGCTGTCGTTCCGCCCCAACCCGGTCGCCCGTAGTCTGCAGGCCGGGCCGACCCGCACGGTCGGGCTGCTCACCGGCGACCTCGAAGGACGCTTCAGCATCCCGATCCTGATGGGTGCCGAAGACGCTTTCGGTGCCGGGGAGCTGGCGGTGCTGCTGTGCGACGCGCGCGGCGACGCGATCCGCGAACGGCACCACGTCCGGGCCCTGTTGGACCGCCGCGTCGACGGCCTGATCGTGGTGGGCAGCCGTACGGACCCGCGTCCCTCGCTCGGGCGGGGGCTGCCGGTGCCGGTGGTCTACGCCTACGCGCCGTCCGAGGACCCGGACGACCTGTCGATCGTGCCCGACAACGTCGACGCCGGCCGGACCGCGGCCCGCCACCTGCTGGCCTGCGGCCGCAGCCGCATCGCCCACATCTCCGGCGACCCGACCTACGCCGCGGGCCGCGACCGTGTGCGGGGCGCGTTGGAGGTGCTGGCCGAGGCGGGTGTGACACCGGTGGGGGAGGCCCGCTTCGGCGAGTGGTCGGAGGGCTGGGGCCGCGCGGCGACGGTCATGCTCCTCGAACAGCACCCCGAACTCGACGCGATCATGTGCGGCAACGACCAGATCGCCCGCGGCGCCATCGACATCCTGCGGGAGCGGGGGCGCACGGTGCCGGAGGACGTGGCGGTGATGGGCTTCGACAACTGGAAGGTGATCACCACCGCTTCCCGCCCCCCGCTGACCAGCGTCGACATGCAGTTGGAGCACCTGGGCCGGGTGGCCGCCCGCGCCCTGTCCGAGGCGATCGCCGGTCAGCGCCGCTCAGGGACCGAGCCTCAGCCGTGCCGCCTGGTGATCCGCGGCTCCACGGCACCGGTGGCGTAGCGGGCGGGGCGAGCGCGGTCACGGGGGCGACGGCGAGGGGGCTGTGGTCTCAGCGCGCCGTCATGTCGCCGTACCAGTCGTTTGTCCCCGTTTGACGTAAGAAGTGAAGTATGTATGCTTATTACGGGGATGGAGGCAGGCGGTCGGCATGCGGCCCGAGCCGAGGCCGGCGCGGGCCCCCGGAACTGGAGGCTGGTCATGGACGCTTTGCTGAACAGAGTCCTGGACGCCGCCGGCGGCCGAGGCCGGTGGGCCCGCATACGATCCCTCCGCGCGGACCTCTCCGTCGGCGGCTCCGTCTGGGCCGCGAAGGGCTGGCCGGACGGGCTGCCCGGGATGACCGTCACCGCGGACACCCGTCGGCAGCACATCGTGATCACACCGCTCACCGCGACCGGCCTCAGCGCGGAGTTCGACAACGCCACCGCAACCGCCCTGGACGGCACCGGCGCCGGGCCGCAGCGGGTGGTACTGCGGGACACTTCGGGCCGCGTCGTGGAGGAACTCATCGACCCGCGAGCGGCTTTCACCGGGCTGGTGCGCCTCTCGCCGTGGGACGCCCCACGCCTGGGCTATTTCCTCGGCTACGCACTGTGGAACTACCTCACCACACCGCTCCTCCTGGCCCGGCCGGACGTCCTGGTCCGGGAGATCGAGCCGTGGCCGGAGGCCGGGCAGACCTGGCGCAGGCTGCGGGTGACGTATCCGCCGACGCTGGCCACCCACAGCGCGGACCAGACGTTCTACTACGACGCCGACGGCCTGCAGCGGCGCATGGACTACGTCAACGAGGTCATGGGCAGCAGCCTGGTCGCCCACTACACCGGGCACCACCGCCGTTTCGACGGGCTGGTCGTCCCGACCCGCCGCCGCATCTTCCGGCGCAACCCCGACGGGATCGCGGACCTCAGTCTCACCTCGATCACCATCGACGTGCACCGGGTCGTCCCGGTGACCGACGAGGCCGCCCCGGCGGCGGCCTGATCCATGAGAACGGGTGACAGTCATGAGCAGCACAACACTCCAGCGGTTCACCGAATCGACGGTGCGGCGGATCGACGTCGTCCTTCCCCAGCCGTACGAGGCGGCCGTCCGCCAATTCGAGGAAGTGGTCCCGCCCGCGGACCAGTCGCGGTTCCGCCGGCTCGGCACCTGGGACGCGGTGCGTGAACTCGCGGAGATCAACGCCCCGCACGGGTTGATGTCCTACTGGAAGGCCGATGTCACGGGCCTGATGGCGACCTCGCCGTCCGGCTGGAAGTGCGTCGAGTACCTGGTCGGCAACCACGTCGTCGCCCAGCGCATGTTCCACCACGACCCGGCCGCGATGCTCCACGCACCGATGCGCATGGTCCTGTACGCGGACGCCGCAGGCCGCACGCATCTGACGCTCGACCGGCCCTCGGACCTGTTCGCCTCTTACGGCAACCCGGCCATCACGCAGGTGGGCGAGCATCTCGACGGCCTGGTGGCCGATCTGCTGGACCTCCTGGGCGCGCCGGTCCCCGAGGGCCTCCGCCCCTGACCCCACGTCCGTCCGTCCGGTGCGCCGGCGGGGCTGCGGGCAGTGCCCCGTCGCGCCGCCTCAACGGCCCTATCCTGGTGCGGTGTTCTCACCCGGTGGGCCTTCGTTGCGTGACCTGGCCGTGCAGGCCTTGTCGTCCGTCGAGCACGGCTACGACCTACTCGCCCCAAGGTTCGACCGCACTCCGTTCCGCACCTCGGACCGTATCCTCGACGCGACGGCCGCGGCGCTGCGCCCGTTCGGCCCCTTCGGCGACGGGCTGGACGTGTGCTGTGGCACGGGGGCGGGTCTCCGCGTTCTGCGGCCGTTGTGCGGGGGCCGGGTCGCGGGCGTCGACTTCAGCGCGGGCATGCTCGCGCAGGCGCGCCGTGCTCACCCGGACGCTGAGTGGATACGTGCGGACGCGCGCAGGACGGTCTTCGCCGCGGAGTTCGATCTGGCCGTGAGCTTCGGTGCCTTCGGGCATTTCCTGGCCTCCGAGCGGCCGGGTCTGTTCGCGGGTGTACACCAGGCTCTCCGGCCTGGCGGGCTGTTTGCCTTTCCGGTCTTCGCACCGCCCCGCATCGCGACCCGTGGCTACTGGGTGCCCGCCGGGTTCGACGCGGTGATGCGGGTCCGGAACGCGGTCTGGCGGCCGCGGTTCGTCATGTACTACCGCACGTTCCCGCTTCGAGCGGTGCGCGCCGAGCTGTCCGCGGCGGGTTTCACCGTGCGGACCGCCGCGGTGCCCGAGTTCGGGCACCGCCCGGACGGCGCCCCTCGTTGTCGGCTGGTCATGGCCCGCAAGGCGTGATGACCGGATCCAGATCGAGGCGGTCGGGCGGCGCGCAGCAGGTGCGGCAAGGACCCGGGATTCTCCCTGTAGCCGTTGCGTTCGCCGACGAACCGCCTCACCCGACGCAGCGAGTTTGCGCTGGTGGACGGCACAGTAGTATCCCCGCATGCCGTGGATACGACGCCGTGCACGCGATGGCCGGCCTCGCGAGGAACGTCTGCCCGACCTTGAGTTCCTGGCCCTGGTGCAGGCGAGCCTGGAGCGGTTCGCGCCCGGCGTGACGCGGGGGTCCGAGTTGAAGGGCAACTCGTTGCTCAGCCCGTAGGGTTGGGCGGTGGCCGTGGCACCGCCCCACCATGGGGGCGGCCGCCATTACGACCTGGTCGCGCTGCCGGATGTGAGCGTTCAGCCGGACGTGCCCTGCTTCACCGACTGCGTGGTGGCGATGTCCGCGGACCCCGCGGATGCGGCCGACGCGTGGGTGGAGACGGCCGGCGCCTGCCTGCTGGAGCTCCTGGAGCGACAAGGGCGTTTCGCCGACCATGCGTCGCCCGGGGACGAGGGCGGGATACCTGGCTGGCACACCATCACTTCCGGCACGGTCGCTTTCGGGCTCGATACCGCCGAGAACCAGCGTTTGCAGGAAGCGCTGCTGGACGTGAACGTACTCCACCGCATCGCGGACACCTTCACCGCAGACCTGGAGTCGCCGTTCTTCAACGGGGTGAAGGTCTTCTACGGCGGGCAGCCCGGCGCGATGGAGTCCGAGGTGCGGATCAACGGCGAACGCCACGAAGCCGCTTCGGCCGCGATGGCGGCACTGGACCTGCCCGAGCCCGCGGTCTTCACGGCCGTTCGCCGGCACGCACTGCTGCTGCCGGCACCCGCGGACGGCGGAGAACCGGACTACCCGGCGACGGAACTCGGCTTGGACTCCGAGCCTGCCCATGCCCACGACGGGGCCTGCGGGTGCGGCGGGCACCTGGACCCGGAGCACCCCGGTTTCGATCTGCCCTTGCCCTACTTGGTGGCCGAACTCTCCGAGGAGGAGCGCACCCGGCGCGTCAGGGCCCACACCGACGCGATGATCGTCGCGGACGGAGTCGGGAACTTCCTCAAGGTGCGCCTGCCGGTCCCACTCGACGACGGCCGCACGGTGAAGTACCTCGCCTGGGCCTACCTCGAGGCTGCGGTGATCGAGGAAGTCGTCGCCAGGGTCCACGAGCGGACCCTGACCGGACACCGGTTCGAGGGCCTGCTGTGCAACGCGATCGAGCCCTGGGGCGAGGACGTGCTGCGCGCACCCATCGTCCTGGAGGGCCAACCTGCCAGCCGGGCCGGGGCGGTCGGCTACTGCGAGGTCGTCGAGTCCGGGCACCTGTTGCTGGGCAAGGTGCTCAGCGAGCGCTGGCCCGCGGCATTCGTGCTCGGCGACCGCGATCCCCGGCTGCGCGCGGACTGACGCGCCGCCCGGACTGCCCGCCCTCAGTGGGCCGCCCGCCCGGTTGTGTCCGACGGGGCGGGTGCGAGCAATGGCAAGCGGACCGTCCCGCCGTGATGGTGACCCGGCTCCGGCCTCCACGGACACCGTGCCTGAGTTCAGTGGCCAAGTCCGCACAGCGCAGGGAAGGACAGCGCCCGGTACGGCTGGCCCGAAGAGGTCGGCCGGACCGGGCGTCGTCGAACTCGCCACCGGTGGCGTGGACTTCGGCGCGTCAGTGACCCCTGACGCTGGTGCGGGCGGAACCGTTTCCCGGGGTGCTGTGTCCTCCTTCACAGGTGGTTCCAAGCCGGGGTGCCGGCGGGGGAGGGGGAGGGCCGTGGGACAGGTACGTGAGGGGGCACGGTGGGGAACGTGGGCCGTCGGCGGCGTCATCGGCTTGGCGGTGTTGTACTTCATCGGGGTGTTCGCGTTCGGTGGTGCGGCGTGGGTCACCGCCCCGTTCCGAGGTGCGGAGGAGCAGCGGGACAACACCGTCGGTTCGGGTGAGTTCCGTCAGACGACGTACGAGGAGTTCTTCGATCTGTGCGCGGCGGTGCAGAACGCCGAGGGAACGATCAAGGTGCTCCAGCAGGAACGCAAGACCGCTTCGGAGACCCGTGCGACGCAGATCGACCAGTCGATCACCGCGTTGAAGGCCACCCGGATCGAGTCGGTCAACACCTACAACTCCAAGGCCGCTCAGGAGCACCGCGCGCCGTTCCGCGACAAGGATCTGCCGAACCGGCTGGATCCCGCCGCCGAGCACACGACGTGCACCAACTGATCCCCGTCTCGTCCCGGGAAGAGGGCAGCACCGCATGAAGAAGTTCGCACGCATGATCCTGACCGCACTCGCCGCGCTCGCTCTGGGCGCGGCCCTGACGTCCTGCACCGAGTCCAGCCAGGACAAGGAGAACCAGGCCAAGCAGGACAGCTATGACCACCTGGTGGCCGAGCAGCCGGCGGGCCGGATGGAGTACTCGCCGACCCGTGAGGCGATCAACCAGTGGGTCAAGACGTGGGGGAAGCGGGGCAAGATTTCCTATGTCTACATCCAGAACGCCAAGGGCGAGTACGGGTACTTCATCATGAAGGGCCTACCGGTGCCGCGGTGCAAGATGCTCACGCCGACGGAGAGGGTGGAGTCCCGCTCCGAAGGCGTCGCGGTTCTCCCGCAGCCGGGCATGGACGGTACGTACACGTCGGGTTCCACGTGCAATGCCTATTACGGCTTCGACGCGACGACGGGTGCGTACATGGAGTTCACGGTCGGCACGAACCAGTCGTTCTTCCTGTTCGACCAGCCGATGTCGATGCCGGAGTACGCCACCGCCAAGCAGTTGGGGCCGTCGTCGGTGAAGGACGTCGCGAAGCAGTCCTGAGCGGCTGGGGCGGTGTTGCGGAAGGGTCTCGCCCGGACCTGTCATGCGGACGTTCGGGGGCGTCACCGACGGACCCGGCCGTCGCGCGGGTCGATGTGCGGCATGGTGGAGCCGGCGAAGCGTGATACGTCGATCGTGGTGAGCGGCTCGTTGGTGCGTGTCAGCACCGTTCCTGGCTCCGGTTCGTGAGCGGCGATCGCGCGCATGGACGAGCGCACCTGGCCCATGAAACCGCGGCGTCCACGTCGTGCCCTTGGGCGTCGCCGATCTCGAGTGCGACCGCGCCGTCGGGCAGGAAGAACGCGTCGTACCAGTCTCCGCCGATGCGCCTCACCACCCGGGCGCCGAGTGGCTGGTCGCCCTCCGGGCCGAGAGGGGTGATCGACATCGCGACATCGGGCCAGTAGGTGTCCGGGGCCCACTGGTGTCACTCAGCCAACAGCGAGTGAGTTCTTCCGGGTCGGTGATGAACTGCGGCTGCCCGGTACGGATCGCACGGCAACGGCCGGTCCTCGTCCAGCGACAGACCGAGCAGGGCATCAGCCTGCCATGTGGGGAAACCCGGCGTCCGAGGAGACCTGTCCGGCGGATCGGATACTGCCGGACAGGCCCCGGGTCGGAAGGACTCAGCGCTTGAGCATGAAGGTGACGTCGCTCTGGAGCTTGCCCCGCAGGGGGACTGTCGACACGAGGTTCCCCTCGGGAAGCAGTCTCTCGGCCTGGGCTCACGAAGAGCCGAAACCTTCGACGTTCAGACGCACCGGTCGCACAGGTATCCCCGCCGCAGAACGGACCGCGACCAGGCCAACCCTGGCACGGGCGCCCACCGGCCGCGGTGCGCCCGGTACGGCGGCGGGCCGTACGGCGACTGCCAGGCCGGCCGCTCGCTCCGACCCGAGCCGCCCACGTCGCGGCGCCGTAGGACCGGGTCCTGGAGCAGTTCGGCCGCCAGGCCGGGGTCGTTGTCGTGCAGCAGGTCCAGGAGTTCGGGTCGTACGGAACGCACCTTCATCCGCTCCAGGTTCCCCCAGCCGGTGCGCAGCACGAGGGTCCAGGCCTCGACGAGCTTGTGGTTCGCGTCGACGCGGAATGTGCCGTGCGCCCGGAAGCGCCCGGAAGCGCATCTGTGGCAACGGCGGAGAAGTATCGGCAGGCAGGTGGGCACGACCACCCAGTTCTTGGACATTGAAATACATCGGTTCCAGTGAGAAGACCGCAGCGAAAAGGAGCGCGGCGCACAGGTGCGACGCGCGACGGATCAGCGCTCGGGGGGACTCACTCGGTGTACAACGGCACGTCCTTGACAGGGCGACTGTGGGCAGGAAAACGGTAACGGCACAAGCGAGTAAGTTCCACGGATTTTCCGGCGGTTGGCGATACCGCGCGGTGGGCGCCCGCACCACCCTTGGCCCTCCGGGCATGGCCGAGATGAAGGAGTCCAAGGGGGACTGCACAAAGAACGGCTCTGGCCCGTAGCCGGTGGTGACGCCGAGTAGCCGCCCTTGATCATGATCTTGTGATGGGTGTCGGTTCTGGAGAGCTGGGACGCCGCGGGGCACCTCGGCCAGGTGCGTCTGCGTGCCCGGCTCGACACGATTGTGGAACTGGTGGGACCGGTCATCGGTGACCGGAGCGGCTCTCTCGGCCTGTCACTCGACGTCGGGCTGGGCGATCACATCGACTTGACCAGTGGGGGCCACGACCTCGACACCTACCGGTTTCCCGTGATCCGTACCTTGGGTGCCGGCCGCTTCGACGCAGCCTTCGCGCGGAAGGCGCCTGCCGCGCCCTCAACGATGGCGGTCGGGCCGGTCACACCGGCCGCACCTGACACCGATGGCTGGGGCGGGCCACAGATGGAGGTCCGCACCAGCGTGTCCGCGTCGTCCACCGCGGGGAAGCAGGCGATTCGTCGGCGGGGGAGTCGGCACCGCGGCCGGGACCGCCGCCCGGATGGCCCGCCGACGATCAAGGAGCAGAAACCGGGGACCGACCGGATGACCTCCGCCTCCCTGCCTGTGCGGGAAGGACGCGGCTACGTTATCGAGCCCAGATCGGCGGTGAACCAGCGTTCCGGCCTCATGCGGACCACGACGTGATCGGCGAGTTCCACTTCGGCCATTGCCACGAATCTGTCGAGCGCCTCACCGGAGAGGTAGCGGCCGGCCATCTCGCGATGGAGGGTGCTCGTCCCCTCGGCTACTTCTGCGACCGGTCCTTCGACCGAAACGTACCGGGGCGTCGGCTCCGTGCGCTGGACCAGCAGGCTGAAGCGGCCCGCTGCCCTGATCAGCCTCATCTTCGCCGAGCCCGCGCCCGTGAGGATCCACGGCAGACCGCCGGGCTCGTAGGTGTACCAGATCGGAATCACCAACGGCCCGCGGTTGTCGCCGGCCGCGACGCCCAGCGCGGCTACGTGCGGCTCCGCCAGAAAGCTTTCGCGTTCGTCTCGTGAAAGTTCCATGCCTCGACTGTAGGCCCGGACACTGACAACGCCGCCGCGAGACCGAGCAGGCAGAGAGCCCAGGGATCAGCATCGGGCGCTGAGTTCGGGGACCCGCCACCTGGACGCCGCCGTCGCCGACTCTCCCCGCTGAAGGACCGGCACATCAACGTCCCGGGCCGCTGTCGATTCAACGTCAAGGGCGGCGGCCCTCACCAGGGCCCGGGCTTCTTTCGTAACGCCGACGCGACGGAGGACGACGAGGACGAGAACTGACAGGCGACGCACCCGAGCCGCCAGGCCGTTCGTCGCCCCCGGCGGCCGGGCGCCGCCTGGAACCCCGCGGCCCCTGGGCGGGCATCGCTTCACTACACACGCGGCGCTCGGCTTTCGAAGGGATTTTGCGCCGGGTGCGGACCGGTGCGCAGTGCCTGACCTGCCGGAACCCGTGAGTCACGCTGCGTCCCGCTGGAACGGGCACGCGGCAGGCGCGGGGGCTTCTTCGTGCCGATCTGTCTACCGGAGGGTATTCGCGGCCCAGACGCTGGTCGTGAGGTCATCGGGGCCTTGACAGCCACCTGCGTCCGGGGGCTGTACTCCGCGGCTGAATGGCAACCGAGTTCCGTCGTCTTTCGGCACAGGCCGACGCCCCCACCGGTTCGAGCGGCTTCCCGGTAGCCCCGTCACTCTACGCATGCGGACAGACACGTTCTTCGCCGCTGCACCGCGGCAAGATGCGCGAGTATGGCTGAGTAGGCTGTTTTGTTACCAGGGAGCCTCAGATGGACGCCTCGAACGAACTGCTTCGAAGGACTTGCCCGTCGGCTCTCCTGACGCCGGAGGGTGCCATGCGCGGCCTCAACGTCGCAATGGCCTCGGCGCTGGGCAGGCCGGTGGATCAGTGCCTGGGACGTGACTTCGGTGCTCTGTGGCCCGCAAGCCAGCGGACGTCGGCCGAGAGTCTGGTGGGGCACGCAGCCAGGACGCGTACGGCCGCGATGCGGGTGCTGGAGTTCCCCGGGCACAGCGGAGTACCTGTGGCCTGCTTGATCGAGGCGCGGTATGTCAAAGGTGCTGTCGGCGGCGAGCAGTTGATCTGGGTGCACGCGCTGGATTCGGGCAAGGACCTGCGCAGCCTGGTGATCCCGTTCCGGCTGGCCACCGAGGCCGCCGACCTCGGCCTGTGGATGTACACATCCCATCGGGACCAGCTGGAGTGGCTCGGTGGCGCGCCCGCGGTGGCCGCGCTCTTCCCGGATTCCACTGCGCCGTTTTCCAGTGCGTTCTCAGCAGTGCACCCCGACGACCGGGAAGCCTTCCGGCAGCTCCTGGGCTCGACCCCCATCCAGCAGTCCTCCTGGGTGAGTTTGCGATACCTCACCCAGCACGACGGCTGGCATCAACTGGCCGTCCAGACCCGTCGGCTCCAGCTGGGGTACGGCGGCCCCGAGCGGATCTTCGGGGTGGTTCGCGACGACACACAGCAGGAGATGCGCAAACGGAAGGCGCGGGCCGCACTGGCGGCCGAGCGACAGCGCGCCAAGGACATCGCCGACTTCTCCTCCGCCTTGATCACCGCGGCCACGGAGCAGGAGTTGCAGCAGGTCGTCCTGACCCGGCTCGCCGCGACCTTCGGCGCCTGCGGCGCCCTGCTCGCACTCGTCGACGCCGACCGTTTGCATGTCTCCGCCGATGCCGGAATAGCGATGCGCGAGGTCGAGGCCCTGCACGGCCTGCGGCTGGACCATGCGAGTCCGTTGCCCGAGGCGATCCGTACCGGCAAGCCGCAGTTCGTCCGCAATCGGAAGCACCACAGCCAGCGCTGGCCGCACGGCCCATTTCCAAGGATCGACCGGCTCGGCTCGGACTACGCCTTCGCGATCACTCCCCTTGGCGAGACCGCCGATCAGCCGCTCGGGGCGTGGGGGATGGTTTACGACAGCGGATACCAGCCGTCCCTGGACGAGCGGACCCTCATGGGCACGCTGGCCAATCTGGCAGGCCAGGCACTCGGGCGCATCCGGTTGCAGCAGGCGCGAGTCGAGCTGGCCACGGCGCTGCAGAAGACCATGCTTCCGACGTTGCCCGAGCATCTGCCGGGTCTGGAGGTCGCCGCCCGCTACCGGCCCAGCCGGGGCGGTCTGGACGTCGGCGGAGACTGGTACGACGCTTTCGTGACGCCCGACGGCGCGATCGCCCTGGAGATCGGCGACGTTCAGGGGCACGACGTCGACGCCGCTGCCTTCATGGGCCAGGTCCGCTTGTCGATGCGCGCGATCGCCGACCAGGAACCGGACCCCGCAACCGTGCTGACCCGTACCAACGAGCTGCTGACCGCAATGGATCCGGCACGATTCGCCAGCTGCACCATGCTGTCCATCGACCCGCGCGGTGGACAGGTCACCGGCTCCAGCGCCGGCCATGTGCCGGTGCTGTGCGCGCACAGAGACGGCAGCCACGAGGTTCGTGAGCTGCCGGGCGGGCCGGTCCTGGGCGTCATGCCCGGGATCAAATACCGCGAGGAGACCTTCGCGCTGGACGAAAACACCGCGCTGATCATGGTTACCGACGGCGTGGTCGAAGGACCAGGCCTGACACTGGACGCTGGAATGGAACGAGCGGGAACACTCGCCGCCCAAGCCGTCCACGACGGGCTGGACGTCGAGGAGACCGCCGACCGCATTCTCGACGCCGCGGTCGCGGTCGACCATCTCGATGACGTGGCCGTGCTGGTCCTGCGACGCACATGACGGCGCCCGCGTCCTCCCACATCTGCTGTGTGGACCTCAGTAGGAGCGTGGGCGAGGCCGGACGCGCGCCGCGCGAACGGCGGAGCGTAACCGAGCCCGCCGCCGAGAAGCTGATGACGCACCACCCGCTGGAACGACTCCCACGGCTCATCCGGCACCAGCTGCTCAACCATCCCTGTCACGACCAACAGCTCACCCAGCCAGATGAGATGACTTCTATGAAGCTGTTGTTTTCTCGATTTTGAGAGATGCGCGTCGAACGGGAGTCCCGATCGGGTGGTCGGGGGCGCTGGGCGCATACGAACAGGGGCTCTTGAACAGCTCGTTGGTGTCGAATCGCCGAGCCGCAGGAGGCCCTGGTGCAGCAGTCTTGCGTGCCGATGGTCAGGCAGGCCAGTGCGGTCACCTGGGCGTGTGACTGCCTGGCTCACCGGTTCGGAAACGCCGCCGACAACGGGACGCGGCAGCCTCGCTACCGGACCACCACGCCTCGGCCAACACGACGGATTTCAAGAGGACTTCACCGGAACGAATAAAGATCACCAACAGCGTCCTTTCTGGGACAGAGTCCATGAAGTGGAATGGAACCGTTGTTCATTGGCATGGCCACCCACTCCTCGACTCCACGTGCGACCGTGCCGCGGCGTGGCGCCACCTGTCTCACCCGGATGCCGCGAGCCGACTGGGCACCGGAGCGACCTTGTCGAGGCGTCGTCGGGTCTCGTCCGCGTCGAGGGGCCCGCCGTGGCCGGGGAGTAGGCGCTGCGGACGGCGGTCGAGCTCGGTCCTGAGCGCCCTGCGCACTCCGACGGCGTCCTCGGTGAAGAAATGGCGTTTCGGGCTCTGGCGGCGCAGCACGCCACCGCGGACCAGGTCGCCGACGAGCGTGTCGTCGCCGACGCGGACGACGAGCGACCCGGGGGTGTGGCCGCCGAACCGCTCGGCGTGCGCGTCGACACCATAGGGACTCAGGTCGAACTTGTCCTCCACCAGGATGTCGGCTTCGACCGGCTGGGCCTTCGCGCGGAGGACCATGGGCCTCAATATCGCACCGGCTGGATGACTGATCGGGAGTACGCCGATGCGTCCGGTGCGCAGGAGTTGTTCGTCACCCAGGCCGGCCACGATCGGAACGCCGGCATCCGCGAACGACGCCGCCATGCCGCTGTGGTCGTTGTGGCCGTGGGTCAGGAGGACCAGGGCGATGTCGCGAGGCTGAAGGCCCTGCGCGGACAGCGCGTCGCGCAGGCGGTCGCCGTCCTCCGGTCCGCCCGTGTCCACGAGGATCGCCTGCTCGCCACGCAGGAGATAGGCGTTGCTGTTGCCCATGGAAAGCGGAGTGACGGTCGTGGCGGTCATGCGGTGCACCGTGACCCTTCGGCGCCGGCACCGACGTTCATGCGGCTGTCGACGGTGAGTATGTGAACGAGAACGTCCATGACCATCTCCCTTCACGCTACCGATGTAACTTTACGGCCGTAAGTAGAGCATGAGAACTTACGGCTGTAAAGTCATCGTCATGGCTCCAGCGGCAGCACGCAGACGCAACCCCCGAGGTCAGGGAGGGCAACTCCGTGACGAGATCGTGACCGCAGCCCGTGAGCTGCTGGTCGAGACCGGATCGGACAGCGCGGTGACCTTGCGGGCGATCGCCCGCAAGGTCGGCATCGCGCCACCGTCGATCTATGCGCACTTCGACACGCCCGACCAGATCGTGGAGGCCGTGGTCAGCGAAACCCGCTCACTGCTGGTGCGTCATCTTGAGACCGCCCGGGCGGGAGCGGACGGCGCGCGTGAACGACTTCTGGCCGACTGTCACGCCTATCTCGTCTTCGGTGCCGAACAGCCCGAGCTCTACGCCCTTCTGTTCTCGCGCCCGCGGCCCAGGGGTAGTAGCACCACAGAAGAACGCATTGACCAAGCGGTACGCCAGCTCGCGCCCATTGTCGGCGAGCCCATCGCGAGTCAGCTTGCTCCCGCCGAAGCATTCTCGATACTTCTGCGCGACGTCGCCGATGCGATGCGCGACGGCACGTCCCGTGCGGAGGATGCGCTCGCCACGGCGACCGCTCTTTGGGCGGCTCTGCACGGCCTCATTCTGCTCCGCGCTCGCATTCCCCGATTCCCGTGGCCGCCACCAGGTCCGCTGGAGGACGAGATCATCAGTCGGCTCGCATACCTGCACGACCCTGCACCCAGATGACCGCTTGCTCGGCGCGACGCTGCCAGATCGTCAGGGCCGGATTCGAACTCTCCCTAAGAAAGCGCTGGGCGCTTACGAACAGGGGCTCTAGAACGCTCTAGAACAGCTCGTTGGTGTCGAATCGCCGAGCAGCAGGAGGCCCTGGTGCAGCAGCCATGCGTGCCGATGGCCGGGCAGCCCAGTGCGGTCACCTGGGAGTGTGACGGGACTTCTGGTGGTGACGCCGAGCCTCCGAGAGAGGTGGTGGCTGCTGCACCGGTGGTCAGCGCTCTTCGCGTCGGCTGCGGATGCTGAGGGCGATGACGGAGACAAGGAACCAGAAGGCACCGAAGGCCGAGTATCCGGCGACGGTGGACAGGCTGCTCGTCGCCGAGGTGGACGTGGCGGCGATGGTGGCGCCGGCGAGTACGGACTGTCCGCCACTGATGACCATGGGCCACTGGGCGCCGACGGTGCGCCGGCGCCGGAGCGCCACGACGAGCTGGATGGCTCCGGAAAGGAGGGCCCAGACGCCGAACACGAGAAGGGCCGTCCCGATGGTGGAGAACACGGCGATGATCATTCCGGCGGTGGTGACCAGGCCGAGACCCAGGTTGACGGTACTGGCACGGTTCGCGGAGCCGGTGCCGGCCAGGCGACGCTCGAGGAGCGTGGCGATCGCGTCCCACAGGGGGTAGACCACGAGGAGCACGGCCGCGATCACGCTGGGGCTGTCCGTCGACACGAGCGAGGCGGAGGTCGTGAGGACAAGTGCCACCCAGGTCAGGGAGAACACGACTCGGATCAGGTGGAGCGATCGGAGCCCGGAAGGCGTCGTCGCGGCCATGGTCGAAGTGGTCGAGGTTACGGTGGTGGTCTGAGTCATCGGGTGTCCCGTGGTGATCGTGACGGTGTGAGACGGTCGCCTCGATGACGAGTCTCAGCGGCTTCGGGGGGCGCCGTGTACTTCGAACGAAGTAGTTCTGCCATCCGCTTCGACGGCATGCGTTCCGGAGTCCCGATCGACCGAGGCGGCTGCACGGTCTACTTCATCCGAAGTACACGGCCGCCGCACACGTGAACGAGAATCGGCTCATGGTCAAGGCGCAGAACAGTCAGGACGGGCTCGCGGCACCGCTGTGGGTCCGCAGCCCCGAGGTGCTGCACCGAGTCGCCTATGGGCTGGCGGCGCTGGTGTTCACCGGTCAGATCGTGGCAGTGATCCTGAGGGGGTCGGACTGGCCGACGGCCCTGTCCGTGCTCCTCGCCGGCATCGGTGTCGCCCTCTCGTGGTGGAAGCCGTGGGCGGGGTTGGTCGTGACGAGTGCGGCGTCCTTCGCCGTCACATCGGTGGGCGGCGACCCGCTGTCGGTGTGGATGATGGCGGTGCTCGTACTGTTCTCGGTCACCCTCAGGGGCAAGCAGCCGCTGGCCGGAACCGGCATCGTGGCGGCTTGCTTCCTCGGGGCGTTCATGACACTCGGGGGTTTCCGTGGCGGTGCGGTCGTGGGAGTCGCCGCCGTCTTCTCTGCTGTGGGAGGAGGTGCGACAGGGGCCGCGCTCCGCATCCATCGGGACCACTGGTGGATCCTGGAGGAACGCGCCGAAAGCGCCATCGCCACGCGCGAGATCGAAGCCACCCGGCGCGTGACCGAGGAACGACTCCGCATCGCCCGGGACCTCCACGACGTCATCGGCCACCAGGTCGCGATGCTGAGCCTGCACCTCGGTGCAGCGGAGATCGGACTGCCCGAAGATGCCGAATCCTCCCGGCAGGCCCTGGTCTCAGCCAGGTCCAGCGCCCGCACCGTCGTCGTCGAAACGCAACGTATCCTCGCGCTCCTCCGCCTCGGGGACGACATCTCCGACGACGAGGCGCTCCGGCCGACCCCGGCGCTCAGCGGCCTGGAAGGACTCATCGCCTCCTTCGAGAGCATCGGCCTCGACATCCGCCCCTCCATAAACGTCCCCGCCGGCTTCGTGGAGCCCAGCGTCGGAGTGACGGTCTACCGGGTCGTTCAGGAAGCGCTCACGAATGCCTACCGGCACGGAGAGGGGACGGTAACGGTGGAGGTGCGCGAGCGCGACGGCAGGATCTGCGTCACCGTGGAGAACCGCGTCGGCCGCTCACCCCGCGGCTCCGACTCCGGCAGCGGACTCGGACTCGTGGGGATGCGCGAACGTGTCGAGTCCTCCAGCGGGCGGCTGACGATCGACAGTCACGACGGGCGATTCCGGGTCCACGCGGAGTTCAGCGCCCTGGGAGCCGTCGTCCGATGACGCGGATTGTGATCGTCGACGACCAGGACGACATAAGGGCCGGGATCCGGGCGATGCTCCGGCTCGACCCTGGTCTCGTCGTCGTGGGTGATCTCTCCGATGGACTCCAGGTCATCCCCTTCCTCCGGGTGCACCCCGTCGACCTGGTCCTGATGGACATCCGAATGCCCGGCATCGACGGTGTCGAAGCCACCCGCCGGATCCGCGCAGAGCATCCACCGGAAAAGACCCGCGTGATCGTGCTGACCACCTTCGACCAGGACGACATCGTTCTCGCCGCCCTGCGCGCGGGCGCCAACGGTTTCCTGAGCAAGACCGTGAGCCCCGCCGAACTCGTCGCCGGAATCATCGAGGTCGTCGGCGGTGGCGGTGCGCTGTCGGCCGCCGCGACGGCCGCGCTCATCGGTCACATGACCGACAGACCGCCCCCGGTGATCGACCAGGAACTGCTGCAACGCTTCGGCGCTCTGACACCCAGGGAGCGGGACGTGGTCGTTCTCGTTGCGAGCGGCCTCGGCAACGACGAGATCGCGGCCCAGATGTCCGTGTCGCCGTTCACCGTGAAGACGCACGCGGTGCGGGCCATGACGAAGGTCGGCGCACGTGATCGGGCGCAGCTCGTCTCGTTCGCCTTCCGAGCCGGCCTCTACCCCTGAGCCGGGCGCGTCATCCGCGCTGTGCGCGTGTGCTCACGTCCGATGGTGTGGTCACCGAGCGCGTGCAGCCGACTTCCGGAACGTTGGACACAGCCTCGCCAGAGGGGTCGACTCGGCAGCACGTTCCGCCCTGGCAGCACCAATCGAGAATTGGGCGGACGCATTTCAATCTCGCAGCGGGCACCCCCAGGAAGCAGGCGGGTCAGCCGGCAAACGGACTGCAGAGTGCTACCGCACCAGCGACGAGCGAGGCACGCTCTCCGCTGGTGCCCGCCGAAATCGCGGTGGCCGCCCGCCGTGGTGTTGCGGGACGGCCAGATACGCCTGTCGGACAGAAGGCCGGTCCTTCGCGGCGCTGGCCGGGTGCGGCTGGACAGCCACGAGGCCCCCACGGGTCACCGGCACGCTTCGCGTTGGCCCCGCCTCCCTCACGGCAGGAGGGCTGCTGTGCAAGTCGACATCCCTCGACGGCGCCGCTCAGCCAACGGGACCAAACCACCCCTACCACCAGCCAAGAACGACACCAACGCGCTGCAGAACGGTGTCCCAAGTGCGCGGGGGAGATGTTTGGGCACCCCGCCTCAGTGAAGTGCTGCCCGCCTCTGCCAGTAGGCGAGGTGATAGCGGCTGTCACGGGTGCCAGGATGATCGGTGCCCATTATTCGCTCGCAGTCGGCTACCAGCTCGACCATCAGGCGGACCGCCTCAGCCGGATTGCCCGCCTCACCAATGAAGCGGGCATGTTGATGGCGGCAGTCCAAGGTGTCGCGGTGGTCCGGGCCCCGGACCACCGCGGGTCACGTCCGTTGGAGTGGTGTATCGACGGCCACTCGGTGATCTCTTCTTTGAGGCTATGCGGTGAGTTCGGTGGGCAGGACGGTGTCGTCGTT
>NZ_JBIARB010000028.1:0-40918 GCF_042889545.1 Streptomyces sp. NPDC002574
CACCCCCCAGGTCATACCTACGACAGGGGGCAACAGTCATACCGGGCCCGGAGGCCAGCGGCCCCATTGCAGGACCGCGAAAAAGATAACGGGGCAACCCGCTGTGTGATGCCTGCCCAGAAGCAGATGGCGCTCTGGGGGCCGGGGGTGCACCTCGCGGGGCGCGGGTCGGTGGCGCCCGTCGACGGTTCCGAGCAGTAGAGCAGGCGGCCCCGTCCTGCGCCTTGACGGCGTGGGGCGGTCCTGAATGGCTAAGGGGCCGGGATGGGGGCCGTGGGGGCTGTAGCGGGGGGCCTTGGCTATCCGGTCGGTGCGCATGTAGAAGTCGGCGTCCGGACGGTCCATGCGGGCGAGGACGCACCAGGTTTCGGCGTGCTCGTCGTAGGCGATCTCTCCGGCGGTGCCGGCGCACCCAGGGAGCAGGTCGTCCTTGAACGGGGCCCCCCGTGGGCGCGGCGCTTCTCGGAGGGCTCGTCGCTGGTGATGACGATGCGGTCGCCGGGCCTGTAGTCGAGGCCGCGCTGCCTGATGGCCCGGTCGTGGACGGCACGGAGGATGCCGAGTTCGCGCCGGGCCTGGTCGACGCTGGCGCCCAGCGCTTCCATGCCGTCGAAGATCTGGTCCAGCTTGCTCATGTGGTGTGCCCGTTCGGTGTGAAGGGGGGTGGGGGGCACCCGTTCAGCTCAGCCAGAGTGCGCCATTGGGCGGCCACATCAATGCTGGCTTGAGCTGCCGTTGGCGGCTTTAAATCCTCCGGCTGGAGCGCTAGGAGCCCCTGTGCCCAAAGACATCCGCGTCCTTGCGAAGGACGTCACGAAAGCGAATCACCATTTCATTCCACACACGGATTTCAGCGGCCAGGCAGCCCTGACAATCGTTTATACCGGGATCATCCGGCTGGACTGGAACGTTGGAGACAAACTGGCCGGAGCAACGGTGACCTCCTTCGTGCCGTTCCGAAATGGGTCGGTACTGGACCTCGGGGCCTTCGCTTGGGAGGGGGTAGCCACGGCCTCCTTGTCTGGCTGGCACCTGTACCCGGAGAGTGACGCCCTACAAACGCTGGACACGGCGCAACTCGACGAGGCCTCTCAGCCGAAAATGAATACGACCGGGAAAACCCCGACGACGCTTGTACTGCGATTGGACCTCGGCGGTGTGCACGCTCGCACCCTCGCCATTCCGTACCAGGCAACCATCACACTTAAGGCCCATGAGTCCCCATCCCAGGGGACAGCAACCCAGCAGTTGCAAGACGTTATTAATGGCAAACACACGGCGTTTCCGCAGGACAACGAGCCGGAAGGTCCCTGACCGGGTGGCGATTCACCGAAAGCTGTTGCTCGTGTTGGTGCGGCACCAGTGGCGTCCGCAGCCGATCGGGTCGCGGTTGAGGTAGATGGTCAGGGAGCCGTAAGGCTCAGGGCTGAGAGGCATCCCGAGGGCTTCCTCCAGCTCCCGGATGCGGAGCGGGGAGGACCGGTCGTGGATGTCGCAGCGCCGGGCGATGCGGCGCAGGAGCGCGGTGTACACCGTCAGCGGGCGGGAGCGTTGGCGAGGTCGAGCAGCACCGCGGCGTGGCAGAGGCCGGGCTGTCCCGGCTCGGGGAGCGGGCAGGTGCAGGCGAGGTCTTGCCCGCGGAGGAGGTGGAGGTCGTCGAGGATGCGGCGCCGGTCGAAGGCTTGGTGAGCAACGTGACGGGGAAGCACCACCGAGGGCCGCGACCCTGGGGACGCGGCCCTCGGCTCGGGTGCGGGGGCGCTCAGCGGCGCGGGCGCCCGGGAGGGGTCACAATGCCCAGCTCATTGCTCCCCCGCCGTACGTCACGGCGGCGGTTGTGCCGTCGGCGCGGACTCCGGTGATCCGGAAGTACGTCGTCTTGCCGAAGGTCATCTGCACGTAAGCCTTGTAAAGGGGGCCCTTGGGGCGCGTGATCGTTTGGTGTCGCTCGTAAGCCTGGGTGGACGGGTTCCACTGGTCCAGGCGGTATTCGGTGATGCCGGCGCAGAGACTCGCGTCGTCACAGGTCCACTGCACGTATGCGAGATCGCCCACCTTGCCGGGGTCGACGATGGTGAGCGGCCCGGGGGTCTCGCCTCGGGCTTCGTCGGGCCTGTTGTCGGGTTCGGTGACAGTGATGGTGGCGCCAGTGGCCCAGGGGACGTGGTTGGTCCACTCGTCCATCGCCGCGACGAAGAAGGTCACCGTTTCGCCGTCCAGGGGTCCTGCGCACAGCAGTGCGTTCGGCACATCCCTTTCGGGTTCCAGGCGTCCGGCGTCGTGGCAGCCGCTGCCGTCGTAGTGGGTGCTGCCGTCGGGCCACTGGACAATGCGGCCGGCGACGTAGGTCAGGCCGCTCTCGGCCGGGGGGTTGTCCCAGCTCAGCACGAAGCCGTCCGCGCGTTGTGTCGCGGTCAGACCGGTGAGCGGCGGCGGGGGAACGTTGTCCGGGGTCACCGTGACCGGCCGTGACATCGGGGACACGTTGCCCGCGGCATCGGTGACGCCCGCGGCATAGGTGTATGTGGTGCCGTCGAACGCCGGCAGTTTGTCCACGTATGTGCCGCCCGACATCGGCAACGACTGCTCCGGAAGTGTCCCGATGGTTTCCGGGTGGTCGCCAAGTGTGGCGCCGGTGGATCGGTAGATGGTGACGGTGCCGCCGTAGCCCATCTCCGTCCGTGTCGCCCCGTCCAAGTCGATCCTCAGTGAGGTGGGCGTGTTGTCCATGTGGGACACCGCGATGACGGGCGCCGTCGGGACGACGGTGTCGGTCGGGGTCACCGTCAGCACGGGTGTGCTCTCCGAGAGGTTCCCGGCGCGGTCGGTGACGCGGACCATGTAATTGATCGGCCTGCCGTCACGGGGCAGTCCGGTGTTCGTCCAGGTCGTCTTGTCCGTCACGACCCTGGGAGCGCCCCAGTCACCCGAAGCGGTCTGCCGGTAGACCCAGTAGTAGGACCGGTCCATCTCCTTGCTGGGCGCCCAGGTGAGGGTGGCGGAGTCGGCGCTCTTGTTGTAGACGACCTTCGCCCCGGTGAGCGCGAGGGGGGCGACGTGGTCCACAGACGCTGATGTCAGGGGCGCGTAGGCGAACTTGACGGCCGCGGAGCCGGTCCAGTTGACGTAGTCGACACGCAGGGTGTGCGTGCCCTTGGGAATCGTCAGGTTGACCGTCTTGGAGACGGTGGAGGTCCCGTTCTTCCACAGGTCGACCTTGCGCACACCGTCGAGGTAGACGCGGATGCCGTCCTGGCCGGACGCGGAGAACGCGAAAGGACCCCCAGAGCCGAAGTCGCGGGTGATCTGCCAGCGCACGCCGAAGTTGTCCTTGCCGGCGCCGGACACGGCGGGCGCGTTCCCGCCCCAGTTCTCGCTGATCGCGGTGTCGGTGTCGGTGTACTTCGGGGTACCGGTGAGGCTGGTGTTGGCGAAGTACTGACGCAAGTACGCCGGGTTGCCGGCGACCGAGACGTCGGCCGTTCCCGCCGAGACGTTGCCCGACCTGTCGACCGCACGGACCTCGTACAGGTGGGTGGTCGTACCGACGGTGGTGTCAGTGAAGCCCGTACTGGTGACCGTGGCAATGGGGTTGCCGAAGGAGGCCTGGTCGGGCGTGCGGCGGTAGACGCGGTAACCGGCCACGTCCATCTCCTTGTTCGCCGACCAGCGCAGGACATTCCGCTTCGTGCCCGCGTCCCGGGCGATCGACAGCCCGGTCGGCGTGAGCGGCGCGACCCGGTCCACGGTGGCCCCGTTGCGCGGGGTGTAGGCGAACCTGACGGCGGCCGAGCCGGTCCAGTTGACGTAGTCGACGCGCAGGGTGTGCGTGCCCTTGGGTATGACCAGGTTGACCGTCTTGGAGACCGTGGAGGTGCCGTTCTTCCACAGGTCGACCTTGCGTGCTCCGTCGAGGTAGACGCGGATGCCGTCCTGGCCGGACGCGGAGAACGCGAAGGGACCGCCCGAGCCGAAGTCGCGCTTCACGCTCCACCGGACACCGAAGTTGTCCTTACCGACACCGGAGGCCCCGGGCGCGTTGCCGCCCCAGTTCTCGTTGATCGAGGTGTCGCAGTCCGTGCGCCTCGCCGCACCCGAGAAGCCGGTGTTAGCGAAGAACTGCCGGGTGTAGGTGTTCGTCGCGCACGACGTCGCCGCTGCCGCCTGCGAGGTGGCCACCGCGACGAGACCGCCTGTCAGCGCGACCACCACCGCGGTCCCGGCCGCCAACCGGGATCTACCGACACTGCTCACTGAGTCCCCTTTTGGACACAAGACCGCCCCACAGGCAGTCGTACGGGATATGTGATCAACGAGAGCCGCCCGAGGTTGTACGACCAGGGGATCTTCTTTCGCTTTCGACAACGGGGCGACAGGCAACTGCCTCACTGGCTGGTTGCGTCTTTGGGAGTGGTGCCTGGACGACGGCACACCCGATCCAGACGTCCTTCCTGCGCTCGTCCTCGGCCTCTGTCTGGACAAGCCCGGGGAGCGGCCTGATTACAACGGTCTGAAAACGATCTCCCGGCTCCGGGAGCGGGGTGACAAGCCCGGCTACCTCGCGCACGACCGCGCCTACAACAACTCGGGTCCCGCCGACTGGCAGCTGCCTGTGAGGGCCCTGGGCTACAAGCCGGTGTACGACTACCGCGTCGGCCACCTCGGGATCCAAGGCGGAGCTGAAGGGCAATCCTTGTGGAAGGCACCTGGAACTGCCTCTCGATGCCGCGAGCCCTCACCGACGCCACCAGCGACCTGGCCGCCGGACGCATCACCCGCGAGACGTGGACTTCACACATTGCTGCCCGCAAGCCCTACCGGCTCATGCCCAAGGAACGGCAAGACGCTGAGGGGCACCAGCGGATGATGTGCCCCGTCGAGGCCGGCAAGGTCCAGTGCCCTCTCAAACCGCGCTCACTCGGCCGCGGCATCCAGCTCCCGCTCGTCGACCCCCAGGTCAGCCCCACCGGCATCGTCAAGGTCTGCCGCCAGCGAGCCATCACGCTCGCGCCAGAAGAAGGGGCCAAGCACTGGCAGGCCCTGGACTACGGCGATGAACATTGGCAGAAGATCTACTTCCGCCTCCGCAACAGCGTCGAAGGCTTCAACGGCTTCGTCAAGAGCCCGCTCGCCGAGGTCATCGAGTCCTCACGGTCCCGGCCCCTCCGCGGCATCGCCGCCCAGACCATCCTTCTTGTGTTCCAGATCGCGCACGCCAACAGACGCAAGACCACAAGATGACTGGACAGCCTGGCGCTCAGCGGGGAACGACCCGTCAGGCGCACCAACCGCAGGCGCAAGACCAAGCCCCTGGGCACCTGGACCTCGATCGGCCATCTGACGTCCGCTATCCGAGTGAGACGCATCACATACAGGACGCATCCTTCGTGAAGGAGCCCCCTCGCCGGCCACTGACGGCCGACGAGGGGGCTCCGACGCGTGAGGGACACAACGATCAGCGAAGCCGACCTGCAGATCCCTTGATCAACGCGAGAAACGGGCCCCAGCAGCGACTTTCGTCACTACCGGAAGCCCGTTTCGTCGGTACTTCTCTGTGCGCGAGGGGGGAGTTGAACCCCCACGCCCTTTCGGGCACTGGAACCTGAATCCAGCGCGTCTGCCTATTCCGCCACCCGCGCATGGGTGCTGCCGTTAGATTCTGTCACACTCTGCGGGGCTTCCCGTTCGGTGCGTCAGCGCCTTCCGACATCCAGAACACTAGCACGCTGTTCAGGGTGGATTCACATCCGTTTCCGGGCCCCCCACGGGGCGGGAACCGTCCGCTGTTGCGGGACACTGGCTTGAG
Source organism: Streptomyces sp. NPDC002574 (assembly GCF_042889545.1). Classification (NCBI taxonomy): domain Bacteria; kingdom Bacillati; phylum Actinomycetota; class Actinomycetes; order Kitasatosporales; family Streptomycetaceae; genus Streptomyces; species Streptomyces sp. NPDC002574. The sequence goes on from NZ_JBIARB010000028.1 coordinate 5,807, forward strand.
GCGCCTCTACCATCCCTGTGGGGAAGCGGCAGCGGCCCCTGTGAGCGTTGCCACCGGTCCCGCGGGGCCGATCGGGGAACCACCGGTTTTCCTGGTGCGTGGATACGATCAGTAAGCAGTACCGGAAGGATCGAAGGGGAAGGATCGCGGCGTGAGCCCGCGACAACCGCAGGGCCTTGAGGAAGGAGGTGCATCGTGGGAGTACTCAAGAAGTTCGAGCAGCGTCTCGAGGGCTTCGTGAACGGCACCTTCGCCAAGGTGTTCAAGTCCGAGGTCCAGCCCGTGGAGATCGCGGGCGCGCTGCAGCGCGAGTGCGACAACAACGCCACCATCTGGAACCGGGACCGCACGGTGGTCCCCAACGACTTCATCGTCGAGCTCAGCACCTCGGACTACGAGCGGCTGAGCCCGTACGCCATCCAGCTCGGCGACGAGCTGGCCGGCATGGTGCGCGACTACGCCAAGCAGCAGCGCTACACGTTCATGGGCCAGATCAAGGTCCATCTGGAGAAGGCCGACGACCTCGACACCGGTCTGTACCGGGTCCGCAGTCGCACGCTGGCCTCCAGCGAGTCGCAGCAGCAGCAGTTCCAGCAGGCCCCCGCACAGGACCGGAACGCGCCCCAGGGCCGCGGTGGCTACGGCTACCCCCCGCAGGCCCCGCAGCGCCCCGCAGGGGCGCCCCCGATGCCCGCCGCTCCGCCGCCCGGCGCGGCCGCCCCCGTGACCCGGCTCCCGGGCACCGGTACGGCCCCCGGTCCCGGTGCCGGCGTGAACGTACGCCGCTGGATCGAGATCAACGGCAGCCGCCACCAGATCTCCCGGCCCACGCTCGTCCTCGGGCGCAGCACCGAGGCCGACGTGCGGGTCGACGACCCCGGTGTGTCCCGCCGGCACTGCGAGATCAGGGTCGGGACGCCCTCGACGGTCGTGGACCTCGGGTCCACGAACGGCATCGTGGTGGACGGGCAGCACACCCAGCGCGCTACGCTCCGCGACGGTTCACGGATCGTCGTGGGCAGTACCACCATCGTGTACCGGCAAGCCGAAGGGTGAAGCGGGGGCAATGTCAGAGCTGACCCTGACGGTCATGCGGTTGGGTTTCCTCGCCGTGTTGTGGCTGTTCGTCATCGTGGCCGTGCAGGTCATCCGGAGCGACCTGTTCGGAACCCGGGTGACGCAACGCGCCGCCGGGCGCCGCGGCGACCAGACGCGACCACCGCAGCAGCGGCAACAGCAGCCACAGGCGGCGGCCCAGCGGCAGCAGCCGCAGAACAACCGGGCCCGTCGCGGGGCACCGACCAAGCTCGTGGTCGCCGAGGGCTCGCTGGCGGGAACCACCGTCGCGCTCCAGGGCCAGACCATCACGCTCGGCCGGGCCCACGACTCCACGATCGTGCTCGACGACGACTACGCGTCCAGCCGGCATGCCAGGATCTACCCGGACCGGGACGGCAACTGGATCGTCGAGGACCTGGGATCCACCAACGGGACCTACTTGGAACGGAACCGGCTGACCACGCCGACTCCGATTCCGCTCGGTGCCCCGATCCGCATCGGCAAGACCGTCATCGAGCTGCGGAAGTAGTCGCACAATGGGCGAGCACAGCCAGCGAGCGCGAGCGAGAGGGTGGGCAGCGTGCGGATGTACCCGGAGCCGACGGGCGAGGTGCGCATGACTCTGTCGCTGCGCTTCGCCGCCGGCTCGCACAAGGGAATGATCCGGGAGGGCAACGAGGACTCCGGCTACGCCGGCCCGCGGCTGCTCGCCATTGCCGACGGCATGGGCGGCCAGGCCGCCGGTGAGGTCGCCTCGTCCGAGGTGATCTCCACCCTCGTCACGCTCGACGACGACGTCCCCGGCTCGGACATCCTCACCTCGCTCGCCACCGCCGTGCAGCGGGCCAACGACCAGCTGCGCGTCATGGTCGAGGAGGACCCCCAGCTGGAGGGCATGGGCACCACGCTCACCGCCCTGCTCTGGACCGGCCAGCGGCTCGGTCTGGTGCACGTCGGCGACTCGCGCGCGTACCTGCTGCGCGACGGCGTGCTCACCCAGATCACCCAGGACCACACCTGGGTGCAGCGGCTGGTGGACGAGGGCCGGATCACCGAGGAGGAGGCCGGCACGCACCCGCAGCGCTCGCTGCTGATGCGCGCGCTCGACGGCCGCGGCCAGGTCGAGCCCGACCTGTCCATCCGCGAGGTCCGGGCAGGCGACCGGTACCTGATCTGCTCGGACGGTCTGTCCGGCGTCGTCAGCCACCAGACGCTCGAGGACACCCTCGCCGGGTACCAGGCGCCCGCCGAGACCGTGCAGGAGCTGATCCAGCTCGCCCTGCGCGGCGGCGGCCCCGACAACATCACCTGCATCGTCGCCGACGTCCTGGACATCGACGACGGGGACACCCTGGCCGTGCAGCTGCACGACACCCCGGTCGTCGTGGGCGCCGTCGCCGACAGCCGGCACCACATCCCGGTGACCGACCCGCGCCACCTGCAGACCCCGGCCGGCCGCGCCTCCGAGCTCGGCCGCCCGCCGGCCCCGGAGGGCTCCTTCGGCCCGCCCGGCAGCGCCGACCCCGCGGGCGGCGCGCCCATGGGCAGCTTCGGCGCCTTCGAGGGCGAGGAACTCGACAAGCCGGTGAAGTCGCGCCGGTGGCTCAAGCGGTCCCTCGTGCTGCTGGTCGCGCTCGGCGTCGTCGGCGGTGGCCTGTACGGCGCGTACCGTTGGACGCAGACGCAGTACTACGTCGGGGTCAAGGGCGACCACGCGGCGATCTACCAGGGCATCGAGCAGAAGCTGGCCTGGGTCAACCTGTCGAAGGTCCACGAGGACCGCCCTGGCATCGAACTCAAGTACCTACCGCAGAACCAGCGGAAGTACGTGACGGCCACCATCGCCGCCGGCGACCTGGTCGACGCCCGCAAGACCGCCGACGAGCTGGAGCACCAGGCCAAGGTCTGCCAGACCAAGGAGTCCCTGGACAAGGCCCGCGCCGACGCGGCCGACAAGGCCAGGAAGAACCAGCAGAAGGGCGCGGGCACCGCCTCCGGCAAGGCCACGGGCAACCCCTCGGGCTCCCCGACCTCCGGCGGCACCGCGACACCGCCCCCCAGCAGCCCTTCCCCGGGCACGACCACCAGTCCGTCGACCAGCCCCACCCTCACCGCCGAGGACCAGGCGCTGGCCGAGCAGTGCCCCACGGGCAGCTAGCAGTCTGCAGGAGGGCCGTCAGTCCAGCATGAGCGTTGTCACGAACACCACGACCATCACATCCGTCGGCGCGCCGAGCCGTCGCAACACAGAGCTCGCGCTTCTCGCCTTCGCGGTGCTGATCCCGGTCTTCGCGTACGCGAACGTGGGCCTGGCGAAGAACGGCTCGCTGCCCGCGGGCATGCTCGCCTACGGGCTCGGCCTGGGCGCGATCGCCGTCGTCGCGCACCTTGTGGTGCGCAAGTTCGCGCCGTACGCCGACCCCCTGATGCTGCCGATCGCCACGCTGCTCAACGGTCTGGGCCTGGTCTTCATCTGGCGCCTGGACCAGGAGCCGTCGCTGCCCGGCGGGTCCTCCGCCCCCACGCAGCTGATGTGGTCGACGCTGGGGGTCGCGTTCTTCCTGGGCGTGCTGATCTTCCTCAAGGACCACCGCATCCTGCAGCGATACACCTACATCTCGATGGTGGTCGCGCTCGTCCTGCTGGTCCTCCCCGTCTTCTTCCCGGCCGTCTACGGCGCCCGGATCTGGATCACCATCGGCGGCATGTCCATCCAGCCCGGCGAGTTCGTGAAGATCATCATCGCGGTGTTCTTCGCCGGCTACCTGATGGTCAAGCGGGACGCGCTCGCGCTCGCCAGCCGCCGCTTCATGGGCATGTACCTGCCGCGCGGTCGCGACCTCGGCCCGATCCTGGTGATCTGGGCCCTCAGCATCCTGATCCTGGTCTTCGAGACCGACCTGGGCACCTCGCTGCTCTTCTTCGGCCTCTTCGTGATCATGCTGTACGTCGCCACCGAGCGCACCAGCTGGATCGTGTTCGGTCTGCTGCTGTCCGTGGGCGGCGCCGTGGTGGTCGCCAGCTTCGAGCCGCACGTCCACAGCCGGGTGCAGGACTGGCTCAACCCGTTCCGCACCCTCGAGGCGGGCCTCGGCCCCAGCCAGCCCGCCCAGGCCATGTGGGCCTTCGGCTCCGGCGGCCTGTTCGGCTCCGGTCTCGGCCAGGGGTACTCACGCCTCATCGGCTTCGCGGCCAAGAGCGACTACATCTTCGCCACCGTCGGCGAGGAACTGGGCCTGGCGGGCCTCATGGCGATACTCCTGCTCTACGCACTCCTGGTGGAGCGCGGCGCCCGCACCGCCCTCGCCGCCCGCGACCCCTTCGGCAAGCTGCTGGCGATCGGCCTGTCCGGCGCCTTCGCGCTCCAGGTGTTCGTCGTGGCCGGCGGTGTCACCGGGCTCATCCCGCTGACCGGTATGACCATGCCGTTCCTGGCCCAGGGTGGTTCCTCCGTGATCGCCAACTGGGCGCTGGTGGCGATCCTGCTCAGAATCAGCGACACCGCGCGCCGCCCGGCGCCGACCCCCGCCTCGTCCCCCGATGCCGAGCCGACCCAGGTGGTGCGCGTCCAGTGAACAAGCCCCTGCGACGAGTGGCCATCTTCTGCGGACTGCTCGTACTCGCCCTCCTGATCAGGGTGAACTACGTCCAGTTCGTGAAGGCCGACGAACTCAGGACCGACACCAACAACCGCCGGGTGGCGATCAACCAGTACGCCACCCCGCGCGGCGACATACTCGTCGACGGCAAGGCCGTGACCGGCCACGCCGAGACCAACGGCAGCGACTTCCAGTACAAGGCGACCTTCAAGGACGGCCCCCTGTGGGCGCCGGTCACCGGCTACGCGTCCCAGGCCTACGGTTCCACCCAGCTGGAGTCGATCTACGACTCGATCCTCACCGGCGACGACGACCGGCTCTTCTTCAAGCGCACCGTCGACATCCTGTCCGGCAAGCAGAAGCAGGGCGGCGACGTCGTCACGACGCTGAACGCCAAGGCCCAGAAGGCCGCCTTCGAGGGCCTGGGCAAGAAGAAGGGCGCGGTCGCCGCGATCGACCCGCGGACCGGCGCGATCCTGGCGCTGGCCAGCACGCCGTCGTACGACCCTTCCTCCTTCGCCGGCAACTCGAAGAAGGACGAGAAGGCCTGGTCCTCGCTGCTGAAGGCGAACAACCCGGACGAGCCGACGCTGAACCGGGCACTGCGCCAGACCTACCCCCCGGGCTCGACCTTCAAGGTGGTCACGGCCGCTGCGGCGTTGGAGAACGGGCTGTACAGCAACATCGACGACCCGACGGACTCGCCGGTGCCTTACACGCTGCCCAACACCCAGACGGAGCTGAAGAACGAGGGGCCCATCCCCTGCAAGAACGCCACGCTCCGGGTGGCCCTGCAGTACTCCTGCAACACGGTCTTCGGCAAGATCGGCGCCGACCTCGGCCGCGACAAGATGCTCGACGAGACCCAGAAGTTCGGCTTCAACCAGGAGCTCTTCATCCCGGTCCGCACCGCGGCGAGCAACTTCTCCAAGACGATGGACAAGCCGCAGACGGCGCTGTCCTCCATCGGCCAGTTCGAGACCGCCGCCACCCCGCTGCAGATGGCGATGGTGGCCTCCGCGATCGCCAACGACGGCACGCTGATGACGCCCTACATGGTGAGCGAGCTGCGGGCTCCGAGCAACGCCGTGGTCGAGCACACCAAGCCGAAGGAGTTCTCCCAGCCGCTGAGCCCGGAGAACGCCCAGAAACTCCAGCAGATGATGGAGACCGTCGTCAGCGACGGAACCGGCAAGAACGCACAGATCTCCGGCGTCACCGTGGGTGGCAAGACCGGTACCGCTCAGCACGGCGTCGACAACAGTGAGAGCCCCTACGCGTGGTTCATCTCATACGCCAAGACGGACTCCGGTTCGCCGGTGGCGGTCGCCGTCGTCGTCGAGGACGCGAGCGCGAACCGCGGCGACATCTCCGGTGGAGGTTTCGCGGCCCCGATCGCCAAGAGCGTCATGGAGGCCGTGCTGAACAAGTGATGCCGGTCACGCCGTATCTCTGAATGTGCACCAAAACGCACGTCGCGATACCGGTCGTATATCGGCTACCGGCCAGGGCCGGGATCGGTACGCGGCGGCGGGTACGGTATGCCCGAGCAGCCACACGGACGGTTTAGGAAGGGCAAGCGCTATGGAAGAGCCGCGTCGCCTCGGCGGCCGGTACGAGCTGGGCTCGGTGCTCGGCCGCGGTGGCATGGCCGAGGTGTACATCGCCCATGACACCCGGCTCGGCCGCACCGTCGCCGTGAAGACGCTCCGGGTGGATCTCGCCCGCGACCCGTCCTTCCAAGCCCGGTTCCGCCGTGAGGCCCAATCGGCCGCCTCGCTGAACCACCCGTCGATCGTCGCGGTGTACGACACCGGCGAGGACTACGTCGACGGGGTCTCGATCCCGTACATCGTCATGGAGTACGTGGACGGATCCACCCTGCGTGAGCTGCTGCACTCCGGCCGCAAACTGCTGCCCGAGCGCTCGCTCGAGATGACGGTGGGCATCCTGCAGGCGCTGGAGTACAGCCACCGCTCCGGCATCGTGCACCGCGACATCAAGCCCGCGAACGTCATGCTGACGCGCCAGGGCCAGGTCAAGGTCATGGACTTCGGCATCGCCCGCGCCATGGGCGACTCCGGCATGACGATGACGCAGACCGCGGCCGTCATCGGCACCGCGCAGTACCTCTCGCCGGAGCAGGCCAAGGGCGAGACCGTCGACGCGCGCTCCGACCTGTACTCCGCCGGCTGCCTGCTGTACGAGCTGCTGACCGTGCGGCCGCCCTTCGTGGGCGACTCCCCGGTCGCGGTGGCGTACCAGCACGTCCGGGAGGAGCCGCAACCCCCGAGCGTCTACGACCCCGAGGTCAGCCCCGAGATGGACGCCATCGTCCTCAAGGCGCTCACCAAGGACCCGGACTACCGCTACCAGTCCGCCGACGAGATGCGCGCCGACATCGAGGCCTGCCTCGACGGCCAGCCCGTCGGCGCCACGGTCGCCCTCGGCGCCGTGGGCTACGGCGGCGGTTACGGCGGGTACGGGCACGACGCCGCCACCACGGCCATGCCCCCTCAGCACGACGCGGGCACCTCGATGCTGCCGCCCATGCGCGACGACGACGGCGGCTTCGGCTACGACCAGCAGCAGCCCGGCGGCGGTGGCCGGCGCAAGCCCAAGAAGAGCAACACCTCGACCATCCTGCTCGTCGTCGCGGCCGTCCTGGTCCTCATCGGCGCGATCTTCATGGGCAAGGCGCTCTTCTCCGGGAACGGCAGCGGGGGCGACACGGTCGCCGTTCCGGCGTTCGTCGGCGTGACCAAGGCCGAGGCCGAGACCAAGGCGAAGAACGCGAACCTCACGATCGCCTTCGGCGAGACCGTCTTCTGCGACGACCAGCCCAAGGGCAAGGTCTGCAAGCAGTCGGACGAGCCCAACACGGAGATCCCCAAGGACCAGACGGTCACCTTGAACCTCTCCAAGGGCGCCGAGAAGATCGACGTCCCCGACGTCACCGGGGACAAGTACGAGGACGCCCAGCAGGAGCTCAAGCAAGCGGGCTTCGAGGTCGACAAGCAGTCCCAGACCTCCGACAAGGAGGAGGGAACGGTCCTCAAGCAGGACCCGAACGGCGGCGAGCAGCGCGCCAAGGGCGCGACGATCACGCTGACCGTGGCGGTGGCTCCCGAAGAGGTCACGATCAAGGACGTGAGCAACAAGTCCAAGGACGAGGCCACCCAGACCCTCGAGGCGGACGGTCTCAAGGTCAACCCCGTCGAGGAGGAGTCCGCCGACCACGCCGCGGGCACGGTCATCAGGACGGATCCGGGGGCCGGAAGCACGGTGAAGGCAGGCGACACGGTCACCCTGGTCATCGCGAAGCCGCCGTCCACCTCGAACATGCCCGATCTGAAGGGGCAGACGGTGGCCGCCGCGAAGGCTGCGGCTGCGGAACTGCAGATGCAGTTCGGGTTCCTGCCCAACAGCCCTTCGCAGGACGACAACGCCATCGTGCAGTTCCAGAATCCTCAGGCGGGCACCCCGGTGAAGCCCGGTGACACCTTGACGGTCTACGCCACGGACCCGAATGGCGGGAACGGCGGCGGAGGCTTCTTCAACGGAGGCAACGGCGGCTGACGCTCGCCAGAGACGCAGACGAAGGGGCCCCGGACATCGTGTCCGGGGCCCCTTCGTCGTTCCGCGCGGCGCGTGGGATCAGCCGCCGAGCTCCGCCGGGGGCGTCCGCTTCGCGTTGACCTTCTGGGTGCGGACGAGTTCGGCCCAGACGATGTAGCGGTAGCGGGAGGTGTAGACGGGGGTGCAGGTCGTGAGCGTGATGTAGCGACCGGCCTTCGTCCTGCCGCTCTCACGGGGGATCTGGTCGATCACCTCGACGTTGTACTTCGAGGTCTGGGGGAGGACGGCGAAGACCTTGTAGACGAACCAGGTGTCGCGGTCCTCGAAGACGACCGGGTCGCCCTTCTTGATCTTGTCGATGTTGTGGAACTTGGCACCGTGGCCGTCGCGGTGGGCGGCGAGCGTGAAGTTGCCCTGCTTGTCCCAGGGCATCGCCGACTTCACGGGGTCGGTGTAGTAGCCGGCGACGCCCTCGTTGAGGACGTCCGTGCCGGTGCCCTTGCGGACCAGGACCTCGAAGCCCTTGCCCATGGCGGGGACATGGAGGAAGCCGATGCCGTTCTTGGTGTCGAGCTTGCCCGGCTGCTCGACGGCCCACTGGCGGCGGACGGCGTCACCGTCGTGCTGGGCCTGGCGGTCGGCCAGGACGTTGGTCCACCACAGGGAGTAGACGACGAAGAGACCGAGCACCAGGCCGGCGGTGATCAGGAGTTCACCGATCAGGCTGACGACGGCGGCGACGCCGCCGCGGGTGCGCCGCGGGTAGGGCGCGGTTTCCCGGTGGTGGTCCTGCTGGGTGGTCGTCACCGCTGCCCCGATCTGTGCGTACGTACCCGGCCTACTCGACCAACGCGTCCGGCTTGCCCTTGTCACGCGGCCGTTCCTCGACCATCTTGCCCCAGACGATCAACCGGTACTTGCTCGTGAACTCCGGTGTGCAGGTGGTCAAGGTGATGTACCGGCCCGGCTTGGTGAAGCCGGATCCGTCGGGGACCGGCTTGATGACGGAGGTGTTGGACGGCGGGGTCGAGGCGAGCATGCTCGTGACCTCGTACGTGTAGTACGTCGACTCCGTCTCGACGACGACCTTGTCCCCGTCCACCAGCTTGTTGATGTAGCGGAACGGTTCGCCGTGGGTGTTGCGGTGGGCGGCGAGCGCGAAGTTGCCCTGCTTGTCCCAGGGCATCGCCGTCTCCAACTGGCCGTCGTAGTGCCCGATCATGCCCTTGTCGAGCACCTTGTGCTTGTCGGTGCCCTCGGCGATGGGGGCCTTCACGTCCAGCTTGGGGATGTACATGATCGCGAAGCCCTGGCCGGGTGAGAACGCTCCGGGGTCGCGGGGCGTCGCCTTCTCGCCCTCCCACTGCTTCTGGAGGTTGTTGGCGGCCCCGCCGGCCTGCTGGTGGGCGAGGACGTTGGTCCACCACAACTGGTAGGTGACGAACAGCAGCATCAGCACGCCGAAGGTGATGAAGACCTCGCCGACGACGCGGCTGGCGATCACCCCGGGGCTGTCCTTGGCCGCGCGGGCGGCACGCCGCGCCTCCAGACGGGAGCGGGGGGCCGAGGCCATTGCCGGAGTGGACGCGTCCGGGGCCGTGAGCGCCCCTGTGGCGTCCTGGGCCGCCGGGTTGGCACCGGAACGCCTGCGGCCTCTCCCGCCGCGGCGTGCGGCCTCCTGGGCGGCCTTGCGACGGGCGGCGCGCCCGCCGACCGCGGGGACGCCGTCGTCCTCGCGCTCGGGGCGCGGCGGTTCGGGTCTCTCCTCCGGCCCGTCCCCGGTGCCGGGACCGGTGACCGTCTCCGTGGAGCGGCGCGGGAGGATGCCGGGGTCGTCCACGACGGGCATCGCCATCGTGTCGCCCGGGGCGCCGGCCGCCCTGCGCCGGGCGGTGGCCCGCTCCTCCTCGGTGGGCCGGCGGCGTACGACGCGGGGGCCTTCGGGCGCCTGCGGCGCCGGGTCCTCCCACGGCGGGACGGAGACCGGGGCGGACGGAGTCGGGGCTGCCGGGGTCGGGGTCGGGGTCGGGGCCTGTGCCGGGGCCGCCGGCTCGTACTCGGACGGCTGCGCGTGCCGCGGGGCCGGGGGCGTGTACTGACCCGGCGTGAACGCAGGGGTCTCCTCCGCTGTCCGTCGCGGCTCCCGGGCAGGCGGCTCCTGCTCCTGGTCCGGGGACTCCCCGGACCGGTCCGCATGCCGCGAGGCGCTCGGCAGCGGGTCGTTGAGCGGGTCGGCCAACTGCTCCACCGCGGCGGCGAATTCGGCGGTGTCACCGAAGTGCCGATGCGCGGTCACGCAATCACGCCCTGGTTCCGACCACAGGCGCGAGGCCCGCGGAACGCTCGACGGCGCCCTGGTCGCCGCACTCGACCAGCCAGTTGGCGAGCATTCGGTGTCCCCATTCGGTGAGAACCGACTCCGGGTGGAACTGGACGCCCTCCACCCGGGCGGTGCGGTGCCGCAGGCCCATCACGATGCCGTTCTCCGTCCAGGAGGTGACGTCCAACTCCTCGGGCAGGGTGTCACGTTCGACCGCCAGGGAGTGGTACCGGGTGGCGGTGAAAGGCGACGGCAGCCCGGCGAAGACGCCGCGCCCCTCGTGGAACACCGGGGAGGTCTTGCCGTGCAGCAGCTCGGGGGCCCGGTCCACGACGCCGCCGTAGGCGACCGCCATGGACTGCAGGCCGAGGCACACACCGAAGACCGGGACATCGGTGGCCGCGCAGTGCCGCACCATGTCGACGCAGATCCCGGCCTCCTCGGGGGTGCCGGGCCCCGGCGAGAGCAGGACGCCGTCGAAGCCGTCCTGCGCGTGGGCGAGGGCGACCTGGTCGTTGCGGAGCACCTCGCACTCGGCACCCAGCTGGTAGAGGTACTGGACCAGGTTGAAGACGAAGCTGTCGTAGTTGTCGACGACGAGGATGCGGGCGCTCACCTGACGGCCGCCATCCCCTGGTCGACGGTCACGTCGTTGAAGGGGAGCAGTGGCTCCGCCCAAGGGAAGATGTACTGGAAGAGGACGTACACAACGGCGAGGACGAGGACGAGCGAGATCGCCGCCTTCACCCACGCGTTGCCCGGCAGGTGCCTCCAGATGAAGCCGTACATGCGCTGCCTTCCTGCTCCCTGCTCCCCGTGCCACGCCAAGATTAGCCCGCCATTCCCTTCGGCATGCCGTCCTCCACGGGCTGTGTGGATTCCAGGTGCCCCCAGGTGACGAGGCGGTGGCTGTGACCCCACTCGGGATCGCAGGTGGTCAGGGTCAGATAGCGCCCGGGAACGGTGTATCCGGACTTCACCGGCACGGGATCGACGACCGCGACGTCGGTGGGCACCGTGCGGTAAGGTGCGCGGTCGATCTCGTACGTGTACCAGGTGCGGCCGTCGGTGAGGACGACCTCGTCGCCCTTGCGCAGCCGCGGGAAGTCCTTGAACGGGTCGCCGTAGGTGCGCCGGTGGCCGGCGACGGCGAAGTTGCCCACCCCGCCGAGGCGGGCGGTGTCCGCGTAGTGGCCCAGGCCCCGCTTGAGGGTGTCCGTCCCGGTCCCCTGCAGTACCGGTTTGTGCCAGGCGCGCCCGAGCCGGGGGACGTACATGACGGCGAACGCCTTGCCCTGCGGATACGGCGTCACCTCGGGAGCGGGTCGCGCGGAATCCGGCACCTTGTGCGGGGTGGACGGCCGCACGGTGGCGACCGGTTGCGTCGCCCAGCTGTCCTGGAGCCGGTGGATCTCGCCGTCCATGGCGCTGTCGGCCCGTAAGCCGGTCCAGAAGAGCACGTAGACCACGAAGAGCACCATCAGCGCGCCCACGGTGACGCACAACTCGCTCAGCGTCCGCACCAGCAGGCGCACCGCGATCACCCCACAGGCTTGGCGTAGTGCAGATCCACTGTGCCGGAGTAGCCGGGCAACGTCACCCGCTTGTCGTCCTCGACTTTCCATCCGAGTCCGTAGGCGTTGACGTACTGCAGGTAGTTCTGGATCGCGGGGCTCCGGTCGATCGCCTTATGGAGCTTGCCGGGGTCGCCCACCGCCGTGATCTTGTAGGGCGGTGAGTAGACGCGCCCCTGCAGGATCAGGGTGTTGCCGACGCAGCGCACCGCGCTGGTGGAGATCAGCCGCTGGTCCATGACCTTGATGCCCGAGGCACCGCCCGCCCACAGGGCGTTGACGACGGCCTGCAGGTCCTGCTGGTGGATCACGAGGTCGTTGGGCTGCGGGTCGGGCACACCGGGGATGAGCGGCGTGGCGTCCGGCGGAGCGTCGTTGAGGGTGACCGAGACGGCGCGGCCGCTCAGCTTGCTCGTGCCCGCCTCGGCCGACAGCCGGTCGAGCATGTCGCGGGTGGCGTCGCTGACCCCGCTGTCGGCGTGGGCGAGGGAGTCGACGTCCTTGCGCACCCCGGAGAGCTCGTTGTCGAGGTCCTCGTTCTGCCGGCTCTTCTCCTGGACCCGGTCCGACAGCCGCAGCAGGGGCTCGTCGGTGCGGATGTCCACACCCTTGGCAGTGTCGAAACTCACCCAGAACAGCAGCCCGGCGAGGGCGAAGACAGCCGCGCTGAGCAGGCGAAGCACCACAGACCGGGCAGAACGGTGGGTGGGGGAGGCGTGGATCGGAGTGCTCACCGTAGCCTTATCTCCTTCCAACCCTTGGAAGCACTACGCTAACGGACGCCCGGCGGCTGGTTTCCCCTGCCGCCCGCCAGAACACACCACACGTCACACGCGCGGTCACGCAGCGCATCGACAGGAGAGTCCCTCGTGCCGAAGTCACGGATCCGCAAGAAGGCAGACTTCACCCCGCCGCCGGCGAAGACCGCCGCCATAAAGCTCAGCACCGGCAGGGGCTGGGTCGCGCCGCTGATGCTGGCGCTCTTCCTGGTCGGCCTGGCGTGGATCGTCATCTTCTATGTGACGCAGGGCAGCTGGCCCGTGGAGCAGCTGGGCAACTGGAACATCGCCGTGGGCTTCGGCTTCATCGCGGGTGGCTTCGTCGTCTCCACGCAGTGGAAGTAGTCGATCGCACAGTTATCCACAACCGTCATCCACAGTGTTGAAAAGGTCGCATGATCTGTGGATAACCACTACCGGGTTGACGCCGGTGTGACCGGTGGTCCGATGTACGGGCCACCGGTCTTTCATTGATCTTGCAGGTCAGACACGGTCTGTGCGGGCTCGTGCACGGCTTGCCCACAGGATGCACAGGATGGCTGTCCTTCTCTGTGGATAACGTCAGATCAACAGAGCGGGTTACGGCCTAGCCGGTGATTCTTGAGACGGCCGCCCAGGTGACGACCAGCACCACGAGCAGCATCGCCGCGGCCGTCCCCCACTGCACGAGCGCGCGTCGCTCACGCGGTGCGTAGGCCATCCCGACGGCCACCAGGGCGCCGGTGACCAGCCCGCCGATGTGGGCCTGCCAGCTGATGCCCGCCCACAGGAACGTGAAGGCCAGGTTCAGCGCCAGCAGGATCAGGACCGGGCGCATCTCGTAGCGCAGCCGCCGCATGAAGACCGCCGTCGCGCCGAACAGTCCGAAGATCGCGCCCGACGCACCGAGCGTCGCGCCGTTGGGCGCCGCCAGCAGCAGGACCAGCGCGCCTCCGCCCAGGCCCGACAGCAGGTAGAGGACGAGATAGCGGGTCCGGCCGAGCAGCCCTTCCAGGGGGGCGCCGATCCACCACAGCGACAGCATGTTGAAGCCGATGTGCCACAGCTCCTGGTGCAGGAACATCGAACTGAGCAACCGGTACCACTGGTCCGCGCCCAGGGCGACGCCGAAGCAGCCGGAACGGTCGCAGGCCGCCCCGACCAGCGCCAGGTCGGTCACCACCCGGTCGCCGAGCCGGTCGCCGAGCGCCTGCACGAGCAGGAAGACCGCGAGGTTCAGCCCGATGAGGATCTTGGTCACCAGCCGCGGGTCGCCCGCCACGCTGCCGCCCGCCACCGTGCGCGGTCCGGTGGCCTGCGCCTCCCGGCGCGCGTCGCGCACGCACTCGGGGCAGTGGAAGCCGACCGAGGCGTTGACCATGCACTCCGGGCAGATGGGCCGCTCGCAGCGCGAGCACCGGATGCCGGTCTCCCGGTCCGGGTGCCGGTAGCAGCGGACCGCCTGGTCGGTCATCTCTCAGCCCTTCACCGCGGAATCGCCCCGCACATCAGACGGACGGGCGGGGTGGTTGAGTTCCCGGCAGGCCCTACCGGCGCTCGATGACCACGCTCTCGATGACGACGTCCTCCACCGGGCGGTCGGTGCGCGGGTTGGTCGGGGTCGTCGCGATGGCGTCCACGACCTTCTGGCTGGCCGGGTCCACGACCTCGCCGAAGATGGTGTGCTTGTGGGTCAGCCAGGTCGTGGGGGACACGGTGATGAAGAACTGCGAGCCGTTGGTCGCCGGCCCGGCGTTCGCCATGGCCAGCAGGTACGGCCTGGTGAAGGCCAGCTCGGGGTGGAACTCGTCGCCGAACTGGTAGCCCGGGTCGCCGGTGCCGTTGCCCAGCGGGTCGCCGCCCTGGATCATGAAACCGGAGATGACGCGGTGGAAGACCGTGCCGTCGTAGAGGTGCTCCGTGGAGGGGCGGCCGGTCCGCGGGTCGGTCCACTCGCGGGTGCCCTCGGCGAGCTCGACGAAGTTCTTGACGGTCTTCGGCGCGTGGTCCGGCAGCAGCCGGACGGTGATGTCCCCGTGGTTGGTCCTCAGGGTGGCGTGGAGCTGCTCGGCCACGGGTCTACCTTCCATCAGTCCTCGACGACAGGGACAAATCCTCGCACGTCGGGGCTTCTCCCGCGCCCCGTCGCGGACCGGCCCCGCGGCGGTACCCCGGGCGGACGCCGGCTTGACCCGGATGCCCGTACGCACATGCCGTTCCCGGTCGTCACGGGCATGATTTCAAACCGGGTGGAAAGGCGAAAACGTAACGCCACCGAGGAGGAGGTTCTCGTGACCCGCATCGACAGCGTGCGCGACGCAGCCGGAAGGACGAAGGACAGCGTGCGACACGCCGCGGACGTGGTGGCGCCGTACGCCGACACAGCGAAGGGCAGCGCCGCGCACTACGCGGACGAGGCGCGGCTGTATCTGGCACCCAGGGTGTCGTCGGCCGCCCTGCAGGCCCGTGACGCGGCCCGCCTGCAGTACGACGCCCACCTGGCGTCGCGCGTCGACCAGGCCCTGGCGGCGGTGCCACCGGGAGTGCAGCAGGCCGTCGGCACCGCCGCCCAGCGGACCCGCAGGACGGCCCGGCAGGCGGCGGACTACACCGCCCCGCGCATGGAGCAGGCGGTCAGCACCGTCCGGTCGGTCGCCCAGCCGGCAGCGGAGGAGGCCGCGGTCCGTGCGGCCGCCGCGGTCGCCGTGCTGCGCAGCCATGTCACGGCCGCCGACATCCGCAAACTGGAGCGCCGCAAGGTGCGCCGCGCCCGTACCGGGCGCTTCGCCAGGGGCTTCCTCCTGGTGGGCCTGGTCGCGGGCGGCGGATTCGCGGCCTGGAAGTGGTGGAGCAAGCAGACCAATCCCGACTGGCTGGTGGAGCCCGCGCCCGCCACCGAGGTCGCCGACCGGGCCTCGCTCAACGGCGGGGTCGGCTCCGACGCCGCGTTCGGCAAGGTCGACGGCTCCCCGGTCGACGCCCTCGACCCCGAGGTGCAGGCCAAGCAGGCCGAGGCCGACTCCAAGGACCGGCCCGGCAACGGGGAGACGTATCCCTGAGACAGCCCCGGAGCACGACGTCATGACGCGGGAGGGCGGCGGACCATGCGGTCCGCCGCCCTCCCGCTGTACGTGCCGGCTCACCGCCGCGCGGGCACCGGAAGGTCGGTGACCTCCGGATCCGCCTCGGGGTCGCGGATCTCCGCGGGCACCGCGCGCAGGGCCCAGCGGACGACGACCGCGCCGCAGGCGATGAGCAGCGCGCCGGCCAGCGTCGTGACCTGGATGCTGTGGCAGAACGCGTCCTTGGCGGAGTCCGTCAGCGCGGCCCCCGCCGCGCCCTGGATCCGGGCACCGGTCTCCACCGCCCCGCCGACCGACTCACGCGCGGCCCGTGCCGCGCTGTCGGGCAGCCCGGCGGGCAGGACCAGGGCGTCGCGGTAGACCGATCCGAGGACGGAGCCGAGAACGGCGATTCCCAGTGAGCCGCCCATCTCCATCGCCGTCTCCGAGACGGCGGCGGCCGCGCCGGTGCGGTGCTTGGGGGCGCTCGCCAGGATCGTGTCGTTGGTGACCGAGACGATCAGCATGATGCCCATGCCGTTGGCGACCAGCGGCGCCAGCAACTGTCCGTAGGGCGTGCCCGGGTCGGACAGCTGCCCGAGGACCGCGGTGCTCGCCGCCACCAGGACGAGGCCCAGGGCCACGACCCTGGCCCGCCCGAGACGCGGGATCAGCGCGGTGGCGAGCGGCGCGGCGAAGGCGGCGGCGAGCGGGCCGGGCAGCAGTGCCAGGCCCGCGCTGAACGGCGACCAGCCGCGGACGGTCTGGAAGTACATCGCGAAGGCCAGCGACAGCGTGGACGAGGCGAAGATCATCACCAGGTTGGCGCCGACCGCGCCGCTGAAGGCGGGGTTGCGGAACAGCCGCAGGTCGATCAGCGGTTCCTCGACCCGGACCTGGCGGCGGACGAAGAACAGCAGTGCCGCGACTCCCACCGCCGCCGCGATCCACACCGGCGCGTGGCCCGCGCCGTCCCGGAACCCGGTCTTGATCGCGTAGATGGTGCCCAGCACCCCGACCACCGACAGCGGGACCCCGGGCCAGTCCAGCCGCCCCGGGCGCGGGTTGCGCGACTCGGGCAGCACCAGTGCCCCAGCCACCAGGACGACGGCCATCAGCGGGACGTTGACCAGGAAGACCGAGCCCCACCAGAAGTGGTCCAGCAGCAGCCCGCCGACCACCGGGCCGAGCGCGAAGCTCGCGGCGCCGATACCGCTGCCGATGCCGATCGCGGTGGTGCGTTCCTTGGGGTCGGTGAAGGCGTGGCGCAGCAGGGACAGGGTCGACGGCACCATCATCGCGCCGGCCACGCCCAGCAGGGCCCGCCCGGCGATGAGCAGCCCCGGGCCGGGGGCGTACGCGGTGAGGAACGAGGCGACACCGAAGGCGGCGGCACCGAGGAGCATCAGCCGCTTGCGGCCGAGGCGGTCGCCCAGATTGCCCATGACGACCAGCAGGCTGCCCATGGCGAAGCCGTAGACGTCGGAGATCCACAGGATCTGGGTGCCGCTCGGGTGCATGTCCCTGAGCAGGGACGGGATGGCGTAGTTGAGGACGCTGTTGTCGATGCCGAGGAGCATGGCGCCCAGGCAGCAGATGGCCAGCGCGGCCCACCGGTGGCGGGCGGGGCCGGGGGCCCGCGGGGTCGGAACGGTGCGTGTCGTCGTCATGGGCGCAACGGTGGCCGGGCGCGCTGACCGGCCGCGCACCACGCGCTGACCGGTGGTTACGCGCCGGCGGAGGACCTGGTCAGCGCCCGCAGGGCCCGGTCCGCGGAAAGCCCCGCCCCACGTGCGTACGCCGTCTCGTACCCGGCGGCCCCCAGCGCGGTGCGTACGGCGGCGTCGGTGCGGTCGGACTCGGGGAGCGCGGGCACCGACGGACCGCGCAGGGCGCGGGCGACACCGAGGAGTTCGGCGGCCGCGGCAGGGTCGCCCTCGGCGAGCGAGAGGTCCGCCCGGGCCTCGGCGAGGGCTGCCGCCAGGGGCAGGTTCCGGGCGCCGTGCGCGGGGTCGGCCGCCTCGAGGAAGCAGACACGGGCCTGCTCGGGACGGCCTTCCGCCAGGGCGATCCGGCCCAGCGCGATGAGCGTCTCGGCACGCGCGCCCTCGCCGGTGTACCAGCCGGTCAGACACTCCGACAGAGCCAGTTCGCACAGCCGGCGCGCCTCGGCGAGGTCGCCCTCCAGCCGCGCGCACTGGCCGAGACCGAGGTGGGCACCGGCGAGCATCTCCCGGGCGCCGCTCCTGCGGGCGAGCTCCAGGCAGGCGGTGAAGTCGGCCCGGGCCCGGTCGGCACGGCCGGCACGGACAGCGCTCTTGCCGCGCTCGCCGAGCAGTTCCGCGACGTTCTCCGTGGCACCGATCTCCCGGGCGACGGTCAGTGCCTCGTCCACGAGGCGCGCGGCGCGCGGCAGATCGCCGCGGGCCCCGGAGAGCCAGGCCAGCTGGGTGAGGGCCATGGTGGCGCCCCAGCGGTCGCCGAGTGTGCGGAAGGCCGTGAGCGCGGCGGTGAACTCCACCTCCGCCGCCTCGATGTCGCCCTCCACCATCCACCGCTGGAATCCCGAGCCGATGTGCATGAGCGCGGTCTGCCAGGGCTCCTCGGCCATCGCGGCCAGCTCCCGCTGGTACACCGCGTACGTCTCGGTGTCGGGGACGCCGGAGAAGGGCGCCCACAGCAGATTGAGCACGGGGAAGCGGCGGGGCAGGCCGCCGAGCCGGCGCACGACCTCGCCCACGGAGGCGAAGTGCTCGGCGAGTTCACTCTGGTCGGCGGTGCCGGCGGCGGCCGTCATCACGCACAGCGCGTACTCCTCGTCCAGCCCCTGCGGCGGGCCCGTCCCGGTCGCCCGGAGCAGTTCGACGGCGGGCTGGGCGCCTTCGTAGCGCATGCCGCGGAGCATCCAGTACGTGCACAGGGCGGCGAGCAGCCGCAGGGCGACGGCGGTGTCCCCCGCGCCGACCGCGCCGCGCAGGGCGGAGTGCAGGTTGTCGTGGTCGGCGGCCAGGCGGTCCAGCCAGTCGAGCTGTTCGGCGCGCCGCAGATGGGGGTCCGCGGTCAGCGCCAGGTCGAGGAAGCAGGCGGCGTGCGCACGGCGCAGCCGCTCGGTCTCCCCGGCCTCCGCCGCACGGTCGGCGGCGTAGGCGCGGATGGTCTGCAGCAGCCGGTAGCGGGTCCCCCGGGCGGCGCCGCCCTCGGGACGCCGGACGACCACCAGTGATTTGTCGGCGAGCGAGGCGAGCAGGTCCAGCACGTCGTCGGCGTCGATCCCCGGGGCGCCCGGCACACCCTCCGCCGGTCCGGCGCAGACCGCCTCGGCCGCGGCGAGGGTCCAGCCGCCGGCGAAGACGGACGCCCGGCGCAGGACGGTCCGCTCCTCCTCCGACAGCAGCTCCCAGCTCCAGTCGACGACCCCGCGCAGGGTGCGCTGGCGCGGCTGCGCGGTACGGCTGCCGCGGGACAGCAGCCGGAAGCGGTCCCCGGCGCCGACGGCCCCGGGGAGGGCGTCGAGCCGGTCGGCGATCTCGGCGGCGGAGAGCGAGCGCAGCCGGGCGGCGGCCAGCTCGATGGCGAGCGGCATACCGTCCAGGGCCCGGCAGATACGGGCGGCTGCCCCGGGGTCCGGCAGGCTCTCCGCGGATCCGGCCGCCGCGGCCCGGTCGACGAGCAGCCGGACGGCGGGGGAGGCGAGCACGGCGGCGTCGTCCGCCCCGTCCTCGGGCAGCGGGAGCGGCGCGAGCGGGGACAGCGCCTCCCCGGTGATCCCCAGCGCCTCGCGGCTGGTCGCCAGGACGCGCAGACCGGCACAGGCGGACAGCAGGCCGTGGGTGAGACGCGCCACGTCGTCGATCAGGTGCTCGCAGTTGTCCAGCACCAGCAGCAGGTCGCGATCGGTGAGCGCGGCCGTGAGCCGCGCGAGGGGACCGGGCGCCCCCGCCTCCCGGCCGGCGGAGGACAGCGGGCCCGCCTCGCGCAGCCCCAGCGCCCCGGCGACCGTCTGGGGCACCGCCGTTCCGTGGGTGAGGCCGGACAGGTCGACGAAGCACGCCTCCCCGCCGTACCGGCCCGCCGCCTCGACGGCGAGCCGGGTCTTTCCCGCACCTCCCGGCCCGACCAGGGTGACCAGCCGCGCACCGGCCAGCAGCGACCCGATCCGCTCCAGCTCCTCCTCACGGCCGACGAAGCTGGTGAGCGGGGCCGGCAGCGCGTGCAGCGGAGGCGGTGACCCGACGGGCCGGGCGGTGGCAGATGTTTCACGTGAAACACCCGAAGCGCGGGAAACGGGCACCGTACGGACCACCGGAGCCGGGTCGCCGCGCAGCACCGCCAGATGCGTCCCGGCGAGCTCCGGGCCGGGGTCGGCGCCCAGGTTGTCGGCCAGCTCGCGGCGCGCGTCCTCGTACACCGCCAGCGCCTCGGACTGGCGCCCGCAGCTGTACAGCGCCCGCATCAACTGGGCTCGCAGCCGTTCGCGGAGCGGATAAGCGGCCACCAGTTCGCGCAGTTCGGCCGCCAGCTCGCCGTGCCGGTGGGCGTCGAGTGTGAGGTCCGCGGCGATCCGGTCCTCCAGCGTCGCGACGCGCAGTTCTTCCAGCCGGGTGATCTGCGGCCCGGCGAAGGGCGCGTCGCCCACGTCCGACAGCGCGGACCCCCGCCACAGCCCGAGCGCCTCACGGAGCAGCCCGGCCGCCCGCTCGGTACCGCCGGCGGCCAGTGCCTCGCGGCCCTCGGCGGCGAGCCGCTCGAAGCGGTGGACGTCGACCTCGTCCCGGGGTACCGCGAGCCGGTAGCCGCCCGGGTGGCTCTCCACGGGTGCCCCGATCGCCGAGCGCAGCCGGGAGACCTGCGACTGGAGGGCGTTGCCCACGCCGGCCGGCGGCTCCTCGCCGTACAGGCCGTCGATCAGTCGCTCGGTGCTGACGATCCGCCCGGTCTCCAGCAGCAGCATCGCGAGCAGCGCGCGGCGGCCTGGCCCGCCCGCCGAAGCGGTCTCCCCGTCGGGCCGCAGGGCCCGCGTCTCCCCCAGAATCCCGAACCGCACGCCGCCGATTGTGCCGCACCGTCCGCCCGAACGGATCAGTCCTGCTGGAGGACGGCGAGGATGTTGCCCGCAGGATCGGTGAACCAGGCGATGGGCGGGCCGCCGGTGGCACGGGCGATGCCCTTCTCGTCGTGGTCGATGCCGGGGTAGCGCTCGAAGGTGACGCCGCGCCGGATCAGCTGCTCGACCGCCCCGTCGATGTCCTCGACGGGGAAGTTCAGGACGGTGAACGAGGCCGGGGTGTGGCCCGGCTTCGGGTACACCAGCACCCGGGTGCCGCCCTCGATCCGCAGGGTCAGCAGTCCGTGCTCCTCGCAGACGTCCAGCCCCAGCGTGTCCCCGTAGAACTCCCTGGCCCTCTCGATGTCGTCCACGGCGAAGCCGCTGAACGCCCTCGTTTTTCCGAACATGGCTCCAGCATGCCCAAGCGCCGGGCGGGCCGCCCTCCGAACGGGGCGGAAAGGACGACGGGCCGGCACCTCGATGAGGTTCCGGCCCGGTCGGGGGACTGTGGAGCCTAGGGGAGTCGAACCCCTGACATCCGCCATGCAAAGACGGCGCTCTACCAACTGAGCTAAGGCCCCGTGCCGCAGACCAGCGTACCGGCTGCCGCGACGATCACCGACCGAGTATCCGTGTCCGTAGGATGACGGGCAAGTTCGCGGCCGCAAAGGTCCCCCGTCAGGAGCCCGTATGGACACCTCGCAGCAGGACGCCACCGCTCGCGCCCGGGAGATGCAGCGCACCTGGTACGGCGAGCCGCTCGGGGCGCTCTTCCGGCGGCTGATGGCCGATCTGGGGCTCAACCAGGCCCGTCTGGCAGGGGTCCTGGGGCTCTCGGCGCCGATGCTGTCGCAGCTGATGAGCGGGCAGCGAGCCAAGATCGGCAATCCCTCGGTCGTGCAACGGCTCCAGGCGCTGCGGGAACTCGGCGCGGAGGCCGCCGACGGAATCGTCACCCCCGTGGAGGCGGCCGGACGGATGGAGGAGATCCGCCGGTCCGAAGGATCCTCGGTGCTGGGCACGACACAGAGCTCGTCCGCCGGGCAGCCGCTGCCGCCCGCGCGCCGCGTCGTCCACGAGCTGCGCACGCTGCTGCGCGCGACGGCGCCGGCCGGCGAGATCGCCGAAGCCGCCGACTCCCTCGCCCCGGACCACCCCCAACTGGCAGAGTTCCTCCGTGTGTACGGCGCCGGACCCGCCGAGGACGCGGTGCGGCACTACGAGGCGCACCAGCAGCGGTCACAGGGGGCGGACGCAGGGCATGGGTGAGGTCTTCGCGGGCCGGTACGAGCTGGTCGACCCGGTCGGGCGCGGCGGTGCGGGCACGGTGTGGCGGGCCTGGGACCGGCGGCGCGGCCGCTATGTGGCGGCCAAGGTGCTGCAGCAGAGCGACGCCCACGCGCTGCTGCGCTTCGTCCGCGAGCAGGCGATGCGCATCGACCACCCTCACGTCCTCGCCCCCGCGAGCTGGGCCGCCGACGACGACAAGGTGCTGTTCACCATGGAACTGGTGCGCGGCGGTTCGCTGGCGCACCTCATCGGCGACTACGGCCCGCTGCCCCCGCGCTATGTGTGCGCCCTGCTGGACCAGTTGCTGTCCGGGCTGACCGCGGTGCACGCCGAGGGCGTGGTGCACCGCGACATCAAACCGGCGAACCTCCTGATGGAGGCGACCGGCACCGGCCGCCCGCATCTGCGGCTGTCGGACTTCGGCATCGCGATGCGCAAGGGCGAGCCCCGCCTCACCGCCGCCGACTACGTGGTCGGCACGCCCGGTTACTTCGCACCCGAGCAGATGATGGGCGCCGACCCGGACTTCCCCGCCGACCTGTACGCCGCCGGGCTGGTGGCGCTCTACCTGCTGAGCGGCGCCAAGCCGGACGCCGAGGCGGTCGCCGTCCAGTACGTGCACGGAATGCCGCGGGCGCCCCTCGGCGTCCCCGGGCCGTTGTGGGAGGTCGTCGGGACGCTGCTGCAGCCCGACCCCGAGGCCCGCTTCCGCACCGCGTCCGGCGCCCGCAAGGCGCTGGCCGCCGCCGTGGAACTGCTGCCCGCAGCGGATCCCGGCGAGGAACCGGTGGAGGTCTTCGACCAGATCGGCCCGCTGCCCGAGGGCTTCTCCCCCGACGGCCCGGTGCATCGGGCGCCGGGGGCGCGGGAGTCGGAGCACACCGGGGGCACGGACGACACGGACGACACGGAGGACCCTGCCGACACCGGCAGCTTCCGTCTGCCGCCGCCGTTGCCCTCGGTGCCGGCGGTCCTCGTTACCCCGATGACCCCGTTGGCCCCGTTTCCCCCGACCCCGCCGGCCCCGCCGACGCGGCCCCCCGCCGCCCCGGCACCCACGCGCCCGTACACGGCGGGCGGCGGGGGAGCGGGCACACCGCCGGTTCCCGCGCACCAGCCCGCCGGAGCCGTCAGGACGCGCCGTCCGGGCCCTCCCGCCACGGTGGTCGTGCCCGTGCTACTGGTGGCCGCCCTGTGCTTCGCCTTCGGCATCTGGGCGTTGTCGGCGTCCTCCTGAGGCCGTACCGCACCGCCCGCCGGATCACGCCCCGGTTCGCCGCCGGGCGGACGCCACCCACACCGCCAGCGACAGCAGCAGTACGGTCCCCGCGCCCAGGGAGGCGAACCCGGCCGGCCGCAGGGCCGATTCACCCCCGGAGCTCTCCTCCCCCGGCAGGCCGAGGTCCGCGTCGGGGTCGCCGTCGTACCGCGGAGCGGCCTGCGCATCGCCCTCCAGGCCGATCCTCAGCGTGACGGGAATCGCGCCGCGCACAAAGCCCGCGACATCCCGGTGTACGGTGACCGCCACGTAGTACGGGCCGGCGAAGCGCGCCGCGGAGACCTTGTCTTCGGGCTCCCAGCGGTTGGCGTAGGCGACCCTTCCGGTGGTCGCCGTGACGGAGGTCTGCTTCCCGGAGTACGAGCCGCCGGCCCCGCCGACAAAGCCCCAGCGCGGGTTGTAGAGCTCCACCCGCACGCCCGAGGCCGCGAAGCCGCCCGCCCTCGTCACCTGCGCGTTGGCGAACTCGGCGTCGATCCAGGCCTGTCGCCCCCAGTCCACCGGCACCTCGTAGAAACGGGTCTGCCCTGGCGGCACCTCGTCCCTCCACACGCCCGCGCCGAGTTCCGCCGCTCCGGCGAAGTCGGCGCCGCCCGCCGCCCCGCGCGCGGTGCCGGCCGCGGGCGCGGGGGTCTGCGTGCCCGCGCTCGCGGCGGGCCCCGGTGTGGCGCCGGAGGCGAGCGGCGGCTCGGTCGTGAGGCGTATCCGGAGCGGCCACGGCGCCGGGTCGGAGGTGCCCGCGGACTTGCGGGTCACGGACAGGATGTAGGCGTGCGCCTCCTGGCACGGCTCGTCCGCGCCGATCGTGCGCGTGACCCAGGTGCCCAGCGGCCGGGCGGCGCCGTCGGCGGAGAAGGTGCGGTAGCCGCTGTCGCAGCGGGTGCCGTCGGTGCTCTCCAGGCTCAGGTCGAGACCGTCCCCGAACGCCACCTCGCTGCCCGGCTCGGGGAGCGCGAAGACGGCGAGGTAGGCCGAGTTCTTCGCGTCGAGCCGGACGGCGTAGTGCCGCGCGTCCTCACCCGGGGGCAGGGTGTCCCGGTACAGCACACCGGCCGTCAGCTGAGGCGCATCGGCGGTGCTCGGCTCACCCCGCACCACCTCGCCGCGCGGCTGCCGGCCCGGCGCGGCCGAATCGGCGAAGGCCGCCCCCGCCGGCCCGGCGGGCAGCAGAAACGCGGCCACCACGACCGCCACCATCCTGCGGATCACGTCTGGTCCCTCCGCCGCCGGCTCAGCGCGGCCACCGCCGCGACCCCGACGAGCGCCACAGCGCCGCCCGCACCCGCCGCGATCACGTCGTCCGCGGTCATGAATCCTCCCCCGTGCGCACCGCCGCCCGCGGCACCCGCCGCGATGTGCGTCCCGCCTGCCTGGGACGGCGAACCACCGTCCCGCGCGGCCGCCTTGTACTGCGGACCGGCCAGCTCCGTCCCCGTCACGTCCATGCGCAGGACGACCCCCACCGCCGCGTCGCGGGCGAGGCGCGCCGCACCCGGCCCCAGCGACACGGCGACGTAGTAGTCACCACTGGCGCGGGCGCCCGGCGCCGCGCCTCCGGCGACCCAGCGGTTGGTCCAGGACACCGGCACCGTACCGAGTCCCACCGACACGGGGCGCCCCGTGTAGACACGCCGCTGCGGGACCCCGGAGGCGTCCTCGACGGGCTGCCGGTCCGGCCCGTAGGCCGCGGTCGCCACGAAGGACGGCGCCGTGGGCCCGTCCCCTCCCGGCACGGGCGCATTGGCGAACTCAGCGGCGTACACGAGCCGTTGTCCCCAGCCCACCCGCACCTTGTAGAAGCGGGTCCGCCCGGGCAGCAGCGCGTCCCGCCACACGCCCCTGCGCAGCCGCGGCGCGTCGTTGAAGCCGGTGCCGCCCTCGACGTCCCGGGGCGTCCCGGCCGGCGCCGCGGGCGCCTCCCCGAACCGCGTCGCGGCGGGCGCCGGGGTGGTCCCGGCGGGGAGCGGTGCCTCGGTGCCGTAGCGCAGTTCGACCGGCCAACGTGCCCGGTCCGAGCGGGCGTCGGTGGTGCGGTGCACGGACAGCGCGTAGCGCCCCGCCGTGTCGCAGCCTCCGTGCCCGTCGGCGGACGGGACGCGGCCGACGGCGCCGCTGAGCACCATGGCACCCTCGTCCTGCCCGAAGTGCGCGACGTCCGTTCCGCAGGCCGGGGAGTACGGGCCCGGGGCGCCGAGGCGCAGTTCGATCCCGTCGCCATGGGCGACCTCGGCGCCTGTGCGCGGCGCCGCGGTGACCGCCAGGTCGGCGGTGGCGGCGGCGTCGAGGTCGACCGCGTACCAGCGCGTCTCACCGGGCCCGATGGTGTCGGTGTACTGACCTGGCATCAGGACCGGTGCCGTCCTGGCGCTGCCGCCCCCGCCCACCCGCTTGCCCCGCAGGCGGTACGCGTCCGGGTCCACGTCCGCGGTGAGCGTCGAGGCGCTGGTCAACTGCCGTGCGAGCGCCGCCGGATCGGACGTCTCGTGGTGGGTGCCGTGCCCGACGACGGCACCGCACCCCGCCGCGTGCACGGGCTGCAGCAGGCGGGTGCCGTCGCAGCCGGCGGGCTCTCCCTCGGCCGCCGCCGGGACGGCTCCGGCCGCGAGCAGCGCCACGCCCACGGCGCACACCAGCGGCGCCGTGCGCGGTGCGTACCCGTGCGCCGGCAGCGCCTTTCCTCGTCGCATGTGCCGTTCCCCCTCGCACATCGTCGGCTGCGGTGACGCTATTGATTTGCGAGAGCAAATTCAAGGGGATCCCGTCACGGTCACGCAACGACGAAGCCCCGGCCACATCGTGGCCGGGGCTTCGGGAATCCTTGTGCGACGCGGGCCTTGCCCGCCTCAGACGCTCGCGCCGGAACCGGCGGGAACGGAGTCGGTCGCCTCCGTCCACAGGTCCTGCTCGGCGCGGTCCGCCTGGATCTGGCGGTACACGAGAAGACCGCCGATGGCGGCCAGTGCGACCAGGAGCAACTTCTTCACCGCGCGACCTCGTCCTTCTTGCGTTGGGGGGTCCTCCGACCAGCCCGACTATACACACCGGTCGATATCGAACGGTGATCTGTCTATCCACCCCAACGGTAGTACGTGAGGTGAGGAAACGGTCCGTCCGGATGAAAGCCGAGGCCCGCCCAGCGCGTACCGGGCGGGGCGTCGAACGCGTCGTCTCCCGCCTCACCGGGTCGGTTCCACGTGAAACCGGTTCCGGCAGCGCCCCACCGGCCCCAGCCGTACCTCCCCGCACCTCCCCGCACCCGCCGACGTCAGTGGGGGCCGCGCCTCGGCGGACGCAACAGGGCCCACGCGGCGAGTTCTTGGAACGCCTCCGCGAACCGTCCGGCGAGCCGCTCCACGGTGGAACGCCGCAGCGTGCACAGCCACACGTAAGCGCACAGGGACACGCAGAGGCATCCCCAGCTCTGCGCCCACAGGGCCTGCATCGACGGCTCACGCCCCGCGCAGAGATACAGCGCCCAGGTCACCGCCGTGGCGAGACCCAGCGCGGCCGGCCCGGCCCTGAGCACCTGACCGCGGGCCGCCCACCGGGAGGCAAGGAGGCCTGCGGGAATCTGGAGAACGACGTGGACCATCAGCAGCCACGCCATCAGCCCGGCCGTCTGGCCGTACGTCACCGCGGACACGGCCGGGATCCAGAAGAAGCCGACGGCCAGCACCACGCCGCTCACGTGCATGGCGGCGATGTTCAACCGAACATGCCATGCCCCGCTCCAGTGGCGCTCGCTCCCGCTCGCAGGCACCACGCCCCCCGGGGCGCATGCGCCGCCCCGCCGTTGCTGCCGAGCAATGTACATACGCGGCCGCCGGCAGAGAGCCGTGAGGCGCGTCACGGTCCGCCGCGCCCCGGCCGATATCACCCGGGAATGCCGAAGGACCCCGGGGAATTTCCCGGGGCCCTTCACGCTGGTGGGGCTAACAGGACTTGAACCTGTGGCCTCTTCCTTATCAGGGAAGCGCTCTAACCGTCTGAGCTATAGCCCCGCGCTGCGTCGCGTTGAAAGATTAGCGCACGCGGGGCCATGTCCCAAAATCGGTTACTCGTCCTCCGCCAGGGTCAGCTCGACGCCGCCGACCATGCCCGCCGACATGTTGTAGATGAAGGCGCCGAGCGTGGCCAGGGCGGTGGCCAGCACCACGTCGATGACGGCGATGACCGACGTGAAGGTCAGCACCCGCGAGAGCGACAGGAAGGACACCAGGTCGAAGCCGCCGTCCGAGCCGGACGAGGTGGCCTCGCTGAGGGTGCCGCCGACCGTGCTGAAGACGCCGATGGTGTCGAGCACCATCCACAGGACGGCGACCGCCACGATCGTGCAGACACCCAGGGCGATGGAGAGCAGGAAGCTGACCTTCATCACCGACCACGGGTCGGCCTTGGCCACCCGCAGCCGGGCCTTGCGGGTCCGCGGGACCTGCCGGGCCGCCGGACGGGGCTGGCGGACGCCTGCGGTGGCCGGGGGCCCCGCCGGGGGCGCGTACGCCTGCGGCGGCTGGTGCGGGCCCTGGGGGGCCTGCTGGGGCTGCTCGGGGGCGCCGGGCACGGCCCCGTAGGTCTGCGTCTGCTGTCGCACCGCGTGCTGGTGGTGCGGCGGACGGGTGTCAGTCACGGTGGTTCCCCCCTGATGCGGGCCGCTGTCCGTACGTGAGCCAGGGGCACCACCGATCGCGTCCGGAGCCGCAGCCGGCATCGGCTGCGCCCCTTCCGCGCCCGTCCCACCCGCGGCGCCCTCGGCTCCACTCACGGCTACTTACTCCTCCGACTCGGCGGCCGCGGGCTGCTCGCCCTCGGCCTCTTCGGCGGCGACGACCTCTTCGGCCTCCGCCCCCGCCTCGGCATTGCGTGCGACGCCCACAACGGCATCCCTCTTACCGAGGTTGATCAGTTGGACGCCCATGGTGTCACGCCCGGTCTCGCGGATCTCGTTGACGCGGGTGCGGATCACTCCGCCGCCGAGTGTGATGGCCAGGATCTCATCCGTTTCCTCGACCACCAGCGCCCCGACCAGTGAACCCCGGTCCTCGACGATCTTCGCCGCCTTGATGCCGAGTCCGCCGCGGCCCTGGACGCGGTACTCGTCCACACTGGTCCGCTTGGCGTACCCGCCATCGGTGGCGGTGAAGACGAACGTACCCGGTCGGACGACATTCATCGAGAGCAGTTCGTCCCCTTCGCGGAAGCTCATGCCCTTGACGCCCGATGTCGCCCGGCCCATCGGCCGCAGCGCGTCGTCCGTCGCCGTGAAGCGGATGGACTGCGCCTTGCGGCTCACCAGGAGCAGATCGTCGGCCGGGCCGACCAGTTCCGCACCGATCAGCAGGTCCTCGCCGCCGTCCTCGGTCTCGCGCAGATTGATCGCGATGACACCGCCCGCACGGGGCGAGTCGTAGTCCTTGAGCGAGGTCTTCTTCACCAGGCCCGAACGGGTGGCGAGCACCAGGTAGGGCGCCGCGTTGTAGTCGCGGATGGCCAGCACCTGGGCGATCTGCTCGTCCGGCTGGAAGGCCAGCAGGTTGGCCACGTGCTGCCCGCGGGCGTCGCGGCCGGCGTCCGGCAGCTCGTAGGCCTTGGCGCGGTAGACCCGGCCCTTGTTGGTGAAGAACAGCAGCCAGTGGTGCGTGGTGGTGACGAAGAAGTGGTCGACGATGTCGTCTTCCTTCAGCTTCGTACCGCGCACGCCCTTGCCGCCGCGCTTCTGGGAGCGGTAGTCGTCCGTCTTGGTGCGCTTGACGTAACCGCCGCGGGAGATCGTGATGACGATGTCCTCCTCGGCGATCAGGTCCTCGATGGACATGTCGCCGTCGAAGGGCACCAGTGCCGAGCGCCGGTCGTCGCCGAACTTCTCGACGATCGCCGTCAGCTCCGTGCTGATGATGCCGCGCTGCATCTCGGGCGAGGCCAGGATGCGGTTGTACTCGTTGATCTTCGCCTGGAGCTCGTCGTGCTCCTGGACGATCTTCTGCCGCTCCAGGGCCGCCAGGCGGCGGAGCTGCATCTCCAGGATCGCGTTGGCCTGGATCTCGTCGATCTCCAGCAGGCCCATCAGGCCTTCGCGCGCGACGTCGACCGTCGCGCTGCGCCGGATCAGGGCGATGACCTCGTCGATCGCGTCCAGGGCCTTGAGCAGACCGCGCAGGATGTGGGCGCGCTCCTCGGCCTTGCGCAGCCGGAAGCGGGTCCGGCGGACGATGACCTCGATCTGGTGGGTCACCCACTGCTTGATGAACTGGTCGAGCGAGAGCGTGCGCGGCACGCCGTCGACCAGCGCCAGCATGTTGGCGCCGAAGTTCGTCTGCAGGTCCGTGTGCTTGTAGAGGTTGTTCAGCACGACCTTGGCGACGGCGTCGCGCTTGAGCACGATCACCAGGCGCTGGCCGGTGCGCGACGAGGTCTCGTCGCGGACGTCGGCGATGCCGCCGACGCGGCCGTCCTTCACCAGGTCGGCGATCTTCTGGGCCAGGTTGTCCGGGTTCACCTGGTACGGCAGCTCGGTGACGACCAGGCACTGCCGGCCCTGGATCTCCTCGACCTCGACGACCGCGCGCATCGTGATGGAGCCGCGGCCGGTGCGGTAGGCCTCCTCGATGCCCCTGCGGCCCACCACCAGGGCGCCGGTCGGGAAGTCGGGGCCCTTGATGCGCTCGATGAGGGCTTCCAGCAGCTCCTCGCTCGACGCGTCGGGGTTGGCCAGGCACCACTGGGCGCCCTCGGCGACCTCGCGCAGGTTGTGCGGCGGGATGTTGGTCGCCATGCCGACCGCGATACCGGCGGAGCCGTTGATCAGCAGGTTCGGGAAGCGCGACGGCAGGACCGTCGGCTCCTGGTTGCGGCCGTCGTAGTTGTCCTGGAAGTCGACGGTCTCCTCGTCGATGTCCCGGACCATCTCCATGGACAGCGGCGCCATCTTGCACTCGGTGTACCGCATGGCGGCCGCCGGGTCGTTGCCCGGGGAACCGAAGTTGCCGTTGCTGTCGACCAGCGGCATGCGCATCGACCACGGCTGCGCGAGACGGACCAGCGCGTCGTAGATCGAGGAGTCGCCGTGCGGGTGGTACGTGCCCATGACGTCGCCGACGACGCGGGCGCACTTGTAGAAGCCGCGCTCGGGGCGGTAACCGCCGTCGTACATCGCGTACAGCACGCGGCGGTGGACCGGCTTGAGTCCGTCACGGACGTCCGGCAGCGCGCGGGAGACGATGACGGACATCGCGTAGTCGAGGTAACTGCGCTGCATCTCCGTCTCGAGCCCCACGGGCTCGATCCGCATGATGCCCGTCGCGGCGGCGCCCTCGGGGCCCTCGGGCGTGACGGGAGTGTTGTCGTCGGCCATTGCTGGTCAAAGTCCTTTCGAGCTGCGGCTGATGGGGGCCGACTCAGATGTCGAGGAAGCGGACATCCTTGGCGTTGCGCTGGATGAAGGAGCGCCGGGCCTCGACGTCCTCGCCCATCAGCACCGAGAAGAGGTCGTCGGCGAGGGCCGCGTCGTCCAGGGTGACCTGGCCCAGCACCCGGTGGTCGACGTCCATGGTGGTGACCCGCAGCTCCTCGGCGTTCATCTCACCGAGGCCCTTGAAGCGCTGGATCGAGTCCTCGCGCACGCGCTTGCCGTTCTGCCGCCCCAGCTCGATCAGGGCGTCGCGCTCGGAGTCGGAGTACGCGTACTCGAAGTCGTCCCGGCCCCACTTGATCTTGTAGAGCGGGGGACGGGAGAGGTACACGTGACCGGCCTCGACCAGCGGACGCATGAAGCGGAACAGGAAGGTCAGCAGCAGGGTGTTGATGTGCTGGCCGTCGACGTCGGCGTCCGCCATCAGAATGATCTTGTGATACCGCAGCCGGGAGATGTCGAAGTCCTCGTGCACACCGGTGCCGAAGGCCGAGATCAGCGCCTGGATCTCCGTGTTCTGCAGGATCTTGTCGATCCGCGACTTCTCCACGTTGAGGATCTTGCCGCGGATCGGGAGGATCGCCTGGTACTGCGGGTTGCGGCCGGATTTGGCCGAACCGCCGGCGGAGTCACCCTCGACGATGAAGATCTCGCACTTGCTGGGGTCGTTGGACTGGCAGTCGCTCAGCTTGCCCGGCAGGGACGCCGTCTCCAGCAGCCCCTTGCGGCGCGTCAGGTCGCGTGCCTTGCGGGCGGCGACGCGGGCGGTGGCCGCCTGGATCGACTTGCGGATGATGTCCGCGGCCTCGTTGGGGTTGCGGTCCAGCCAGTCCGTCAGGTGCTCGTGCACGACCTTCTGGACGAAGGTCTTCGCCTCGGTGTTGCCCAGCTTGGTCTTGGTCTGGCCCTCGAACTGCGGCTCGCCGAGCTTGATCGAGATGATCGCCGTCAGACCCTCGCGGATGTCCTCGCCCGTGAGGTTGTCGTCCTTCTCGCGGAGGAACTTCTTCTCGCGCGCGTACTTGTTGACCAGCGTGGTCAACGCGGCGCGGAAGCCCTCCTCATGAGTGCCGCCCTCATGGGTGTGGATGGTGTTCGCGAAGCTGTAGACACCCTCGCTGTACTGGGTGTTCCACTGCATCGCGACCTCGAGCGAGAGCAGGCGCCCCTTGTCCTCCGCCTCGATGTCGATCACCGAGGGGTGGACCGTCTCGCCCTTGCGCGAGTTGAGGTACTTCACGAAGTCGACGATGCCGCCCTCGTAGTGGTACGAGACCGTGCGGGGCTGGCCCTCGTTCTCGATGTCCGCGTGCTCGGGGCGCTCGTCGGTCAGCGAGATCGTCAGGCCCTTGTTGAGGAAGGCCATCTCCTGGAAACGCCGCGACAGCGTCTCGAAGGAGTACTCGGTGGTCTCGAAGATGTCGCCGTCGGCCCAGAAGGTCACGCTCGTACCGGTCTCGGAGACCGGCTCGTTCTTCTGCAGCGGAGCGGTGGGGACACCGAGCTTGTAGTCCTGGGTCCAGCGGAAGCCCTCACGCTTGACCTCGACCGAGACCCGGTTCGACAGGGCGTTCACCACGGAGACGCCGACGCCGTGCAGACCGCCGGAGACGGCGTAGCCGCCGCCGCCGAACTTGCCGCCCGCGTGCAGCACGGTGAGCACGACCTCGACGGCCGGCTTGCCCTCCGACGGCACGATGTCCACCGGGATGCCGCGGCCGTTGTCGATCACGCGCACGCCGCCGTCGGCGAGGATCGTGACCAGGATGGTGTCCGCGTGACCGGCCAGCGCCTCATCGACGGAGTTGTCGACGACCTCGTACACCAGGTGGTGCAGGCCGCGCTCGCCCGTCGAGCCGATGTACATGCCCGGGCGCTTGCGAACCGCGTCCAGGCCCTCGAGGACGGTGATCGCGCTGGCGTCGTACGCGCCCCCGTGCGGGGGCGCGGCGGAGCCGTCGGCTGCGGACGTATTGATCTCGTTGGGGTTGCCGGAATCGGCCACGAAGCGCCCTTTCTGGCACAGCACGAGCCGGAGCCCGCGGAGCGGGTTCGGCTGCATCACTTCGACATCGATCGACGGGTCCCGCTGGGATCCCCCAGTGCCGGAGGCCAGGGGCGGGCGTCTTGCCACCAGTCTACCGGTAGCGCCGACATAGATGGGGCTTTGGCGGTACCTGAGTTCCCGTGTACCCGACGGAAGTGCCTCCTGCCGACTCCCTACACGCGCACCGGGTCTCAAAACCGCTCACGCGGGCGCACAGGGCTTCGACCTGATTACGCACAGCAGGTTTGCGGCCTATCCGTACGTATCGCCCGGCCCACGGCTCCCGGGAGCCCTCAGACGACCGTAGGAACGCACCGGTCCCCCCGGTCCCAGGACTTTGATCAGCTTGACCGTGCCGTGACCGAGATCGGCATTGAGCCTGGCCACCAGGGTCGGGGCGAGCAGCCGCAGCTGGGTCGCCCAGGCCGTGGAGTCGCACTGGACGGTGAGGACCCGCTCCTCCTCGTCGTACCGCTGCGGCTGGCAGTGCAGCGCCACGTCGTCACCGACCAATTGCGGCCAGCGGCCCATCACCCCGCCGACGGCGGCGGGAGCCTCCCAGCCGCGCTCGGTGATCAGGCGGCTGATCGCCGCGCCGAGCGGCAGCGGATCGCGGCCGTCGGCCCGGGCACCACTGCGCAGCCCGCCGCGGCGGGCCTGCTTCTTCTGCTGGGCCGCGGCGCCCTTGGCCCGCGCCTGCTCCTTGGCCGCGCGCAGGGCCACCCGCGCCAGGTCGACGCCGGACAGCGGTTTGTCCTGCGCGGGAGGTTGTGCCTGCTGCTCGCTCATACCCGCTCCACGCCGCCGCTCTCCACCGCGTAACGGGCGCCGACCAGCACGCCCGGCACGTCGTCGTCCACGGCCGCCGTCACGAGCACCTGCTCGCCGGGGGCCACCAGTTCCGCCAGGCGATCGCGGCGCCGGGCGTCCAGCTCGGCGAAGACGTCGTCGAGCACCAGCACCGGCTCACCTCCGTCGGCGCACAGCAGGTCGTACGAGGCCAGCCGCAGGGCCAGGGCGTACGACCAGGACTCCCCGTGGCTCGCGTACCCCTTGGCGGGAAGCCGGCCCAGGTTGAGGGACAGGTCGTCGCGGTGCGGGCCGACGAGGGTGACCCCGCGCTCGATCTCCTGCTTGCGGACCTCCCCGAGTGCCTCCAGCAGCAGCCCGTACAGCTCCTCGCGGCCGGACGCCCCGGCGATGCGCTCGCCGACCGAGCTGCGGTACTCCAGTGCGACCGGCCCGCCGCCCGGTGCCAGCTGCTCGTACGCCTTGTCGGCCAGCGGCTGCAGCGCGTGCGTCAGGTCCAGGCGCTGGGCCAGCAGCTCGGCGCCGGCCCGGGCCAGGTGCTGGTCCCACACGTCGAGGGTGGACAGGTCGGCGCCGCGGCCGCCGTGCCGGCGGGCCATGGCCGCCGACTTGAGCAGGGTGTTGCGCTGCTTGAGCACGCGTTCGTAGTCACTGCGCACGCCCGCCATCCGGGGCGCGCGGGCGGTCAGCAGCTCGTCGAGGAAACGCCGGCGCTCCCCGGGATCACCCTTGACCAGGGCCAGGTCCTCGGGGGCGAACAGCACGGTCCTGACGATGCCCAGCAGATCGCGTGGGCGGACCTGGGAGGAGCGGTTGAGCCGGGCGCGGTTGGCACGACCCGGGTTGATCTCCAGCTCCACCAGTTGCTGGCGCTCACCCTGGACCACGGCAGCCCGCACGATCGCGCGGTCCGCGCCCATGCGCACCAGCGGCGCGTCACTGGCGACCCGGTGGCTGGCGAGGGTGGCCAGATAGCCGACCGCCTCGACCAGATTGGTCTTGCCCTGGCCGTTGGGCCCGACGAAAGCGGTGACGCCCGGGTCGAGCGGGACCTCGACCCGGGCGTAGGAGCGGAAGTCGGCGAGCGACAGATGCGCGACGTGCATGGCTGTGCGACGCCTCCTTCCCTCGTGGGCGCGGTGGGCACCCGGTGGACATGGCTGCTTGCGCGGCTACTTCTTGGTCTCCACGGCGTGGCCGCCGAACTGGTTGCGCAGCGCGGCGATCATCTTCATCTGCGGGGAGTCGTCCTGGCGGGAGGCGAAGCGCGCGAAGAGCGACGC
>NZ_JBIARB010000029.1:0-34057 GCF_042889545.1 Streptomyces sp. NPDC002574
AACGACGACACCGTCGTGCCCGCCGAACTCACCGCATAGCCTCAAAGAAGAGATCACCGAGTGGCCGTCGATACACCACTCCAGCGGACGTGACCAAACCTGGTGTGAGTCCCTTTGACCGTACCTTGCCACTCTGCAGGCGGCACGCATGCGCAGCGCGCATGGGCCGGACGTCCCACGGCCTGTGTAGAGCCCCCCGCTGACAGAGGAACCCGCGGGCGGGCAAGCCAGCACCTGAGCCCCTCGCGGATGCTCACCTTGAGGCGATGAGCATCTCGGACCTCCGGGACGGGGACGACGGGCGGCCACGAAGGCTGGGCCCGAAGGCAGGGGTGAAACGGGATACGCGGACACATGCGTCCCAGGGCACTGTGCCCCGTCAGATATCAGTCGCGACTACTGTCTTCCACTGAGCCATCGCTGCGAGAAATGTCCGCGGCTGAGGGACTAACGGCACCGGTGGCACGCCCGTGTCGGCCTGCAGGCCCAGGTAGTCGCGTGCCGCGCTGTTGTCGCGGGTCGCCTCCGCGAGGCGGGCCGGCCTGGTCGAAGGCCCGCTTCTGGATGCGGCTCCGCCGGTCACGACGACCTGCGCGATGTGCGAGCCGGAGCCGCCGAGGAATCTTTCCAAGAGCGTCACAGGTACTGCGCACCGCCTTCGGGAGGTGCCGTTAGCGTTGCTGGCCGCCGATCCCGCACGCGAACGGGAACAGGCCGCCGACGTTCACGGCGGCGCCGTCAGCACAGAGAGACCACAGATGGACTACTGCTCCTCATGCCGTCGGCACCTCAATGGGGCCCTGGTATGCCCAGGATGCGGCGCATACGCGCCGGACATCGCCCCGCCCTCCCATGGCCACTATGGGGCTGCGACGACCGCCACTGCGTGGGAGCACCCCCTGGAGGGGTCCCCCGCCTCAGAGCCGTATCCCGGCACTCCTCGCTTCGATGCCGGCCCGAACGGGTCCGGCGCGCCCGAGGACGTAATGGCGGAGACACCGGGCGCCGGTTCAAAGTCAGCAACCGCCGACACCGCCATGCAGGGACGCGCGGCCCGGCGTCGGCAGATGGCGCGTTGGAAGAAGCACCGGCGCCGGGCCGCGGCCGCGACGGCCTTCGCGCTCGTCGGTGGCGGACTGACCATCGCCGCGCTGCCGAACGGGGCTTCCAAGGGCCAGTCCAACGCGACCTCCGCACCGGAGTCGGTGACCGCAGCCACTACCCGGACGAGGCCGGTTGCCACGGCATCGGCGCAGCCGGACACCCCGGTTGCGCGGCATCCCGGTAACCGCCCGCCCACAACCGGCCCGCACCAGCGGAACACAACTCTCGCGGTGCCGCATCCCGCGACGACGTCCACGCCGCCTGACCCCGCACCCGCGGCAAACAGCGGGACGAACGTTCACCAGGCAGGCACCACAGCCACGCTGACGCACACGGCCGCCACGGCCACGCCAGCGCCCGCGTCCACCGAGGGCGCTGACGCGGCTAGCTCGCACGCCAGCCCGGCGCCCACGGCGCCGGCCACCCCAACCCCCACCCCAACGCAAACGGCGCCCCCGAAGCACCTGTGCCTGCTCGTTGTGTGCCTCGGCTGACTGCGCCATGCGCCGTCGCCCCGTCGGCATCCGCCCGCTCTGACGGAAGCGTGGGAGGCGGCCCTCGACGCGGCGCCACGTCAGCCCTGGCGGCGCTGCGCCAAGGCAACGGATACAAGGCGCCTGACCGGCCGCCGTGTTCGCCGTGGACGCCTGCGGGCGCATGGGCGTGGGTTCCTCGCTGGAGTTCGTGGTTGGCCGCTGGCCCTCACGGAGCTGTACGGCCAGGCTGTGGACCGCCCGGACCAATCAGGCCCGTGGGGCTAGGGATTAGCGGCACTGCAGGCACCTCCGGCACTGCGTCGGCAACCCCAGGTATGCACGCACCGCGGCGTTGTCGCCGGTCGCGTCCGCCAGCCGGGCGGCTTGGTCGAAAGCCCGCTTCTGGATGCGCTCGACCTCCCCGGCGACGTCATCGATCGGGTAGCCCGCCTCCTGCAGCAGCCGCACGGCGGTGTCCAGGGAGAACACGCCCGCTGCGTAGCCCGCCGTCACGTCCGCCAGGACCGTGGTGCGGTCGGTGGGGGTGTGCGCACCCCACGCAAGGCGTGCGGGCAGCGACTCGCCGGCAGGCCACACCTGCCCGGCCTCGTGGAGGCGCTGCACCATGCGCAGCATAAGCTGGTACTCGTGGTTGCGGGCCAGGCGCATCGCGCTGACCAGGGAGTCCAGCGGGCCCAGTGCCAGCTGCAGGGCGTATCCGGACGGCACCTTGGCCACGTCCGGCCGTGATCAGGCGGGTATTCGCGGCGAGCCGGGTCAGCACGTAGTGTCCATGCTGAGACCAGTCACGTACGGCGGCCAATCCGTGGGGCCCGGACTCGGTGCGCGCCGTCCAGCGCGAGGTCACGGAGTAGACCTGGTGTTCACGGACTGCAGGCTGGCACCATCGCGGCGCAGCTCAGGGATCACAGCGGCCGCCTGGCTCAACCGGAGGAACACATCAAGCGGGGTCGCATCTCTCTCCCCCCGAGTTGCTTCACGATGCACGGACGACCTTCGGCGAGACGTATCAACCAAGATTCGCAGCACGCTTGGCGGCCCCGTCCCCTCTCGCTGCAAGGCAGTCCGGGCCTGAAGCCCCTCCACCGGCCTCCGTTGTGCGGTCAGGGGCGGATGAGGACGGTGCCGACCTTGCCGGGCCGGCCCGCGTGTTCCACGGCTCTCGACAGTTCTCCGAGGTCGTACGTGGCGGCCACGTCGAACTGGTCCGTGAGCGCCAGCGCAATTTGTTTCGCGGTGGCGATGTCGGACGCTCGCCTCTCGGGAGACGCTTCAAAAGGCCACCCACTGATGATGTTTTTGCCCCGTAGCGTCAGGGATTTACTCACGAGCGTTGACGCATGCACCGAGATCGGCTCCTCGGCGATCATTCCGTAAGTGACGAGCTTTCCGCCTGGCGCCAGCAGGTCCACAAGGCTGCCCGCCATCTTCCCGCCGACCGCGTCGAGGGCCACGCTAACGGGGCGGCCGCCGGCTTCCTGGCGGACTTCGTCAGCCCAACCCGGATGCTCTGTCGACACGACCGGCACGTCTGGGAACCGCTTGCGCAGCTCGGCGGCACCGCGCGCGCTACGGACGATGTTGATGAGCGTGAAATTGTGGAACTGAGACACGCCTGTCACTAGCCGTCCGACCGACGAACCCGCTGCGGTCTGCACGAGACAACCGTCGTAGCCGAAGGTAACGTGCTCCTGCGCCTCACGTCGCAGCATCACCGCAGTAAGCGGATTCGCCAACATCTGTGCGGCGACCTCGTCTGGCAGCTCCTCTGGAACGGCGACGACCGCCCCGGCATCCGCCACCAACCACTGGGACCACGCCCCCGGCTGGGGAAAGACCGCCACGCGGCCGCCGACCTCAACACCCGGCGCCACGCGTGTCCCCGGGCTGATGGCCTCCACCACGCCGGTGGCCTCGATACCCGGCGTCACCGGATCCTCAAGTTCCCTTGGGGAGGCTTCGACGGCGAAGATGTCTCCCGGATGTACTGGGAAAGCGGTCGTACGGATCAGAATCTGGCCGGGCTCAGACGCAACCGGCTCCGGCTCCTCGATGACCGTCAAGACCTCAGCGGGCGATCCGCCACGGGTGTAGACGACACGCCGGTTCATGACTCTCCTCCTACGCCCTGGTCCGTGGGAGCGCCCGAAAGGGACACCTGCCGCACTCCCGGAGCAGGTGCCGTCCGCCGAATGCACTGTCCAAACACATCAGCCGCCTGCCTTCCCGCAGGCCACGTTCACGCTCGCACGAGGCGGAACCACCAGCACAGCCGAATAGGCCGATCGGGCCTGGCCCACATGCGGCTGGATCGCCGAGAACGCGGCCCGGACCCCCTCTGTGGGGTTCCGGGCCGCTGTGCTTCGCCGTGGCGCTGGTCAGGCAAGGCGGAAGTCCTCGAGGCGGTGGCCGGCGCCCACACGGGCCGTCAGCCGCTTGCCCGGGAGCTCCTTGGGGTCGAGGCCGACCGCGGCCGCGACCTCGGCGGCCGGGTACCGCTCAGGAGCGTCGGCGGCCTCGGTGCTGATGCTGGAACAAGTTGCCAATCAGCCGCCGCTTGTTTGCGGCTTACCTGACGCTGCACGCGATCCGGGCCCGGTTCGGCCGGTATCGCTGATCCCGCCCGGCGGCACCGGCGCCGGCTGGCTGGTGATAAGCGGCACTGTCGGCACCGGGTCGGCCTCGGGCAGCCCCAGGTATTCGCGCACCGCGGCGTTGTCGCCGGTCGCGTCGGCGAGGCGGGCGGCCTGGTCGAAAGCCCGCTTCTGGACGCGCTCGATCTCCTTGGCGACGTCCTCGACCGGGTAACCCGCCTCCTGCAGCATCCGCACTGCGGTCTCCAGGGAGAACACGCCCCCGCCGTAGCCGGAAACGACGTCGGCCAGCACGGTGGTGCGGTCGGTGGCTGTGTGTGCGCCCCACGCGAGGCGGGCGGGCAGCGACTCGCCGGTGGGCCACGCCTGACCGGCCTGGTGGAGGCGTTGCACCATGCGCAGCAGTAGCTGGTACTTGTGGTTGCGGGCTAGGCGCATCCGATAGTCCGAACGATCCTCACGTGCTGTCCCCCAGCGTCCGAGCCTCACGATGTGCGCAGGCTACTACGGGGCGTCCGGGGCGGCGAAGCAGCCGGTTACCCAGTTTGCCCACACCAAGGCGTGCTGCTCGGCGGCGGACTTCTGTCGCCGTCACCTTGCCGCTGCCTCCGAACAGGGGTGATCCGCCAACCCGGCGAACCTTCTCGGTCACAGCACACTAGCTCCGATCTTCCGCGTGTCGGCAAATCCTCGGGCACCCAGCTTTCCTACGGCCATGGCCATCCGCACTCCCTGGCCGTAGCTCACCGTCTACACCTCCATGGCAGCGCGGAAGTACGCAGCGCAAACTCAACTGAGGCAGCAACGAGCAGCACGTCCGGCCGAAGGCCGTCACTGGCCCGTGGCAGCAACCTACGTCTCCCCATCGCGGCGCGAACGGGTGTCCACTTCACGGGGCAAGGCCCGACCGGAACTTCATGGTTCCGCGCCTCACCGCGTCCACGGCAGATTCCTCAGGTGGTCAGACCGGCGCTGGTCAGCCAGATGTGTTCGCATGTCGCCGACGCATCTTGGAGCTTCTCGCGGGATTCCTGTGAGGCGTGGTAGAAGGTCCGTTCGATCATCCAGCACAGGGCGCGTGCCATCGCCGGTGCCTGGTCCGGTGCGGCGCCGGCCTGGATGCCGGCTCGTTCCAGGACGGCGGTGATAGCCGCGATGAACAGGTCAGCCGTGTGGTTCCACAGCTCGCCGATCTCGGGCACGGTCAACGACAGGTCGATCGCCGTGCGCATGACCAGGCCGTGCTCATTCCACAGCTCAACCGTGCGCTGCATGGCTGCCGCGATGGCCCGGCGCGGCTCGTCGGCCTCCGCGGTGGCCCTAGACCGCTCCCACAGGTGCTCGACGGTCCGGGCCACGAGTGCCGTGACCACTTCTTGCTTGGAACCGTAGTAGAAATACAGCGCGCCGCGGGTGATGCCGGCGCCCTGGGCGATGTCGCCGACAGTCATGGCCTCGTAGCCCTTGTGCGCCAGCAGGGCCTCGCAGGTGTCGAGAATGGCCCGCTCCCGGACGTCGCCCTTGCGTTCGGCGGCGCGACGGCTCCGCGCGGGGTGGTGGCCGGGCATCAGAGCTGCGCGCCGTCGGCGAAGTCGGTCGTACGGGAGAGTGCCTCCCATGCGCGGATGTCCTCGTCCACGGCCGCGCGGGCGGCGGTGACCAGTCGCAGCGCGTCCGAGCCCAGGACGAGGTGGGCCGGCGGGCGCTCGACCGAAGTGATGTACACGAGGGCGTCCCCGGCTTTGGCTGGATTGCCCAGCTGGTTGCCGCTGGCCTTCTGCCGCGCTTCGCGGATGGGGGTGAACAACTCGTCGTAGTCGTCGACGGTCCGCTCGGCGCGTGTCATGGACCGTCCGGCCCAGTCGGTGCGGAAGGAGCCGGGCTCGATCGCCGTCACGTGGATGCCGAACTGCGCGACTTCTTTGCCCAGCGCCTCGAGGATGCCTTCCAGGGCGAACTTGCTGCCACAGTAAGCGGACATGCCGGGCACGGCCATGAGCCCGCCCATGGAGGTGACGGCCATCAGGTGTCCGCGGCGACGTCGGCGCATGTGGGGCAGCGCCGCCCGCAGCGTGGCCACCGCCCCGAACACGTTGACCTCGAACTGCCGCCGCACATCGGCCAGCGGGGTTTCCTCGAAGGTTCCCTCCAGGCCGTAGCCGGCGTTGGCGACGACGACGTCCAGAGGGCCCACGCCGCGCTCGACCTCCGCGACCACACCGGGGGCGGCGTCATCGTCCGTCACGTCCAGCAGGCGACCGTGAGCGTTACCGGGCCTGAGATCTTCGAAGGCCCGCAGGTCGTCCTCGGAGCGGACTGTGCCGACGACGGTATGACCTGCGGCCAGGGCGGCCTCGGCGAAGGCACGTCCGAGGCCCGTGCTGACGCCGGTGATGAGCCAGTTCTGCTTTTGCACTGTTCCTCCAGAGAGGTCTTGCGAGGACCCGGACCGTCCGTCCACCAAAAAGTCTACACCATGTCGATTTTTACCGTCACAATGTCGACCGTGCCCACGCCCAGCCCGTCAACCTGGCCTCCGCCTTCGAAGAACCCGCCACCGGCCACAACGGCCTGGCCGCCGAATCCCCCACACGCCTAGGGGTGCTGTGACCGAGAAGGTTCGCCGGGTTGGCGGATCACCCCTGTTCGGAGGCAGCGGCAAGGTGACGGCGACAGAAGTCGGCAGCCGTGAGGTGGGGCTTGTGCAGTGCATCGCTGTAGAGCCGCATTTCACGAGCCGCTCGGTCCAGGTGCTGCCAGAAACTGAGGGGCAGGTCGAGGTCCTCACCGAGATCGACAAGGCAGTCGAAGGCAAGTCCCAGCTCGTTGTGCTCCAGGAATTCCAGCGTCGCTGAGAGATCGATGTCTGGCAGGCCTGTGAGCTGGGCCCGGGCAGCGTCGAGGTGGTCACGGGTCGTGTTCCAGCTGGCCTGAACAGCCTCACGATCATTGGTCATGGCGTCAGTGTTGCCGGTGCCCGTCAGCGAGGTCACGCAACTTTCGCTGGACGTCCGCCCCAGCGGATGCCCTTCTCGCTGCGGATGCGGGCGCGCTCACGGCGTTGGGCAGCCAGGACGTCGGGGTGGCGGACGTTGGCGTTGCGCCAGCGCAGGTAGGCGTGCAGGGCCCGGGTCTGGACGGTGTGGTTGGGGTTGTTCGAGTTGGCGATGGTGAACTGCCGCAGCGGCCCGAAGTGGGCTTCTATCGGGTTGGCCCAGGGCGCGTAGGTCGGGGTGAAGCACAGCTCGACCCGGTGTTTCTTCGCCCAGCGGCGGATCTGCTCGCCCTTGTGTGCGGACAGGTTGTCCAGGATCGCGTAGATGGGGGCGCCGTCGGGCCGGGCCGCGCGGATCGACTTCAGAGCGGCCAGCGTGTTGGCGGCGCCCTTCTTGCGCCGGTTGACGCCCCACAGGGTGTCGTCACCGATCGAGTAGCAGCCGTGGAAGTATCGGACGCCGTGGGTGCGGTGGTAGGTCGCCGGCACCCGGTCGGGGTGGCCTTGCTCGGCCCAGCACGACCCTCCCATGGGGCGGATGCCGAGCGGCCCGAACTCGTCGAACGCGAACGCGCGGTCGGGGAAACGGTCCAGGACGTGTTCGATGTGGTCGAGCCATGCGTCGCGGTCGGGGTCCGGGGACTCCTTCCAGGTCTTGGTGCGCTGGAAGGTGATGCCGCGGCGGGCGAGCAGGCATCGTAACGTCTCGCGGCCGATGCAGATGACGCGGCCGTGTACTCTCCGCAGGTAGGCGGCGAGTTTGCGGATGGACCAGCGGGTGAAGGGCTGGCCGAGCTTGGTTGGGCGGGTGGTGGCCGTCTGGATGACGAAGTCCTCGTCGTCAGGGCTGAGCAGGCGGGGACGGCCTCCCGCCCACTGAGGGTCCAGGCAGGCCAGGCCGATCTCGTTGAACCGGTGGATCACGTCCCGGACCGTGTCCTCGTCGGCCTGGACCAGCTGTGCGATCACCGGAACCCGGTTCCCGCCGGCCGAGGCCAGCAGCATCATCGCCCGCCTGTAGCGCACCGAACTGGTACTGCCACGGCGCACGATCTGCTGCAGCCTTTGCCCTTCCTGATCGGTCAGTCGGCGCACCCGCACAGGCTCAGCCACCGCACCTCCAGCGGTCGGATCGGACGTCACCGAACATCCAACCGCCCCAACCACCAACCCGGCGAACCTATGCGGTCACAGCACTAGGGCGTGTTTCGAAAGTCCCTCCCCCAGTTGCCGCTGGGAGGTGCCCCCATCCCGCGACGCTCCCCCAGCTTCGCTGGGAGGTGCCCCCAGGCACGGCACTCCCCCAGCCTTCGGCCGGGGGTGCCCCCACGCTGCGTTGTCGAATCGTCCGAGTGGCCCGGCTACGACGACGGCTGACGACTCTCCGCCTTGCGATGCACCGCACCTGGGGGTACCCCCAGCGGTAGCTGGGGGAGCCGCGGGACCCGCCCTCCGGGCGGCCGGCGCTACTTTCGAAACACGCCCTAGCGATCGCTGGAAATCACAGCGGCCCTGGCAGGCGGAGGAGCACGCGCCTGGAGGCACCTGATGAGCTGCTGGTCGGCCATTGACATGATGGGCCGCGGCAAGATTTCAGCTGTCTCCAGGGGGCGACGATGACGTTCATGGCCGAAGCCGATTCCGGAGTCGCCGATCGGGATGAGTGGTCCTATGCGCCAGCGGTCGGCATCGGACCGCTCCGGTTCGGTATGACTGTCGACGAAGTGGTCGAGGCGTTTCAGGCTCTCGGCCCGACGAAGGCCAGCGATTGCCCGCGCGTCCACGCGATCTTCTCGCCCACGTGGAAAGTCGAGGTCCATCGCCGCGGGGTGACCTCTTCACTGCTTGCCGTCACGGCCTACGTGAGCCAAGCCGCGGGGCTGTTCTGCATCGCAGCCGACGCCGTCCACGGTCCCCAGGTGCGGCACGATGGAATCCCGCTGGTCGGAAGGGACCTGTCGGAACTGAAGAGCGACGAGATCGCGCATGCCCAGGCAGTGAATGGTCACTTTCGCTACACGCCCGAGGGCTATGCAGGACCAGATGATCCCGGGGTCATCATACGCGGGCAACGCGTCGGGCAGGTCCTGCGATCACGCCCGTTGTTCATGGTGACGCGCGACGGCGCGAATGGACGAGCAGCTGAGTCGCGCGGTAGCCCGCGAATCCCAGCAGGGCGAGTTCAACGGCACCGATCACGGTCGCCCGTTTTGATGAAGATCCTCCGGATGTCGACGGACATCATAGGGAGATCACCGGAGTGGGCGTTTGTGGACCAAATCGCGGGTCAGGCCCGCTATTTCTGATCACGCGCGGATTGAGGCCGCTTCGGGGCCGGTTCGGTAGGCTCGCGATACCGGGGGCCGACGGCAGTCTCGGCCGGCACTGAGGCGGTGCACTCCTGCAACCGTCGGCCCCCGCGCGTCAGCTCCCCGATCCGTCTCCGCAGGATGTGACGGGCTGTACCGGCGGCTCGCCCATGACCCTGCCGGCGACTTGCAGCAAGGCGGGCGGTTTCAAGGCGCCCGGGTTGAGGGGCTGCTCTGTTGTCCGGGTCCATCTGATGC
Source organism: Streptomyces sp. NPDC002574 (assembly GCF_042889545.1). Classification (NCBI taxonomy): domain Bacteria; kingdom Bacillati; phylum Actinomycetota; class Actinomycetes; order Kitasatosporales; family Streptomycetaceae; genus Streptomyces; species Streptomyces sp. NPDC002574. Next base: position 9,758 of record NZ_JBIARB010000029.1, read on the forward strand.
CAGCGCGATCCGTGAAATCCATGCCGATCCTGTTCGACAAAAACCACACATCGCCAAACGGCCTGTACGGGGTCTTCCCCCTCTTCGGATTGAGCGGAAGGGCCCACGTCAGCATGTTGGGCCAGTTGTCGACCGCGTAGCCCAGAGAAGCGCTTTGAATCATCGTGTCCGAGCATGGCGGCAGGTTCGACAGCAACAGACGGTAGTTCGCCTCCCGAGGCTCTTTCCGGGCGTAGACGCCGAAGGTGACGTGCACGTCGGTCACGGGATCCGGAGACCTGTTCATCAGGTGCAGCGTCTCGCCGTCGGCCGATCTTCTGACCCAGAACGCGATGCGAGATGCCTGCTCCCGAGCCGCGTCATCGTCGGCCTTTCTACGGTCTTCGTCCTGCTCCCGTGACTGCAAAAGCTGATCTTCGGCGACCCGTGCGCTCCACAGCGTTCCGATGCCGGTCGTCACCAGACTTCCAAGGGTTGCCACGATCGTGACGACCGCGCCGAGGGTGAGCAGGCTGAGGCGCCGGCCCGGCCGTGCGGCCTCCGAGTCCGGTGCCTCGGCGCGCTCGCGGGCGCGGACGCGGCTAGGGCCCGGACGCTGCCTAGCCAGGCGCAGTCTCGTTCGTCTCTGTGTCTCGTTCTCTGGCACGCGTCCCCTCCCACACATCCCTACGCAAAGGGACGCACGGCGGACGCGAATGGCTCCCGGGGCGGCTGGGAAAGCACGGCAGGCCCCCGCCGATCGCGCAGCGGGGGCCATTCTCCATGCGACGAGGGCTCTCCTCGGGGGGAAGCGGTTGCCCTCACATCGTTCTCAGCGTGTGGCGGCCGCGGTGCCCGCGCATCCCGGTGGGGCCAGGTGGGTGACGGGTCATCGGGCAATCTGCCGGGTGTACGCCGCTGCGGCACCGGTGGCCGGCCTGCCGACCTGGCTGGGCTGCGGTGCCGTGGGCAGCGGGACGTGGGCGATGGCGCCCTTGTTCGCGTAGGGGGTCCTTGTGCTTGCCGCCGCGTTCGGCCCACTGCCGACCGGGGTGCGGCTGGAGGTTGAGCGGCCCGAACTCGTCCATGCAGAAGACGACCTCGGGCTCGCCGTCCTCGGGTATGACCTCACGGTCCGCGATCGCGTAGAGATGCTCGACCCGGGCCTTCTTGGCCTCGTAGTCAGGGTCACGGGAGGTCTTCCAGGTCTTCACGCGTTGAAAGGAGACGCCCTCCTCGCGGAGCAGGACCCGCAGACCCTCGTGGCTGATGTCGTCGACCACCCCCTCGGCGACCAGGAAGTCCGCCAGCTTGGCCAGGCTCCAGGTCGAAAACGGCAGGCCGTGCTCGGCCGGCTTGGACGTGGCGATCTTCTTGATCTCACGGCGCTCGGGCAGGGTGAAGGTCTTAGGGCGTCCGCCCTTGCACTTGGGGTAGAGCGCCTCGAAGCCGTCAGCGTTAAAGTCGTGGATCACGTCACGAACCCTGTCCGGGCTCGTGAACGTCACCTCGGCAATCTTCGCCACGGCCATGCCCTGCGCAGACAGCAGCACCATCTGCGCACGCCGCCACGTCACCACCGACCCGGCGCCCCTGCGGACGATCCGCAGCAGCCGTCGGCCCTCGTCGTCATCGATCTCGCGAACCCGTACTCGCTCTGCCACTCACACAGCTTGGCGGCCTGCGGCTGCCCGATCGATCACCCGGGGCGGCGCATCACATCAAAGAGGGGCGCCTCATTGCGAGGCCAGGAAGAGGGTAACGGGGACCTGACAGGTCCAAATCCTGTCGACCGAGGTGAGTACGGTTCGAAGATCCACTTGAACGCCGAGCTGACCGGTCTGCCCCTCTCCGTGGCAATCTCCTGCACGACAGTCAGGCACCGATCCCCCCTCGTGGACGGGATACCGCCGATCCGCTCCCGCCACGGACGCCGACGACGCAAGTCGGAAAGCTGCACGCCGACAAGGGTTATGAATAGTCGCCGAACATCTCTCACGGCGGTTGCGTTCACATCACACGTCACCAGTGCGCGCAACCCTGATGACCCCACTCCACTCTAAAATCGGAACCAGGCCCTCCGCACGTTATCCCAGAATCGCCGGACACGCAAAAGCTTTCGCTGAATGAAAGTTTTACTCCGGAGAGAGGTTTGCGAGTAGGCTCGGCCCATGACTGTTTTTCCTGGGGAGACTCACTACGCAAAGTCGGCGGACGGCACATCCATCGGTTGGCGTCAGTTCGGCACAGGTCCGGCAATCGTCATCACACACGGGTCCCTTGCGACCAGCGACGAGTGGCTCCCGGTCGCCGGTATCCTCGCCGAGGACCACACAGTATTCCTCGTCGATCGGCGAGGGCGCGGGCTCAGCGGCGATGCACAATATTATGATCTGGAAACCGAAGTAGCGGACCTCCAGGCGGTGCTGAACGCGGCCGGGGCCGGGGCAACGCTGCTCGCTCATTCCTACGGTGCCGTATGCGCGGCTGCGACGGCTGCCGCTGGCGCGAGTATTTCAGCGCTTGTTCTTTACGAGCCTCCTTTTCCTGTGAGCGGCACCTGGGAGACCGCTAGACTACCCCTGGTAGCTGAAGCTCTAAAAGAGAAGAACTATGACCAAGCCCTGGTGACGATATTGTCTCTGTTGGTTGTGCCAGATGACATCATAGAAGATTTGCGCGCGACGCCGTTCTGGGCCCCTATGGCCGCATTGACCCCGACGTTTCAGCGTGAGTACAGCGTTCTCAATTCACTCGCCGATGATCTCGATCGTTTCAAGGCCATTCGAGAGCGCACGTTGGTGTTTCTCGGTGGAGACAGTCCGCAGCGCCGTATCGACGCCGTGGAACTGCTCACCAGCAGCCTGCCGGACGTCACGCTTGTTGACCTCCCCGGACAGCACCATTACGCGCACGTCGCGCAACCCGAGGTCATCGCGAAGGCCGTACAGTCTTTCCTCTCCGCAAGCTGAGCAGCGCCGAATCAGGATCGCCCGTCTGTCGTGGACATCCTCGGCACCCTCAAGGCGCAGCCGAGCCGGGTCGGTGAAGGTTTGTCGACAAAGATCATTTCCAGATCCGTTGAGGACGAGTGCGGCGCGGGCTATGTCGCCGATCCAGCTGGTGCTGAGCGAGACGTGCTTGAGCGCGCACCAGCGTTTTTTGAGCTCGACGGCAGCACGCTCGCGGAATGGCGCGCAATCCCGGATCAGGGTGTTCATCGTGCGGGTGTCAGCCTGGAGGGCTTGTTCACCGAGCCGTCCTCCCCGTGCAGGCAGGCATGAGCCGACGATCAGCCAGGTGACACGCCAACCGGCGCCACCCCGTGCCCGGTTGACGGCATCAGCGCCAGGTGCTCAGCCTCGCGCAATCACCCCTGGCCGCGGCCCGAAAGCGCGTCTACAGCGCGGGCGGGAGATCGCCCCTGCGGCAGCGTCCTCGACGGCCGCAGCGCCTGTGCGGCCTTGTCGGGGCCTTGTGGCTGGTCCACCGGCATCCGGCGCCGCCGAAAGCCTGCATCCACCACTGCACGCCAACCTCCTGGGTCCGATTCAGGGTGTCAGAGTTAGGCGACCGCGGACTGGGCGAGCGTCACCGCTCCGCCCGCGCGCGCACCGGTACTCAAGCGCCGCCCCGGTAGACCACGTACCGGGTCATTTGGGTGTCGGAACATTCGAGTTCCGGTGACGAGTCGCGTCGACCAGCGCGGACGCCGACTGAGCGAGGCGCCCCGCAGGACAGGCGGATATGTGACTACGTAGGTCATGGCGGGCTTGTCTGCACCCTCAGAAGATCTGCACCGAAATCCGATCACGAGCGCCGCGACGTCTCTGCCAATGTGGCACCGGCACTCCGGCGCGCGGATCCGGGCCGGCACTCTGGCCCAGTGCCCTACGGCGGACGGGCACGCATGACAGCTCGCGCCGCCGGTAACTTGCGACGCCGGCCGCGTGGCACCCCGCAAGGTGCCCCGCATGACAAGCTGTGCTTCCCACTGCCCGAGTCCAGGAGGTCACCATGACTGCAGCGTCTCCATCGCAAGAAGGTCCCGAGCCGGCTAACGCCGAGCGCCCTGCCCTGACGCCCGACGAGGACGGCCAGTATGACCTGAAGGCCAAGTTTCGGGAGGCCCTGGCGCGCAAACGCGGCATGCAAGCGGAGGCCACGGCCCTCGCTGCGAACACCGACGCGTCGAAAGCCCGCGGCGCGCACGGCCCGGCTGCCAGCCAGCGGTCGTTCCGACGCAAAAGCGGCGGCTGAGAGGTCGTTTTCGGCGGCGTTACACCCACTGGATGTTCACCAGCGCGCCCACCACCTGAGTCCACCCGACGGCGGCTGCTGCGCACCGCTGCTGGCTGCGGGTCAGGTGCCAGTGTCACTGCTGGTGCCGTCGCCGGACATGACCAGCGCTGCTGTGTGAGTACGGATGCGGCGGTACTTCTGCTCGGTGGTGTGCCCGTCCCACTGGGCCCACGGGTCGCCGGCGGGCACCCGCTGAACGTGGTCGAACAGAGCCAGGTCGCCGGGCGCGATCTACCAGCAGAACTGCCCGCCCCCGGCGCGCAGGAACAGCACGTACCAGCCGTCGCCAACGCCGGGCGGCGCGAGCGCGACGACGCCGGGGTGAAGGGCTGCCAGCCATGCGGCGAGGTGCGCGCGTTCGCGGTAGGCGGCGCCCAGCAGCGCCTCGAGTGACCCGGCGGCGCTCATGTGGATGGTCCGTTGCCGGTCGTGGTCTCGGGTCGGCTACCGGTCGTCACAGGCCTACCTGAAGGCGTGGAACGCGACCGACGATCCCCTGCCACCACACCCGCCGATGGCGCTGCCGCCATCCCGCGCCGCATTCCGGTACACACGGGCCCGCATACCCGCCGTCCGCGAACCGTGGCTGCAGGCGATCTACGACCGCGGGTACTGACCTGTCACCGAACCTGGCTCCGCTGCTACCACCCGTTCCCAGCATCATCGTAGACACCCCGCCCGCCTGCGCGTGCCAGACCGGGCGGCGCTCACGGGCGTGATGTACGGGGCATCATCCTGTCACGCGTAGCGTTCACGGCGAGATCACGCACACCCCAGCGCCGGTACCCGCCGCCCCCTGGCGCAGACCGGGACACCACACGGCCGCGTCGGCCCAACCGCCGGACGCACCTCTGGCACTATCCACCCACCCACCCACAGCCCCCGGCAAACGACCCGGCCCCGGCACGGGCAGAACACCCGAACCGGCTTCTCCCCTCCGCCGGGCCGGTTCGCAGGCGGTGGTGGCCTGGTCTCGGCAGTACTGGGCGAGTTCGCAGAAGTCGAGGCAGGAGGGGCTGTAGGCGGCGGTGAGGTCGTCGAGGGCGTCGGCGAGTTCTCTGCCGGTACGGGCCGGCCTGCCGTCCCGGCGCACGGACAGGTCGAAGCTGGCGTCGCCCGGGAGCATGGCGGCGAGGTCCTCGGCACGGTCGAGGCGGCCGAGTTGGAACTCGATCGCGTCCAGTTTCTGGCGCAGGTCGACCAGCCTGCCGTACGGCTGGTTGGCGAAGTCCTTGGGGCAGATGAGCAGGAACTCGTGGGTGACGGCGTCGGCGGCTTCCTGCGCGTCCAGGCCGACGGCAAGGAGGGTCTGGCGCAGCGCGATGACGTAGACGGCGGCCTGCTTGGCGGCCTCGGCGACCTTGCCCGGGTCGGCCTGGCCGTCGGTCGCGGCGAACGACTTGATCTCGACGATGTAGAACCTGCCGCCGATGCGGTGGGTGACGGCGTCGGGCTCGAGGTAGGCGGTCTGCCCGGCAACCTGGAGGGTGAGGACGGGGTGGTCCAGGATCAGACGCTCGTCGCTGCCTTCCGTGACGCGACCCAGCAACCGGCGGGTCTCGGCGGCGCGGAGCTTGAGATCGGTGTCCTGGCCGACCGTGTTGAGGTCGGCCACCCCGGCCTCGCGTACGGATACGCCGAGCTCCGTGCGCAGCAGGGTGAACATGGCGGCGTAGCCGTCGGCCTTGACCAGCTCCTCGAACGCGTTGCCGCGAGATATCGCGAACGGGGACTGCCCGAAGCGGGCATCGAAGCCGACGCGGGCGGCAAGCGCGTTCTTGTCGACGCCCGCGGCGTCGAGCACAGCGCGGCGGGCGCAGCCGGGGTTGGCGGTCAGCGCGGTGATCTTCCGCGCGGTGTACGCCTGCGCGGCGATCGGTCCGCGCAAGCGCGAGAGCCTGTCATCGGTGCTGGGCGGCGGCGCCATGGCATCTTCCTGGGCGGTGCGTGTGGACAGGGACGGGACCGGGATCGGGCGGGTCGTTATGAGCCGTCGGTGCCAGTGCGGTCGGCGAGTCCGAGTGCCGGCGCGCCGAAGAGCTTCTGCGTATCGGTCAGTTCGCGGGCGCGCTGAGCGGCTGCCTGCCGTTGTTCGGCGTCGTCCGCGGCGTGGACCTCGGATTCCGTCGTGGCGGCGCGGATGACCCGTTCCGGGTCGGCGGCACCGAAACCTTCGTGGGCTCCGGGTACGTTCTGCGCGAAGCGGTGCAGGAGCCGCCAGGCGGCGTCCGATGGCTGCTCGCCGGTCACCTGAATGCGCTGGATCTGCTCGGCGACCCTGACGGCTTGGGTGAGGAATTCGGTGCGCGGGCCGAGCGGCCCGACGATGCGCTGTTCCAGCGGCCAGGTGGACAGGGCGAGGAGCCCTCTGGCAGGGGTCAGCCGGTCGTGGGTGAGGGCCGCGCAGATGTAGTAGGGGCGCGCGTAGGCCTGTGCGGCGAAGGAGCGCTCCTCGTCACGTCGCAGCGACGCCAGGCGGGTGGTGACGATCGTGTCCGCGAAGAACGCCTCGTGAGCGGCGGAGATCAGTTTGGGAGCGGCGCCGGCACCGAGGACGGTGAGCGCCTGGTGCACCTGCTCACGTACGGGGATCACGCCGCCCACGGCACGGGAGAGCGTCCTTGCCGGAGAATCCGGTCGCGGCCGCAGCGGGGTTTCGGCCGGCCGCGCCGCGACCGGTCCCGCGGCCTCTGCGTCCAAGGCGTCATTCCACGCCCGCTCCATGTCGCGCAGTTCACCTCGGGCCTTCGACGCGGCGCCTGTGCCGCCCGCGCGCGTTGCTTCGCGCAGAAACTTACCTCGATGTCTCTTTGGGGTGGTAGGTACGTTTTGAGGTGTGACCGAATCGGCTGGCTTCCCCGTCGTCCGCGTTGAGCCCGCGGTGGGTGGCTTGGTGCCACATCGTTGATCGAGGCGTTCGAGGCCTGGGCAGATGGAGGATGCCGCGACCCACGGCGCACGGGGCGTACCGACGGAGCGGGCCGGCACGGCGGTGGTGCGGACCGACCCCTCGAGCCTGTCCGCACCACCGTTGCGCCGGACTGCCGGTTACCCGGCCGGCCAGTGCGGCCACGCCGGGGCGAACGCGCACCAGTACTCGGGACAGCCGACTCGGTAGGCCCGGGTGACGGTCTCCGTGACCGACGCGCCGGAGTGGTCCGCTGCGGTCACCTTCAAGGAGACCCAGCCGGTGCTCGTCGCGGGTACGGTCACCCGTCGGACGCCGTCGCGGCCCCGGACCTCTGCCGGCTGCCAGTTGGCGCCGTCGTCCGTGGAGTACCGCACCGACACGCGCTCGATGCCGGCCCCGCTGTGCACGCCCACCTGGCGACCGATGTCCAGGCCGAACGTGAACTCCCGATCCTCCGGCACCGAGTTGTCTCCATCGAGCCTCGCCATGTCGAAGCGCGTGTCGAGCAGCGGCAGCGGACGCTCGCCACCCGTGTGCTCCGAGCGGAACCGCCAGGTGTCCGTGACGTGCGTGCCCAGCGTCCACTCCGGGGTGTCGCGGTGGGCGGACGCGGTGAGTTCGTACCACCGGCCACGCGCGGGCAGGTCGAAGACGGCCTGCCCCGGCTCGTCGTTGCGGGCGAGTACCTTGCCCGAGCCGTCGCGCAGCAGTGTCTCGCCGGACTCCAGATCCCGCACAGGATCCGACTGGTGGCCCGCCGCGTCCGAGAACATCGGCAGCGCGAGACGCAGTTTGTCCCCGTCGCGGGTGGCCTGCGCCCGGCCGTCGGGTCCGTTCACCGACAGCGACGGGTTGAAGGGGCCCGTGAGCCAGCTGTCGCCGGTGGTGCGTCCCTTGCGATAGACGGTCGGATTGGTGAACTGCAAGCCGAGCGCCCCGACGGAGTCCAGCGCGTACTCGAACGTCGCCGTCGTCCACGGGACGTCGGGCGTGTAGTACGCCGTCATCCGGTGCGGTGCGCGGAACAGCGTCGACTGCTGGGCCAGACGCAGGCCGCCGTAGGTCACCCAGCCGTAGATCCCCTTGGTGTCGTTGGGGAAGCCGGTGGTGCGGAAGCTGTGGTCCACGCGCGCCAGGTCCCGGCGCCGGTCCTGCCAGTGGGCACCGGCCGGTACCCCGTCGTCATGGGTGTGGAAGGTGAAGTAGGTGCGTTCACCATTGCGCTCACCCTTGATCCGAAGGGTCACCTCTCCCTTGGCGAGCTGCTCGCGCAGCAGCTCCACGCCATGGGGATCGATGCCCAGCGGCGGATCGGCCGGGTCGAACGACGCCGCCCCCGCCAGCAGGATCGCCGCCGGCTGCCGTTCCTTGATCGCGTCGTAGCGCCGGCTCTGCTCCTCCCACGGCACGCTCCAATCCGACTCGAGGAGCACGATCCGGTCCTTGAGCTCCAGCCCCGTCAGATCCCCGCCGTCGCCCGCGTCGGTGACCCCCTTCTCCATGTCCCATTCCAGCCGTTGCCACGACATCAGCCACACCGGCACGTCCAACGGGGCTCCGGAGCCGCCGACCGTCGTCGCGAGGACGTACGGCTGCTGCCAGGAGGCGGCGGAGAAGTACGTCAGCCCGGGTATCCGGCCGCTGCCCACGGCATACGACCTGTACGCGCCGGCGTAGATCGGCGCGGCCAGTCCGACGGGAGTGCCGGTACCGGTCGACGAGACCTGCCCGGTCGCCGACCCCTGTTCATTGATCCGCATCTCCGGGTCGTCGATGCCCGTGGTGACTGGCTTCGCCGCGGACGTGTCGGTCTTCAGCGTGCGGTCGCCGGTGAGGGAGACGCGCCGGGCGACGGCGACGGACCTCTCTGGGATGCTTGCCGTGCCGTGGCGGACGTACTCCCACACCCCGCCGAACACCCGGTAGTCGCCGACCGGCAGCCGGACCTGCTCGGGCTCCGTGGTGAGGCCGACCAGCTGCGCCACGCCGGTCTTCTCGTTCTGCACCACCAGGTTGGTGTACGCCGTCTCGACCCCGGGCCTTACGGCGGCGGGTTCGAGGGTGAGCGTGGCGGCCGCGGCCTCCGCGTCGATGCCGACGGGAGTGCGCACCGTGCTGCCGTCACTGCCGCGCGCGGTGATCCAGCCGCCGCTGGCGCCGGCGGACGCCCTGCCGGTGTCGATCCGGACGGTCGCGGCGGCGGTGCCACCCGCCGGAACGGTCAGTTGCCGCGAGGCGAGCGAAACCGGTGCTGTCCCGGCCAGGGAGAGGCTCAGCCGCACGTCCTTGCCGCCGTCGTTGCGGTAGGTCACCGTGCGGGTCGGGCTGCCGCCATACGGCCAGTCCAGCTCGGCCGACACCGTGCTGGGGGAGGCGGTGATCCGGGACGAGAGCCCGGCGGGCACGTCCACGCTGCCCGCACCCTGCTCGTACACGTCCGCGCCGGCGACCGGGTCGGCGGTGGCGACGAGAGCCGCCTTCAGCCGCTGTGCGTCCCAGCCGGGGTGCATCTGCTTGAGGATGGCGGCCGCCCCGGAGACGTGCGGGGTCGCCATGGAGGTGCCGCTGATCGTCGCGTAGAACTCGTTGTTCGCGGCGGCGTCCAGCGTTCCCGCCGCGCGGGCGGCGGTGATGGAGCTGCCGGGTGCGGTGATCTCGGGCTTGACGCCGCCGTCGGTGACCGCGGGTCCACGGGAGGAGAACGACGACATCGCGCCCTCCTTGGTGATCGACCCGACGGTCAGGGCGCTGGGCGCGGCGGCCGGTGCGCCGATGCTGCGCGGGCTGCCCGCGTTGCCCGCCGCGATGACGAACAGCGGTCCGCCGTCCTTGGACAGGGTCTCGACCGCCTCGGAGAGCGGATCACTGCCGTCGCTGGGCAGGCTGGAGCCGAGGCTCATCGAGACGATGTCGGCGTCCTGCGCGGCCGCCCAGGCCATGCCTTCGAGGATGCCGCTGAAATCGCCGGACCCACCCCCGTCGAGCACCTTGCCGATCAGCAACTGGGCCCCGGGCGCTATGCCCTTGTACCTGCCCTGCGAGGCGGCACCACTTCCGGCGACGGTCGAGGCGACGTGCGTGCCGTGGCCGTTGAGGTCGGTGACGCTCTCGTCCCAGGAGAAGTTCTTCTCCGCGACCACCTTGTTCTTCAGGTCGGGATGGGTGGGGTCGTACCCGGTGTCCAGCACCGCGACCTTCACACCCTTGCCGTCGAGACCCTTCCGCCAGGCTATGGGCGCGCCGATCATGGCGGCGGACCGGTCCAGGCTCGCCTCGACCTTGGCGTCGAGCCAGAGCTTCCCGGCCGAGGCGGTGCGTGACGTCCCGCCCGCGGCGGCGAGGAAACTGCGCCAGGCCGCGGCAGCCTCGGACTTGCGTACCGTACGGGCGGTCAATCCCAGGGAGGGAAACGTGTCCCGCTGCACGGAACCGCGCAGTGCGGGTCCGGCCTGCGTCGTCGCGATCAGGGGAATGGAGGACCGGGCCGCGTCGTCGTACCCCTGCGCGGCCAGCGCTGTGACGTCGAAGAGCTGCCGGTCCACCCGTTCGTCGGCGAGAGCCTGCGTGGCGTCGACCGGGATGACGTATTCGTGGTCGTTGATCCTGGCCCGGGTGAAGGCGATGTGCTCCCGGCCCTGGCCGGGGGTCACCCCGCTGACCTGAAGGCCACTCCCGCTGCCGGTGAAGCCGACCCGGTCACCGCTGATCAGTGTGACGGTGTGCTGGGCGGGTGCCGCGGCAGGCGGCGCCGTGGAATGCCCGGCCCCGGGCTCGGGGTCAGGATGGGCTGCCGCCGGCAGCCCGGTGGCGACCAGCGCCGCGGTGATGGCCGCGAGCACGGCCGCGGTCCTCGATTTGGATCTCATCCCCTGTACCAACTCCCTAAAGGCGTTGCCATGAACGAGCAACAGCCACTTCAAATCAGGAGTTGATGTTGAGACAGATGGTGGACCTGGCGAAAAGGTGTCATGACACATCTGCGACAGCCGCTGCCACGGACTTCTCCACCCGATCATGGTCACATCGTCAGGCCGGCAGCGGCCGTCACGCCTCGTGCATCCCTACGCCTGAGGCGCGAAGCGGCTCTTGTCTCGAACGGCAGAGAGCCGTGTCCGCTGAGCGGACTCGGAGTGTCAACTATGTGGGTTCAGTGCTTCGTTGACCCGGGCTCGGGCGACGTCCAGGACTGTGGCCATCTCGTCCTGGGTCAGGTGGATCCTGCCGCCGGGCCTTCTGGCAGCGGCGATGAGCAGCAGGATGATCCTCAGGGGCAGAGCCTCGCAGAAGTATTGGGCGATCAGAAAAAACTCGAGGCTGTAACCTCGGATCACTCCGGTGAAGCGAGCCCTCCGTGCTCCGGGAGCGGGGCGGCGAACTGCCAGCCGCCGGCGAGGAGTGCGTCGACGGCGGACACTGCGGTGCGCAGGCGCTGGGCGTGGGGGCCGGTCAGGACTATGTGCGGGAGGTTGCGGCGGGTGAGCTCCTCGCGGAAGCGGTTCGTCATCCACGTGCGGAGATGTTCGCCGTCGCGGAGGCCGTCGTCCTCGAAGGGGACGCCGGCGTCGTCGGTGAGGAGCCAGAGGTGGTGGCGGCCGCGGGCGGCGATGGCTTCGACCTCGGGGTTGCGGGCGCCCATGTAGCGCTCGTGCCAGATCGTCGTGGCCAGGGGGTCCGTGTCGCAGAACAGGATCGGGGAGCCGGCGCGTGCTGCCGCGTTCTCGTCCGCGAGTTGGTGTTTGGCGATCAGCTCGAAATCGGGGGAGGTCCAGGTGACGTCGTTGAATATCGCCTTCGGGTTGAGTGCCAGGAGCTTCGCGTACTTCTCCTCGCTGTACGTGCGGCCGTACTCCGGCACCCACCGCGTCGCCACCCACACCCCGCCGCGCGCACGGTAGTGCTCCGCCAACGCCTGGGCCATGGTCGTCGTGCCGGTCGACTCCGCGCCCACGACGACCACGCGCCGGGTCAGCCCAGCCCTTACCGGCGCGGCCAGGTACGGCCAGCAACCCACCGGGTCACTGCGGACGGCGGTGCCCGAGACCGGGTACATCGTGCGGGCGACGTCGACCGTCACCGCGGTCGCGCCGAAGCGGCGGCCGAGTTCGTCGCCGTAGGGCTCTGAGGTGAAGACGGCGTCCACGAGGTCGGGGACGGCAGCGCGGAAGATGGCCATGTGGGCGTCCCACACCGTGGGGTCGGTGATGTCGACGGGGATGTCATCGACCGCGCCGACGACTTCGATGCCCGTCTCGGGGTGCTCCTCGCGCATCCAGGCCATCCGGTCCGCGAGCGGGATCGACTCCACCGCGGAGGCGCACACCAGCACCGTGAGCCGGCGGCATCGCGCGGCGGCGGTGCGGACCAGGTGGTGGTGGCCCGCGTGGGGTGGATAGAACTTGCCGAGCACCAACCCGTGGTCGAACTCGCTCATGCCAGGGCCTCCTTACGGGCCGCTGCCGTCGCCTCGCCGAGCCATGCGCGCAGTCCGGCCGCGCACAGCAGCAGGAAGCCCGCGTAGAGGAGCGACGTGAGGTAGAGCCCCTTGTACGCGTACAGCGGGATGTAGACGACGTCGGCGGCCATCCACAGGTACCAGGACTCGATCTTCTTCCGGCACTGGCCGTAGGTGGCGGCCAGCGACAGCGCCGTGGTGAGCGCGTCCCAGAAGGGCACCGTGGAGTCGGTGGCCCGGTCGAGAAGCACGGTCAGGAGCGCGGTGGCGAGCACCGTCGCTGAGGCCAGGATGCGCCAGGTGCGGCCGTCGGTGCGGCTGATGGCGAGATGCCCTGAGGCTCCGGCGATCCAGGACCACCATCCGTACACCGCCAGGGCCACGTAGACGACCTGGAGGGCCGCGTCCGCGTACAGGCCGGCTCCCGCGAAGAGCAGGATGAAGAAGAGGGTGTTCGCGATGCCGACCGGCCAGTTGGCGATGTGCCGGCGGGCCACCAGCCATACGCAGAGCGCTCCGCTGCCGAAGCCGAGCACCTCCACCCAGCTGACGGGGGTGTCCAGCAGAGTGAAGAGGGGCTCCTGGAGCCGGGTGACCATGTCCGCGAGAACCACGCGGCGACCTCCTAAACGTCACCCTGACGATAAACCGGACGGCTGACCCGGGCAAGGGAGTTTCTCCCGCGGCTCAGAGCCACCCCCGCCGGGCCGCCGCCAGCCCCGTCTGGAAGCGGGTGGCCGCGCCGAGCTCGGTCATCAGGCGGTGGATGCGCCGCTGCGTGGTCCGGGCGCTCCAGCCCTGGGTGCGGGCGATGGCCGCGTCCGTGAGCCCCGAGGCCAGCAGGCTGATCAGGGCCAGGGTCTCGGCATCCGGCTGACCCGCTTCCGCAGGAATCGGCCCAGCCGCCTCCCCCAGCGGGATCGCCCGCTCCCACTGCGCCTCGAAGAGCGCCTGCAATGCCACCAGCATCGGCGACGGGTGGATCAGGTACGCCGCGGACTGGCCGCCCGGCGCAAGGCTGAACGGGATGATCGCGGCACGGCCGTCGCTGATCACCAGCTTCAACGGCAACTCCGGCCGCATCCGGGCCTGCTCCCCCGCCCGCATGCTCGGCATGATGTCGTCCTGCAGCCGGCCGGGCCACGCCACCGCCTCGCGGTCGTAGATCACCCGGTGGGTCACCCCGGTCCGCTGCCGCTCCAGCTGGCCGTCCAGATTGCTGCCGGGCCGGTCGACGTACGGAGGGCGGTCGAAGGCGCACACCTCGCGGCGCGCGCCGGTCGTCAGCCGGTGCACGGCCTTGCTGATGTCCTCGCGGTCCGTCAGCAGTTCGGCGGCCATGTCCGGGTGGCTGATCCTGGCCGCCTCCCGGTGCGTCTCGACCAGCCGCTGCACCAGCGCCCGCGCGTCGCCGAGCTGCTGCTCCCGTTCGTGGATCAGCGCGCCGACCGCGACATCGGGGGCCGCGGCCGAGAACTTCGGCGGCCGCCCCGCACTGCGCACCGCCAGGCCGTCCCTGACCAGGCCGGACAGCAGCTTCCCGGCCGCGGGCGCGGCCAGGCCGCACGCGTCCGCGACCTCCGCCGCCGTGCACCGCGGCATCCCTACCAGCGCCGTATACACGCGCTCCGCGTCCGCCGTGAACCCCAGTACGTTAAATTCCATGCCCTCTCCCGCACCTCCGTGGCACCAACCGGCCACCTGGCGGAGGTAGGCCACCTTCCCCACCTTGTGCCTCGTCCGCCGCACTTGACATCTTCCAGCAGCGAGCGCGCTGCCCTGCGTTGAGGTGGGCGTCAGCGTGCCGCGGTGTGTCCCCCCGCACACCCTCGCCCCGCTGAAAGGGTGTCCCATGTCGCGTGCCCATCCGCACGGCGGACGGCGGCTCGGTGCCGTATCCGTCACGTCCGTCGTGTTCCTGGCCCTCACCGCCGCGCTCCCGGCCTCCGCCGCTCCCGGTGCCGCGGGCGGGAGCTCCGTCCCGTCCCTCGGTGACGCGTCGCCGCAGAAGGCGCCGCCCGCCCAGCGCGCAGGGGTCGTCCCGGGCCAGGTGCTGGTGACCCTCTCTCCGCAGACCGCTGTGACCGGCCGCAAGCTGCCGGGCAACAGGGCCCAGGCACACGCCCCCGGGACCAGCAGCGCCGTCGTGAACGAGAAGCTGAACGCGGTCGGGGCCACCTCGCTCCAGCCGCTCCTCCCCTCCCTGTCGGCCGCGGCCACCGAGTCGATGACCGCATCGGCCCGCACGCGCCTGGGAGACGACACCGCCGACCTGTCGCGCACCTACGTCGTACGGACCGGGAACCGCGACTCCGCCGCCGTCGCCCGCGCCCTCCAAGGCACGCCCGGCATCGTCGGCGCCGAGCCGAACCGCTACGTGAACACCATGAACACCGGGGGGCGGCAACTGCCCGCCACCGCAAGGGCGTCCACGAAGCACACGCCGGGGACCGCGCCCAGTGCCTCCGCCATCCCCACCAACTTCGCCCTCACCGACTCCGCCCAGGCGTTCCTCAACGCCGGCGGCGTCAACGCGGTGGGCGCCTTCGACATCCTCCAGGGCCGCTACGGGCAGCAGCCCGGCGCCGGCCGGACCATCACCAACGTCTCCATCGGCGACCTCACCGACCAGGCGATGGCCGACGCCGGTGACCCCTACGTACAGGGCCACGGACCGACCACCGTGCTCCAGGACGGTCAGCGCTACCTCGACCTCCCCTCCATGCCGCTGATCCCCGCCTACGTCGCGGCTCCCGACGGGAGCCTCAGCGGTTCGGCGTCCACCAAGGACCAGGACCCCGGCCTCGGCGAAGTCCTCCTCGACTTCAGCGTCATGGCGCCCCTCGCCCACGACCGCCAGCGCCCCGACCGGACCGGCAGCGACTACACCGACCTGCTCGGTGTCGCCCCCGGCGCCGGCTACCGCCTCGTCGTCCCGCAGCAGCCGACGATGGACCAGATCGCGACCGCGCTCCTGGCCGCCGCCCACCAGTCGCCCAAGCCGGACGTCATCACCGCCAGCCTCGGCTTCGGCACCGACGCCCAGGGCTTCCCGGGCCGTTACCTGGAGGACGACCCGTACATCCGGTCCGTGGTCGCCTCGATCGTCCAGAAGGACCACGTCGTGGTGGTGATCTCCTCCAACGACGGAACCCGCCTCTACACCCCGGCCGCCGTCGGCCCCGACGGCGGCAGCACGCCCACCGACACCGCGAAGAACGACAAGTCGGCCACCGACATCAACGACGTGGCCTACTCCACCACCCCGTCGCACGTCCCCGACAGCGGCGCGATAGCCGCCGGCGGCACCACCCTGGACGACACCCTCGCCTCCCGGACCGGGGACGCCACCACCGCCGAGACCCGCATCAGCGGCTTCGGCACCTTCTCCTCCGGCTTCGGCACCCGCATCGACCTCTCCGCGCCCAGCGACAACATCGTCGCCTTCACCCACACCGAGCGGGGCGACGCGCAGTCCGTCACCCCCGTCCTCAACGGCGGCACGTCCGCGTCCGCGCCCGAGATCGCCGCGGCCGCCGCCGTCGTGCTCCAGGCCGCAGGGCTCGCCGGACACCACCTGACGCCCGCGCAGGTACGGGACGTCCTGCAGCGCACCGGCCGCGAGGTCGCCACCCCGGCGCAGATCGACCGCGAGCTCAACGTCGGCAAGCAGATCGACGTCACCGCCGCCGTCGAGGACGTCCTCGGGCACCGCGGCGCCCAAGCCCCGGCCGCCGTACGGCTGTCGGTCGCCCACCGGGTCACCAACGCCGGCCTGGGCGGGCAGTTCCTGGAGACCACCGACCCGAACCGCATCGACCTCGGCGACATGGCCTCCGGCGGCAACGGCATGGGCCTGGTGGGCCCGGTCACCTTCGCCGGTGACGTCACCGGCCTGCCCAAGGGAGCCAGCCCCACGTACACCCTCACCGTGGGCGCGAAGACCTGGCGCTCCACGACCCCTGCGATCCGGGTGACGCCGACCGAACTGCTCGACGCCGCCGGACTCCCGGTCGTCTCCGCCTCCGACCGCACGATCACCGCCACCTACCGCGTACTGACCGGCGGCCGGACCCAGGCCACCGTGCGCCGCACCCTCACCGTCGGCCCGAGCGACGGCCGTTACGTGGAGGGCGCCGCGCCCAAGGCGCCCGCGGTGGTGAAGGCCGGCCACGCGGTCACCGTCAGCTACGACCTGTCCGGTGTCGCCAGGACCAGCAATCCGCAGCTCGTCGTGTCCACCGTCGGCCACTGGAACCCCGCTCTCGCACCGCTGTTCAGCGCCGCGTGGCACCAATCCCTGACCGCCACTTCCGGCACCGTCACCATCCCCGCCGACGCGTTCGCCGCCGGCGGCGGCCTCTACGGCATCGGCATCGCCCAGTCAGGCTTCGGCGGCAACCCCACCCTGACCACCTACGGGGAGTTCGCACCGGTCCGCGTCGACGGCGGCACCGCCGACCAGCGCCCGCAGGCACCGCTGGTCACCGGCCTGGACGGCGTCCCCGCGCACAGCACCCAGGTCACCCGCACCAAGCCCGGCTTCTCCCTGCGCTACGACGTGCGCGACGTGCCGGGGGCGAAGTACGCGCAGGTGGAGTTCGCCGCGCCCGCCCCGACGCTCCACAACTCGCTGAACACCTTCACCAACGCCAACGGCACGGCCCTCGACGGCAACGGCGTCGACGCGCCCTCCGCCGCCCACCGCGTCCTGCCCGCCACCAAGGGCAGCGTCGACCTCGACGCCCTGCGGCTGGGCCTGTCCACCTCGACCGTCTACGGCGTGCGCGTCATGGCCCTCGACAGCAAGCACCGGGTCGTCGGCCAGGCCTCATCGGTCTCGACCCTCGAAGTCGACGACGGCCTCGCCCCGGACGGAAGCACGGTGCTGTCCTTCGCCGCCGCGGGCGACGACTCGGTCGCCGCGCTGCGGACCGTCTCCGGCGCCACCGAGATCCGGCACTACTCCACCAGGACCGGCGCTTACGGCCCGGTCATCGCCTCGGACAGCGGCGACGGATCCGAGTACGAGGTCCTCGGCGTGGCCCCCGCCACGCACCGCGCCCTCGCGGTGCACCAGGCGAAGCCCGGCGGCGATGTACAGGTGGAGACCTGGGACACCGCCTCCGGCACCCTCGTCGGGCGGACCACGCTCGCGGCGGCCGACTACCGGTTCGTCGTCGGACGCGTCGACGCCCCCCGCTCCCGCGGCGCGCTGCTGCTGCGGGCGGTCGCCGACAACAGCGACCTGGTGCTGCCTGTCGACCTGAGGGACGGCACCACCGACGCCCCCGTCCCCGCCGACCTGCCGGGCGTCGTCAAGGGCTCGTACAGCCTCCTGGACGTCGACTCCTCCACCGGCGACGTCTACCTGGCCAAGGGCGCTCCGATCGCCCTCTGCCTGGGCGGCGTGCAGATCCCCCGGGTGAACACCGGGACCCGCAGCGTGACGCTGGTGGGCACCATGTCCGGTTGCAGCAACGGGTTCTCCTCCGACGACGCCGGCACGCTCTACAACCTGTCGGCCACCGCGGTCAGCACCAAGATCGTCCCGACCAGCGTGCTCGGCTCGCTCGACGTGGCGACCGGCACGACGGACGACCCGGTGGCCGTACGCCGCGGCCCCGCCACGGGAATGGCCGTGGACGGCGCCAACGGGCTCGCGGTGGCGGCGTTCACCGCGCCGGAGGGCACCAGCTACGCGGGCTCCGGCACGGCCGTCGTCGCGGACAACAACGCCACCGGTCAACTGCTCGTCATCGACGTCACGACCGGGGAGGTGGTGAAGACGCTGACCGGGTTCCAGATCACCGGCCACGGCGGTCCCCTGGTCCACGGCGGTGTGATGAACTCCGTCCAACTGGACCCGGCGACCCGCACAGGCTGGACGTACGGGGCCTACGACGGGCAGATCCGCCAGTTCTCCTACTGAGCGCGAACGCAGTACGGTCCGGGGGCGGGAAGCGGTCGACGCTTCCCGCCCCCGCGGCATGCCCGCCCGCACCTTTACCGAATCAGAACCATTGACACAGGCTCCTGTGCAACCCTCCGCAGTGCCGCGGGAGTACTGGAAGGCGAGCGGTGTGCCGGCCGAAGGGCGGCAGCGGCTCCACGCCAGCTGTGCCGACCGAGAAGGAGACTCGAGTTGTCCGGAATCAGAAGTGCATCGATAGCGGCCGCGCTGCTGGGCTGCACCCTGTTGCTCTCGGGGTGCACCGATTCTTCCGGGTCCGGGTCCGACTCCGCCGCCGGCACAAGCACTTCGCCCTCCCCGGAGGCCTCCGCCCCGGCGGGCGCCTCCACCGAGGCGTCTCCTTCGGCCTCGTCCTCCGCCACGACGCCGGCGCCGTCGCACAGCGCCACCGCGTCGGCCAAGGCCACGGCCACGGCCCAGACACCGAGCAAGGCCCCGACCAAGGCCCCGCAGGCGCCCGTCTCCGTCCCCGGCTGCCGCAATCTGTCCGTCAGCAGCGCGGTCAAGTCAGCGGTGACACGGGCCTACACACGCAGCTACCCCCGCTTCGTCCACATCGCGCCCGCGCCCCAACGGTTCTTCTACGGCCAGTGCGGCACCGTCCGCTACGCCGCCACCCCGTTCGACCCCGCCTCCGGCGCGAAGGAGGGCGAACTCGTGGGCCTCCAGGACGAGGGCGGCGCCATGAAGTACTTCCGCAGCGCCTCCGGGACCGACTGGACCTACCTCACCAGCGACGGCTTCCCCGCGGGCCCGCACGGCTGCGCCGACATCCCGCAGATCCCGCGGGCCCTCGCGACCGCGTGGAGGAACTGCGCCGTCGGGTGATCAGGGCGGTCGCAGGTTCCGGGGTCGTGCGGGTGGTCGCGCTGTGACCGGTTGAGGCGCACAACAGTGCGGGCACGGGTTTCGTGATCACTGCGGTGTCCGAGCCCGATGCTCATGAGGTGGCCCGCGCCCGCTGCTGCACGGCGTTCGTCCCGCTGGACGGAACGCTGCCGCCGATCGACCGGATCGCCGCCGACCGGCGGTGCCGTGCACGACGTCCGCACAGCCCGCGAGCACCGGCACCGCCGGCACCCTCGCCGGGGCCGGCGTTCTCCGCGCTCCGCTCAGCCGGCCGCACCGCGCAGAACGGCCAGTGCCGAGGCGTACATCCGTTCCTTGATGGTGCCGAGGGTGTCGCCCGCCTTACCGGCCTGCGCCTCGGCGATCTCCAGGGCCGCGGAACGCACGGCGTCCTCTGTCACCGCCCGGTCCACGATCCCGGCGGCCGCGGCGTCCGTCCCACCGTACCGGCGGGCGGCGACCATGGCCTCGTGCGCGGTCTGCGGCGCCAGGCGGGACCGGATCAGGGCGGACATGCCGGGCGTGAAGGGGATGTTGATCTCGGCCTCGGGCAGGCACCAGAAGCCGCGGTCGGCGCGCATCACACGGAAGTCATGAGCGAGGGAGAGCATCGCGCCGGCGGCGAAGGTGTGCCCCTGCAGGGCGGCCACGGTGACCATCGGCAGGGACAGCACGCGGGCGAGGAGCCGGTGGACGGAGTCGCGGTAGCTCTCGTGCTGGTCGGCGTGGGCGCCGAGCCATTCCAGATCCAGCCCGTTGGAGAAGAACTTGCCCGTCGCGGCGGTCACCAGGGCGCGCGGCCCCTCTGCCTTCTCTACTTCGTCCAGGGCAGCGCCGACGGAGGCGAGCCAGTCGGGATGGAAGCGGTTCTCGCCGTCTCCGATGTCGAGCACGAAGACGTTGTCCTGGCGGTCCAGAGTGGGCATCTGCGCTCCCGGAGGGTCGTGCCACGTCAATGTCCTGTTCGGAGCCTTCCTCCGTCGCCCCTCCTTGATTCCGGGGGGCAGCGGAATGATCGCGTCGCCGCCCCGGTGCGACCGCTGCGGTCACACCGATGTCCACGAGCGACCTTCTCTTCCATGGTCCTTCGACATCCCGGTCCAAGGCGACCGGAAGGCCCACAGCGCGGCGGCTCGACCGGCGCGCCCCCGCAGAGCGGCACGTCACCGCACGACCGGGCCGTCACCCGCCGGAACGCGGTGACGAGCGGCGAACCTGTCCGCATCCACGATCGAACACCAACGAGTAACGCCCACGGCCGACTTCGCGTGATCGCCAGGCCGGCCGGCGACGGTTGCCGACCGGGATGCGAGGGGAACGGCCCCGTACCGGCTTCGGGCCGTCCAGCGCGCCAGGAACACAGGCTCGTGCGGCAGCCGGGCAGGGTCGCCCCCGTGCGGATTCCTCGGCGGTGTCTCCGTCCTCGGACCCGCGCCGACGCTTGCGTCGAGGTCATCGTCGCAGTGTTCACCGGCGCGGTTCCGTGGCCCGTTTTTCAGCTCGGCCGGGCGGGCGATTGTCCGTTCTTCGAGGTCGGCCTGCCGCGGCCGGTGCGGCAGGCTGTCGATACAGGACCGCGAAGATCCGT
Organism: Streptomyces sp. NPDC002574; assembly: GCF_042889545.1. NCBI lineage: Bacteria > Bacillati > Actinomycetota > Actinomycetes > Kitasatosporales > Streptomycetaceae > Streptomyces > Streptomyces sp. NPDC002574. Next base: position 30,813 of record NZ_JBIARB010000029.1, read on the forward strand.
TCGAAGCGTGCCGTCATGTCGTCGGCGCTCTGCTCGGGGTGGTGGCGCCACCAGGCGACCGCGGCGCTCACGGTGCCGTACCACAGGTGCGTGGCGAGGTCGGTGTCGAGCGCCTCGCCCGCCTCCGGGGAGCCGAGGAACTCGGCTACGCCGACCGCTCCGAGGCGGTTCAGCTCCTGTCGGTAGACGGCGGCCGCCGCATGGAGGGGCCCGTCGGCCGGCACCGTCGTGTCGTAGACGAGAGCCCAGTCGTCGACGCGGGACTCCAGCCTCCGGAAGACGGCCTCGAGGGTGCGAGCGGCACGTGTGAGGTCGGACGGCCCCTCCTGCGCCGCGGCGACGGCTTCGACGAGGCGGGATCCGGCATACTCCAGGCACGTCAGGTAAAGGCCGTCCTTGGATCCGAAGTACTCGTAGATCATGGGCTTGCTGATTCCGGCACGCGCTGCCACCGCGGCGGTCGACCCGCGTGTGTAGCCCTTGGCGCCGAACTCGTGGGCCGCCGCGTCCAGGATCAGCCTCTCCCGGTCGGCGCGGGGCATTCCCTTGGTCCCGACCGTGCTGACGCCCTTCTCCTGCTTGTCCATGGTCCCACCCTATGCCAAAGTGACCGACAGGTAATTTACCCGGCGTTCAGATCGGTGGTGCGGCAGTGGGCAGCAAGACGCGGTCGTGGTGGGGATGGGGAAACGTCGAGGACGCGGTGACGGGCGCGGAGCGTGCGGAGATCACCCGGCGTACCGCGGAGATGCTGCCGGGCGCCGACCTGACGGTGCACGAGGCCCCGTCGATCGAGCAGTTCGGGGTGCGGGCGAGCCGCGTCCAGGCGCCGCCGGCTCTGGCGTCGATCGCGTCCGCCGAGGTGCGCGACCGGCTCGCGCACAGCCACGGGCAGGCGTTCCGCGATGTCGTGAGGGCGCTGCTGGGGCGCCTGCCCCACGTGCCCGACCTCGTAGTGCGCCCGACATCCGAGGCACAGGTCGTCGATCTCCTGGACTGGTGCAGTGACGCCGACATCGCGGTCATTCCCTTCGGCGGTGGTTCCTCGGTGGTGGGAGGCGTCGAACCGCGGGTGGGTGATGCCTACGCCGGGGTGGTCAGCCTGGACATGGGCGCGATGGACCAGGTCCTGGAGATCGACCGCACCAGCCGGGCCGCGCTCGTCCAGGCCGGGGTCCTCGGCCCGCACCTGGAGGACCAACTGCGCCCCCACGGCTACAGTTTGAGGTTCTTCCCCCAGTCGTTCGAGTTCTCCACCCTCGGCGGCTGGCTGGCCACCCGCGCCGGCGGCCACTTCGCAACGAACCTCACCCACATCGACGACCTCACCGAATCGATGCGGGTCATCGCTCCCAGCGGGGTCCTCGAGTCCCGCCGTCTCCCGGGCTCGGGAGCCGGACCGTCCCCCGACCGGATGTTCCTCGGCTCGGAGGGAACGCTCGGCGTCATCACCCAGGCCTGGGTCCGCCTCCAGGACCGGCCTCGGTGGCGTGCGGGAGCCTCGGTGGGCTTCGCCGACCACGACGCGGGCGTGCGCGCGGTGCGCGCCCTCTCGCAGTCCGGCCTGTACCCCGCCAACTGCCGCCTCCTGGACCCCATGGAGGCGTTCATCAACGCCGGCGCCCCGACCGCCGTCCTGGTACTCGGCTTCGAATCCGCCGACCACCCCGTCAACGCCTCGATGGGACGCGCACTGGAGCTGTGCAGAGACCACGGCGGCACCCTGGCCGAGGAGCCGCGCTACGCCGGGACCGCGGAGCAGGACGCACGGACCGGGGCCGCCGACACTTGGCGCAACTCCTTCCTGCGCATGCCCTACCAGCGGGACGCCCTCGCCGCCCAGGGCATGATCGTGGAGACGTTCGAGACGGCCTGCACATGGGACCGGTTCGACACCCTGCGCGCCGGCGTCGACGCCGCTGCCCAGGACGCGATGCGCCAGGTCGGCGCGGAAGGCGTCGTGACCTGCCGCTTCACCCACGTGTACCCCGATGGTCCGGCCCCGTACTTCGGTGTCTACGCCGCGGGGAAGTGGGGCAGGACGGTCGAGCAGTGGGACGAGATCAAGCAGGCGGTCTCCGAGGCGCTGATCAGCGGCGGGGCGACCATCACCCACCACCACGCGGTGGGGCGCGACCACCGCCCGTGGTACGACCGCCAGCGCCCCGACCTGTTCGCCGCCGCCCTGCGGGCCGGCAAGACGGTCCTCGACCCGGCCGGAATCCTCAACCCCGGCGTTGTCATCGATCCATCGGCTTCCAGCCGCGATGCACACGGCCCACGTGCCTTCGACGCGCCCGGCGGATGACGGTCGCGCCGCCGTCGGCTCCGGCGGACACCACCCGGCGGGCGTCCCTGTTGTTTCCGTCCTGGGGCAACGATCCGGACGCCCACGGAAGTTGATCAGGCCCTGTCGGGTAGTGACATCCCTGCGATCACCGACGCGCGCGCACGCGGCTCGACCGGTGCACGGGCGTCGGAATGATCGGGGCCGATTCCGCTGCAACAGAACCCGGCCCTGTCCCCTGGTGCGAGTGGCAACGGCCGGGGTCAGCCAAAGAGACCACCCATTCCCCAGGGGCACCCGACCGGGGCGCCGTACGGGACAAGGTCCGGCGAACCGGATGTGGTCGTGGTCTCAAGGACAATGACAGCAGGCCGGCAAAGTAAAGGCAATACCTTAGCGTTGCGATGCCACCCGAAGAATGGCCGTAAAATACATGTCCGGTAATGGATCACGGCCCCGAACTGGCCTTGTGCACTGATCCCTTGGGCTGCTACGTCGCGTGATTGTCCGGATCCCGCCCACCGTGCCGTCGCACGCGAATTCAACTCCGTATACCGAGTGGACCGGACCCCGCCAGGGGCTTCACGCTTCCCATGGAGGCCCCTCACCGCGGGCTGCAACCCACGGTGACATCCCCGGGGCCGCCGAGCGAGTGGCAACGAGCATGGGAGGTCCCCCAGCGTGCCGCAGGACACGCGCACTGACTCTTCGTCCACCCAAGAAACCCCACCGAGACGTCGCGGCATTCGTCTGCCTACAGCGGTCGTCGTCATCCTGGCCGCGCTGGCCCTGGGTATCACGCTCGCGTCGCGCATCCGGATCGACATCCACATAGCGGCACCGACACTGCCCGCCCTGATCGCGGGTCACGTCCGCTGGAGTGGTGTATCGACGGCCACTCGGTGATCTCTTCTTTGAGGCTATGCGGTGAGTTCGGCGGGCACGACGGTGTCGTCGT
>NZ_JBIARB010000030.1:0-25338 GCF_042889545.1 Streptomyces sp. NPDC002574
CGGTGGCCGTTTGTCTATGCGGGCACCAACCCGTACGCCGGAGCAAACCCCCGGATCAGGTCCACCCCGCTACACCACTTCCAAGGACGCAACCTCACCGACAAGGTCATGGACGGGATGGCCGAGTGGCAGAACCGGCCCCTGGACCCGGTCTATCCAGTGATCTTCATCGACTGTGTGCATGTGAAGGTCCGCGACGGGCAAGTCGCCAACCGGCCGATCTACGTCGCCTTGGCGGTGACCGTGGACGGCACCCGCGACATCCTCGGTCTGTGGGCCGGCGACGGCGGCGAGGGCGCCAAGTACTGGCTGCAGGTGCTGACCGAGATCCGCAACCGGGGTGTAGAGGACGTGTGCATGGTCGTCTGCGATGGGCTCAAGGGCCTGCCTGACGCTATCGGCACGGTCTGGCCGCAGGCGGTCACCCAGACCTGCGTCGTTCACCTGATCCGGGCGTCGTTCCGCTACGCGGGCCGCCAGGACTGGGACAAGATCTCCCGCGCTCTCAAGCCGATCTACACCGCGCCGACTGCGAAGGCCGCCGAGGACCGCTTTCTGGACTTCCAGGAGGAGTGGGGCGCCAAGTATCCGGCGATCGTGCGCCTTTGGGAGAACTCCTGGGCCGAGTTCGTGCCGTTCCTGCAGTTCGACACTGAGATCCGCCGCGTCGTCTGCACGACCAACGCGATCGAGAGCGTGAATGCGCGCATACGCAAGGCCGTCCGGGCCCGCGGGCACTTCCCGAACGAGGCCGCCGCCCTGAAGTGCGTCTACATGGCCGTCATGAGCCTGGACCCCACCGGTCAGGGCCGCAAACGCTGGACCATGCGATGGAAGCCAGCCCTGCAGGCCTTCGACATCGCCTTCGACGGCCGACTCTCCCTCGGCCGCCGATAACCCACACAACCCGAGTTACACCGTTCGTTGGACAGACCCGATGCTTCATCGTCGAGGTGGGTACGACGGGATGGTCGCCCATCAGGCTCCGGACCATGATCGAGGCCTCGGCTTGGTAGGCATCCCACGACACGGACGTCACGTGTACAAGAGGCAGGTCGGCGAGGAACCGGGAATGTTCCAGCAGGAGCTCCAGGTCACCACGTGCCTCCTGCAGCGCCGCGGGGAGGGTGACCGCGTCGAGCGCACGCCCGTGCGCCCTCGCATTGCGGCGGTCTGCCAGCCGACTCGGGTGCGGAAGATGTATGCGGGTTCGTCCAGCTGGGCTGCAGCCTCCACTCGGAGGCGAGTGAGCTGGCCAGCCTCGATGATGGAGCGTCGCGCGTTCTCTGGATTGGGGCCTGTGTCGTAGACAGAGTTGGCCAGGTTCGCTGCTTCTGCACTCCAAGTACTCATCCGCCGGCCAGCGGTGCTCAGTCGCTCCAGCGCGGCCGAGAGCGCCTCATCCGCTGTCGGCAGCGTCAGGCTACGGAGGTCTCTGAGGTGATGGTGTCGGAAGAGCGCCGCTGAGGCAACGTCCTTGTGAACATGCGTCAGCGGCCAGCAGAGGTTAGCGGATGGTGGCGCTGGGGCATTGCCCGGCATGTCCCTGCCAGGAGCGTCTGGAGCCCAGTGAACGCTTGGCAGGGGTCGTCCGCGAGGTCGCATGTTGGGGTGGCTCTCGATCGGAGCGAGAGCCACCCCACTTGTGTGGCTACGTGTCTGTGGGTCGACAAGGTCGCAGACGTGGCGCTACCGCGCCTCAGGGGCGTTAGAAGATTCCGGTGATGGTGGTGTCCCATCCGCTGGCCCCAACCAGGTGGGGATTTCTGTGGGCGGTGGGTCCGCCGGGGTAGAACAGGAGACAGCCGGTGGGACAGGTGGTCGACTGGGCCGCGCCGGCGTCGTCAACGTAGTTGACGGTGTAGTCAGGGTCGGCGGGCGTGGTGGCCCACGTGTCTCCGTAGGCTTCGCTAGGTGTGGGCTGCCACTGCCGGTAGGTAGTGCCAGTGCCGGCGTCCGTGGCTGTCACGACTGTCCCCTGAGCATTGCCGGGGGAGGTCAGGTGGGGGCGATTTTGCCAGCCGCTGGCTCCGTACAGGCTGCGGGCGCCCAGGGAGAAGGCTCCGTTGGTGATCTGGCCGGGGTAGAGGTAGAGCTCGCCGGTGCTGGGGTTGCGGGCGACGAGGTCCTGGATGCCGTCACCGGTCTGATCTCCGACGGCGAGGTTGGTGTAGTCCTTCCATCCGCTGGTGCCGAGTTTGATCCGGTTGACCAGGTCGAACGGATTGGTCTGATTCTGGGCTCCGCCGCTGGTGTTGCCGGTGTAGAGCCACAGGGCAGCGTTGGAGCAGGTCGTGGAGGTGTCGACGCACTCGATGGTGATGAGGTCGTTGCCTCCCGCGTGTCCGTCCGTCGTGTTCTTGTCGATGTCGCCGGGCGTGATGATCTGCCGGATGCGGCTCCAGTCGGCGGCGTCGTCCACGGTGGGGTGGATCAGTTCTTGGCGGGTGTCGAAGATCGGGCTGCCCTGGCCGTCACCGCCGTAGACGTAGAGTTTGTTGTTGGCGAGGCGTACCACGAAGTCTTCATAGCCGTCGGGCGCTTTGGTGGGGCTGGTGAAGTTGACCAAGTCACCGCGGTGTGCGATGAGTGCGCCGGTCCATCCGCTGGTGCCCACCGTCTTGGCAAGTGCATGCTTGCCGGTGCCGTTGCCGGCATACATGCGCAGCTTCGCGGCGTTGTCTGTGGCGACAAAGTCCGGGTAGCCGTCACCGTTGAGGTCGCTGGGCAGGTCGACGCGTGCCGCACCGGAAGGGGAACCGGGGCTCGTGCCAGGGGCGTAGACAAAATCGGACTTGGTCGTGCTGAGGTTGACCGCGTCGGAGACCTTGTCTAGAGGAGAGTGGTTGCCGGCGGTGTCGTAGGCGACCACGTGCAAGGTGCTGACCGGCGAGCCGCTGGGGATCACGTTGACGCTGGCCGTGTGACGGTCGGCACCGACGTTCACCCAGGTGCCTATGGCGCAGCGGGTGCTGGAAGCGGATAGGTACTGATCCATGCTCCAGCAAAATCCTGCGAGGTCGTTGGCTGAATTGTAGAAGTTCAGGGCAACGGAGGTGCGGGCCTGGTACTTGTCGGTTGCCTCGTCGGCCTGGGTGCCGTCGGTGTTGGTCACCTGGACGGCGTTGGCGGGGCCGATCCGGTCGACGGTGAAGCTGCAGGGCGCGGTGTAGGAGCTGTTGGTGTCTTCCTCGTCGGTGGCGCGGACCTTCCAGCTGTAGGTGCCGTTGGGCAGCTTGGAGTTCGGGACTGTGACTGAGGCCGTTTGACCGGTGGCGACGGTGTCGGTGTTGTCGAAGGAGACCTGGGTGCCGGCGGAGGTGGTCACGGAGAATTCGCCGGTGATCTTTCCTCCGTCCTTGTCGGTGAGCCTGGCCGTCAGGGCGATACCGCTGTTCCCGATCACATCACCGCAGGGCACCGGCTTGTTGCCGGACCCGCCGGGGCTCCAGGAGCCCTCGTAGGCGTCGTGGTCGTTGACGGTGGGCTTGTAGTTGTAGGTGATCTCCAGGGCGGGGTTGTTGGTGAACCGCTTGAAGCTGTTGTGATCGTTCTCGTAGCTGCTGGGGGCGCGCATGCCGAAGGTCACGGTGCCCAAGCCATTGTCGGCGGCCTGTTGGACGTAGTTCGTCAACGCGGTCGAATGGTAGTCATGGCCCTGATTGCCCGGGCAGAAGGTGGGATTGCCGTGGGCGTAGGAGTCGGAGTCGAGCTTTGTGGTCCAGTTCGGCTGGCTGTTCCAGGTGGGGGTGGTGCTGATGCTGCCGGTGGACCACAGCTCGGTCGGTCCGGCGACGGACGGGTCGCAGCCCCAGGAGTGGGTCTCCACTACGGCGAAGGTCGCGTCGAGGATGTCCGCGCCGGCCAGGCCGTCGGTGTTCATCGCGAAGAATGACCGTGTGGTGCCGGTGTCGTTGAAGCCGACTCGGGGCTCGTCGCTGGGTGTGCCGGAGTGCCAGCCGGACCCGTTGGGGTACGCATCCCCGGGGGTGTCCGAATACACCACGGCCCACTTCTCACGTGTCCCACCGGTGAACACCGGGTCTACTACCAGCGGGAACTGGTCGGCAGTGGCCAGCAGCGTGGGGTCGGGCGTCAACGTCAGCGTATTGCCGTCGACGTCGGCACCCACCGGGGCGGACTGGGGCTGATCTTCGTCGACCACCGCCGTCGACCGTGCACCCTTGGCAGCAGCGGGCTGCTCGTCGTTGGCGGCGGGCTCCTCCCACATCTTGGGACGCGGGGCGCTGAAGACGACGTTGCTGTCCGCGTCAGTGGCGGTCAGGTTGTCGCTGGCATCATCGGCGAGTGTGACACCAGTGGTGGTGACGCCGAGTTTGATGCTGCGTACCGCGGGGTTTGCCGCCGCCTGCGGCGTGTGGACGATCAGGTGCTCGGCGAAGCCGTCGACCTCTGCTACGACCTGCAGGTCCACGTCCGGCAGAACCGACTTGTACAGGGCGGTGTTGCCGTCCAGGACAGGCTGCGGCAGTGCGGTCGGCCACGACAGCGACAGCTCCTTGCTGTCCTTGGTCAAGGTTGCCAGCGGGCTGGTGCCACCGTCGGAGAAGGCGATGCCGAAGACCGCAGAGGCCGGTCCGAGGGTGCCGTCGTCGTGCCGGACGATGGTGGGGTCCGCTTTCCGCCACACGCCTTCGTACCGTGACCAAACCGGGGTGGAGTACTGGCGGCGGGAGGTGGTGCCGTCGGGGTTGGCGTAGATCTCCGCAGACTCCTCCCGCCGGTCCAGGATCTCGACCTTCTCCCCGGTCCTTGCGGCGACGGCGTAGGACTCGGCTTCGGGGAGGGCCGTGCTGGCGGCGGGGCTGTCTTCGGCCGCCGCAGGCGCCTTGGGCAGGACCAAGGTGGTGACTGCCGTCAATGGCAGCGCCAGGGCGAGAAAAATCGCCGCGGAGCGTCGTCTTCCGCGGCCCGCCGGATGCGGTTGTTTCATGAGGAGCCTTCCTGAGGTGCGCGCCTAGCGCGTGAGAGCCGCAGAGTATTCACCGAAGCCGCCTTTCCCAAGTCTTCACTCGCGGCGAACGGCGGCGGCGGGCCAACTCGGTTGTATGGACGGAACAATTTGCGGCCCAGAGACTTGTTTCACGGGTGCCCGATTAGAAGGACTTCGTCCCACAGTTTGGCCATCTGGCCTGGTCAGAGGCTTGATCCAGAAGGTCCGTTTCGCCTGGGTTTTGAGGCGGCGGAAAAATTCACCCGGATCATGTGGTGCCCGCCCTCGCCTCTTGTGTAATGGCCAAGGATGGGATTGGCTTTGCGGGTTCTTCACGTAGTGCTGGTTGAGGGGTGGGTTTTTCATGGGGCTCCGCCGTGGCTTTGCCACGCCGTTTTCGGCTCGTCTGAGGGTGCGTCTGCGTCGTAACCGCGCCACCTTGGTCGGGGTGCTCTCCGCAGCCCTGAGCTTCTCGCTGCTTGCGGCTCCCGCCTGGGCACAGCCCAGCGATGGATTCAGCCTGCGGTCGGTGCCCAAGGCCGCGTCGGTGCCGGGCAAGGACCTCACCACGCACCGTCAGGTGAAACACTCGCCTTCCGAACGAGACTGGCAACCGCCGGGCAGGACCACCTGGCCCGCGGCCGGCACAGCGGACGTCGTTCTGCCCGCTGGCGTCGGAGGGACGGCACACAAGACGGCCCGTCCCCAGCGGGTGCAAGCGGGATCTTTGCCGGTTCGCGTCGGGCTGCCGATTTCCCGCCCCAAGGGAGCGAAGGCGAAGAAGCACGCTGCACTCGTCGGCCCCGGCCGCGTCCACATCACCCTCGCCGACCGCGCGACCACGCAACGGGCAGGGATCCAGGGCTTGCTCCTCACGGTCCGGCCGACTGCAGGCGCTGCCAGTGCGGTCAGCGCGGCCGACGTCCAGGTGGACTACTCGGCCATCGAGTCGGCCTTCGGCGCCGGCTGGTCCTCCAGGCTGCGCCTGGTCCAGCTGCCTGCCTGTGCGCTGACCTCGCCCGGCAGCGCCAAGTGCGCCAAGGGCGTGCCGCTGGCGACCACGAACGACACCGCCGCGCACACGCTGACCGCGACCGTGGCGTTCCCGGCCCACGGCGATAGTGGATCGTCGTCTGCCACCTCGCGTAGCAGCGTCGCGAGTGGCACGGTGGTGCTTGCTGCGACTGCGGCAGCAAGCGGTGGAGAGGGGTCGTTCAAGGCGACGTCGCTGTCGCCGGCCGGGGCGTGGTCAGCTGGCGGGAACTCCGGTGGCTTCGGCTGGAACGTGCCCATGTCGGTGCCGCCAGTGCCTGGGGGTCTTCAGCCAAAGGTTGCGCTGTCGTACAACTCCTCCGCGGTGGACGGGCGGACGTCGTCAACGAACAACCAGACGTCATGGATCGGCGAGGGCTGGGAGTACTCGCCGGGCTACATCGAGCGCTCCTACGCAAGCTGCGAGAACGACAAGCAGGGCGGCAACAACACGGCCAAGGTCGGTGACCTGTGCTGGAAGTCCAAGAACGCCACCTTGTCGCTCAACGGCCGGAGCACGCCCCTGGTGTGGGATGCGAGCAAGAGCACCTGGAAGCTCGCTGATGACGACGGCTCCCGCATCGAGCAGGTGTTCGGTACTTCTCCGAACGACGTCAACGGTGACGCCGACTTCGAGTACTGGAAGCTGACCGCGCTCGACGGGACGCAGTACTGGTTCGGGAAGAACCGCCTCCCTGGCTGGACCAGCGGCAAGGAGGAGACGAACTCGCTTGCAAGAGTGGCGGTCTACGGCAACCACACCGGCGAGCCCGGGCACGGCTCGGACTTCGCTTCCTCCGCCCAGCAGCAGGGCTGGCGATGGAACCTGGACTACGTCGTGGACCCGCACAACAACGCCATGGCTCTTTACTACACCAAGGAAGCCGGCTACTACGCCCAGAACGGCAAGACCGACACCCCGCAGTCTTACACCCGCGGCAGCTACCTGACCCGGATCGACTATGGGCTCCGCGCTGACGCGATCTTCTCCACGACCAACCCGGCAGGCCGGGTCACGTTCGGTGTCGACGAGCGGTGTCTGTCCAACTGCGGCACCTTCGACGAAGCACATGCCACCAGTTGGCCGGACGTGCCGGTGGACCTGAACTGCACCGCCAGCAGCACCGCATGCTTGCAGGGTTCTCCGACGTTCTGGACCCGTATGCGGCTGACCAGTATCAACACGTTCGCCCTGCAGGGCTCCACCTTGCAGCCGGTCGACACCTGGACCCTGACGCAGACCTTCCCACTCACAGGGGATGTGTCCAAGCCCGCGCTGTGGCTGGACTCAATTCAGCACACCGGCAAGGCCGGAACACTGACGGATATCACCCTGCCGAAGACCACCTTCGGCGGAACCCCGATGCCGAACCGCGTGGACTCGGCTGAGGGCCGCCCTCCGCTGAACAAGTACCGGATCACGCAGGTCACCAACGAAACCGGCGGCCAGACCCTGGTCACCTACAGCCCCACCGATTGCACCCCCACAAGCCTGCCGTCCTCCGCGGATCAGAACACGAGGCGTTGCTATCCGTCATGGTGGACGCCGGACGGGGCGGTCGACCCTGTCAAGGACTGGTTCCACAAGTACCTCGTGACCCAGGTCATCGAAGACGACACCACCGCCGGCACCGGCTCCGCATCAAAGACGACCACCTACGAGTACAGCAACGGCCCGAACTGGCGACGAGACGTCTCCGAGTTCACCGTCGACAAGCACCGCACATGGAACGTGTTCCGCGGCTACGGCACCGTGCGCACGCTGACCGGCGCCACGAACCGCACCAAGACCGAGACGCTGTACTACACGGGAATGGCAGGCGACACCCTCGCCGACGGCAGTACCCGGCCTCAATCGCTCATCAACGGCGTCACCAACCGGGACGACTTCGCTGGCCGGGCCGCCGAGGCCCGCACCTACGACAAGGACGGAACCGGCGGCAAGGTCGTCGCCAAGACGACCTTCACACCCTGGGTGTCCGGCGCCACTGCCACCCAGAACATCACCGGGGTCACCGACCCGGACAAGCCCACGACCCCCGGCCCCACTCTGCCCGACCTCGTTGCCCGACACTCGGGCACGGAAACCGAAGCTGCGGGCACTCTGCTGGACGACGGCAGCTGGCGCACTTTGACCACCAGCCGCAAGTTCGACACCACCTACGGTCTGCTCGTCGCCGAGGGCGACAGCGGCGACGCCGCCAATGGCGTGGGACCGACGTGCACGAGCACTGATTACGTCACCCCCGACACCACGAACTGGCTGATCAGCTACCCCAAGCAAACAGCCACCGTGGCCCTGGCCACCTGCAACGGGGGCTACGCCCATTCTGCGATCACCAGCGTGGCTCGCACGAGCTACGACGGTCAGGCGATCGGTGCCGCGCCCAAGCCGCGCCAGACGACGAACACCACAAAGACCGAACAGGCATCCAAGATCGATGCCAATGACCAGGTGGTGTGGGACACCACCAATCAGACCACCACGGACCAGTACGGGCGTGTGACCGTCACCAAGGGCCAGGACCTCGAGCCCACAACCACCTCGTACTCCCCTCTCACGGGCGCCCAGCCGACTACGGTCACCGTCACCAACGCGGAAACACAGTCCAGCATCACCAAGTTCGACGGACTGCGTGGCCTAATCCTGCAGACCACCGATCCCAACAACAACACCGCCACCAGCGAATACGACAGCCTCGGCCGTCTTAGTAAGGCCTGGAGTGCTGGGCGGGCCACCACCACAGACCCCAACGCCACCTTCGCTTATAACGTCTCGGCCAGCGCACCGTCCACGGTAACGACGAAGACGCTGTACGAGGACGGCACCTGGGGCACTTCGGTAGAGATCTACGACTCGCTTCTGCGGCAACGCCAGACCCAGGCCGATGCCATCGGCGTCACCGGCCGCACCGTCACCGACACCTTTTACGACACCCTCGGCCGCGCCTTTCAGACCAACGCGCCGTTCTACAACAACCAGGCCGTCTCCACCACGCTGCTGACCGTCACCCCCAACCAGATCCCCGTCTCGAACCTCACGGAGTACGACGGCCGGGGCCGCCCCACCGCCGCAGTGACACTGTCCCTGAACGTGGAGAAGTGGCGCACCACCACCACCTACGGCGACACGTGGACTGCAACGATTCCGCCGCGCGTCGGTACCGCCGAGATCGGCGGCACCGCCACAATGGTGATCACAGACGTCCGGGGACGCACCACCGAACTGCGGGACTACAAGGACCGCAACCCCGTTCCCGGAGCGGCCGCAAGCCAGTACGAGAAGACGACCTACGCCTACGACCGCGCTGGCCGGCTGTCCGCGGTCACCGACGCGTCAGGCCACAACTCCTGGACCTACACCTACGACCTGCGCGGGCGGCAGACCGCTACCACCGACCCCGACAAGGGCGAGTCCAGGACCACCTACGACACCGACGGCCGCGTCGCCACCGTCACCAGCGCCGTGGGTAAACCAGGCGAGAGCACTCTGGCCACCACGTACGACGACCTCGGCCGTAAAACCAGCCTGCGCGTCGACTCGGTGACCGGCACCAAGCTCGCCGAATGGGCATACGACACGGCACCCAACGGTCTGGGTCTGCCCGCTTCAGCGACGCGCTACGACACATCCGTCACCCCCGCTGCCGCCTACAAGACCGAAGTAGCCGGCTACGACACGGCAGGGCAAGCCACCGGCACCACGGTGACGGTGCCATCGGTGACCGGCGAGGAGAAACTGGCTGGCACCTACACGGTGGCTACTACCGTCACCCCCGTCAACGGCATGCCCGCCACCGCCACCTACAGCACCGGCAACACCAACGCCACGACCGCCCTGCCCGCCGAGAAGGTCACCAACCACTACGGCGCCCAGGACCAGCTCGCCATCGTCGACGGCATGTCGTCCCAGGCTTACCTACGCGGCGCCAGCTACACCCCATTCGGTGAACTCGCCCAGGCAGAACTCGGCAACGTCGGAACTCGCATCACCCAGACTCTCGGCTACGACACTGTCACCCGCCGACTCAGCACATCGATCGTCGACCGCGAGGCTTCCAACCCGCAGACCCTGTCAAATATCAAGTACACCTACGACACGGTCGGCAACGTCACCCGGATCCGCGACGACCAGAACGACGGCACCATCGCCGACGACCAGTGCTTCGCCTACGACTGGGCCCAACGCCTGGCGGAAGCCTGGACCACCGCGGACGCCTGCGCCACCAAACCAGTAAACGGATCTGGCACCCCTGCCCTGGGCACTGTCGACCCGTACTGGACAAGCTGGACCTTCACCAACACCGGCGGCCGAGCCACCGAAATCCAGCACAAGGCCGGCCCTGTCACCGCCGACACCACCCGCACGTACAGCTACCCCACCGCCTCCGGTGCGGCCCAAGCCCACGCGGTAACCACTGTGACCGCTACCGGCGGCGCTACTGGCTCGGACAGCTACCAGTACGACGACACCGGCAACCTCACCAAGAACACACCAGCCACCGGAGCCGTCCAGGACCTCACCTGGAACGAAGAAGGCAAACTTGCCACCTCCACCATCTCCGGCGACACCACCAAATTCCTCTACGACGCCGACGGCACCCGCATCCTCAAGCGAGAACCCACCACCACCACGCTCTACCTGCCCGGCGGCCAGGAACTCGTCCTCACCAAAACCGCCGGCACCCTGGCTGGCACCCGCTATTACACCGTCCCCGGCGGCTCCGCCATCCGCACCAGCAGCGACGCTAAGGTCCGCTTCCTGATAGCAGACCCCCACGGCACCAACACCCTGTCCGTGAGCGCCGCCACCCTCGCGGTCGACCGCCGCAAAACACTGCCCTACGGCTCCCCCCGCGGCACCACACCCACCTCCTGGCCCGGCCAGAAGGGCTTCGTCGGCGGAGACATCGACACCACCACCGGCTACACCCACATCGGCGCCCGCGACTACGACCCCACCATCGGCCGCTTCATCAGCATCGACCCCATCCTCAACACGGGCGAACAGCAATCTCTCAACGGCTACGCCTACGCCAATAATTCGCCGGTAACACAATCTGATCCCACGGGATTGGACCCATGCGGCGGCCTAACGTGCGGGCACGCGGGTGACAAGTGCAGCGATATAAAGATCTACTGCAACGCCGCGAAGCCTGATGGCACAGCCGACTCATCCGGTGTGGTCCCGGACAGTGGCGGGACCGCCACCAATGACAGCCACGGAAACACCAGCAGCGGCAACGACACTACAAACTGTTCCAACTACGGGTACATGGTCGGGAGCGCATGTACCGTGGCCGTCAGCAAGGACGAAGATGTAGTGCAAAGCGTGTCCGTGGAAACAACAACCCACGATTGGATTGACGACGCGCTCCCGTGCGAACAGGGCGACTGGCTCTGCAGAATACGCAAAGCGTCCCTCCGTACCGCCATCATTTCGGGGATGCTAGGCGGATCCACCGGCCTCCTTTCCTTGAGCGGCGGCCGCGGCCCGTGCAGTTTTGATCAGGGCACGCTGGTTCTACTCGAACACGGCAAGACCAAGCACATCAAGGATGTCAAACCCGGAGATCACGTAGAGGCCGGCGACCCAGAAACGGGCAAGCACGACGGCCCCCACACCGTCACCGCAGCCTTCAGCCACCACGACAACGATCTCATCGACCTGACCATCCGCGGTCAGGACGGCAAGAACGCAACCCTGCACACCACGTCAGAGCACCCGTTCTGGGACGAAACGAAGCACGCCTGGATCCCCGCTGGCAAACTCAAGGCCGGCCACGAACTCAACACGGATCAGAACCGCCACGTAGTCCTCGTCGCCGTACACGTTCGGCCAGGCTCGGCCTACATGTACAACCTGACGGTCGCCGACCTTCACACGTACTATGTCCTGGCAGGCTACACACCAGTACTCGTTCACAATACGTGTCTCAAGACGGAGCTCACCCAGCTCGGCAGAGCTCGGATCGGTGAAGTGAAGTCCGGCCTTTCTGAGGGTGATCGTCTTCCGGGCGCGTTCAGCGTGGGTCGCGATCGAACCACCGGGAAAACATACTATGGTGAGAGCGGCCCTGACACCGGGCATCATCCTGATGTGACCTCACGACTGCCCGCGCAATCGCAGCACGTTGATAATCGACCCCCGGGCGTCTGCGCGGAGGCACGTATGTGCACCAATGCCTTGAACGATGGAGCTGCATTGGAAAATCTAGACATCATCACACTCAACCCGAGGGGAGATAAATTCAAGATGTGCCCCAACTGTCGGGTGTGGGTTCCGGGTGCGGTCGGAGAGGTGTTGACAGGATGAGCAAATTTGCTGGAAATTCTCGACGAGAGCTGTTGCGCGAAATGTTCCCCGGTGCAACTCGTGTAGACGTTGGTGAAGCCTCCGTCGATTACGTGGCAAGGCTCTACGAGGCGTCGGGATACGTCGTTGGGCCGCAACTGCGCGAGTTTCTCTCGGAATATCGAGAGCTTTCCGTTTCATGGATGTATAACGGAATGGAGGTGGGGGTTACAATTGGTGTCGAAGAAGCCCTCTCCTTCTACCCGGGAAACGTTCGAATTGACTCCCGGAAAGTGCAGCGCCCCCTGGTTCCCGTTGGCTCTGCGTTTGACACCGAAGAAATGGTGCTGATTGCGAACGACGGAGATGTATTTCTCGCCGGAGATGCGGGAATGCAGTATGTCGGCAATGGATTCGCTCAATCCATGCGGGCCCTAATTTCCGGCGAATGGGACAAGACGTTCTTCTGACGCGTGCGCATGTCGCTCTCGGTTCGCGTTATGGATTTTCGGTCTGACGGCCATCTAAATGGATAGCCTAAAATCCGGGTGCGACGAAGGGGTAGAGTTCCTGTTCCTTCGTCGCAAACATCCCTGCCAATAGGTATCGACAAAGGAGAAACTGCCGTGACTATGGGGCTTGCGGGACTTCCGGATAGAGAGTGGATGGTTCGGGACGCTAAAGGACGGACATACACCTACGACTCGGAGGATGAGGCGTTCGAAGAGCTTATCGAGCACGGGGAGGGCGCCACTGTATGGACCCGCGAAGTATATCGGGCATTTTTCATCACCCGGTCTATCGACGGTTGGAAGCAGGTTCAAGTGCCGCGCGGTCGCTGATCTCTGAAGCGCGGAGTACTGGGGAGGGCTACCCAGGTTCAATTTGTTTGCAGGCGCGGCAAGGGACACATCAGTAGAGCCCGTCAACCCTCATGCATTCACTCACCTCAGATCCCGCTTGGGCACGCACCGTGGCAGGTTTTTGTCGTCGGTGCGCGGCGCGGTGATGGGCTGCCGATAGGTGACCAGAGGCCTCAGGCCCGATGAGACGGCCAGCGACGGGCGGCTCCCACTACCCGGGACAGCACTTGGGACTATCGGCTGTCCCGGACCGCGCAGCGGACCCCACCGGCATCACACCCCCGCTGCGCCTGGGTGGAAGTCGCCAGACGTCCCCGCCGCAGGGGGCGGTGACTCGGTCTGGAACCCGGGCCGGGTCTGGCTCATCATCGTGTGATGGCTGAGCAGATGGATCTGGCGCGGTTGCGGAGCTTGCTCGAGGGCGTCCTGGGCACCCTGTACCAGAGTTACCGGCACCAGGACCTGCCGGAGCTGTGCGAACGCCTCCACCTGCCCCCGCTGCCTCCCAACGACGGCCCGACCAAGCACGCCCGGCTGACGGCCAGCCTGCAGGCCTGCCCGGACGGCCGCCTGCCCCGGGTCGCCGAGGCCGTACTGGACAGCGAGACGCTTCGCACGGCCGACCGCCACGTTCTGCAGGACGTGGTGTGGCTCGGACGGCACTACGTCGAGGTCCCCGGTCGCACTCGGCGCGAGCTGGCGAAAGACCTCGACCTGTCCGACTATCGGGATTACCCGGACCGCTTCCTGGCGCTGCTGGGCCGGTTGTGGGACCTCGGGGACGACGGGCTGAGGCAGTGGGGCACCCCCGCGGCGGGCCTGCGCGAGGAGATTGCGCGTCACGTCATCAGATTCGGGGATGACTGGAGCGCCGAGGAGCTCTTCGAGCGCCTCGGCGCGTTCGAGGCCCCGCACCCGCGCTTCGGGCGTTTCCTTGAGGGACTGGCCTCGTCCGCGGTCCTGCCCGACGAGCAGGCACAGCGCCGCTTCGTGGACCTGGCCAACGGGCACCTGCAGCCGGTGGGCGCGCTTCTGCGCCAGGACGGGGAGGCCGACGGCTATCCGGTGTTCCATCTGGTGCAGCCCGGGCGCGGGACCGCCCGCAGGCCGCGGAACCTGATCTTCGGCACTCTGGGAAAGCCGGACATCCGCTTCACCAGCGCGCTCGACAACGACATCGAGATCGCCGAAGCCGCTGACAAGATCATGGTCTACGACCGGCCCGTCGGCACCGACGGGCTGCTGTGGCGCGAGCTGCTGTCCTGGTGGCAGTCCATCCGCGGGATCACCGACCCGCAGCAGGCAGGCCGGGCTCTGTACGAGCGGATGAAAGAGTCCCTGCCGCCGAAGTCCGCAGGCCAGCGTAACCTGTTCTGGCTCTACCACCACCTCTACCAGGACCAACTGGACAACGTACCGGCGCTCCTGCCAGAGATCTGGATGCACTGGGGCCCCAAGACCGTCCGCGAACGCGGCCACAACGCCCTGCAGAACCTGCGCATGGACTTCCTCATGCTCCTGCCGGGCAGCAGGCGCGTAGTGCTGGAGGTCGACGGTAGCCAGCACTACACCCGCGACAGGGGAGCCGTGCCCGACCCCGCGAAGTACGCCGCGACCATGGCCAGCGACCGCGACCTGAAGTTTCGGGGCTACGAGGTGTTCCGGTTCGGCCATGACGAACTTTGCGACCGCGACCGCGCCCGCCTGGTCGTCACCGACTTCTTCCGGCACCTGCTCCAGCGTTCCCCCGGCAAGCACACCTGAGCCGTCGCGGGCCGCCTCCAGACGGTGCCCCAGGCGGCCGTCGGAAGCCCCCGGCCGGTCCGGCCGGCCCCTCCCGCTTTGCGGGAAGCAGACGGTGACGGCGGTCCGCGCCCGGGGATCCAAGTACAGCTCATCACAAGGCAATAGGGGAGCGGCTCGTACGCTGGCGGCAGCACAGATCCGCACCTGCCGAGGTGCCGGTTTCACCGTTGTCGGCGGGCTGACTGGGGCTTGTCCTGGCGATCACGTGATGTCGGACAAGAAAGTCGTTGCGCGGGTGCGCTGGAGTGCGGTGATCCGGCAGACGACGAGTACCGCGGCGACGGGGACGAGCGGCGGCCTTGCGCCCCGGCGGGCCGGTCCGGTTGGCGCGCGTTCGCCGGCGAACATCCGCCCCAGCTCGGTCAGCTCCGCCGAAGCTGGCCGACGGGCCTACCCTTAGCGTTCCTCGGATCTGCTCCGGCGTTCGGCGGTTGCGACGCCTCCGGCCGGGGCAGCGTCGGCAGCCCGTGGGACGTGGTCCATCCCGTCCCGCTCTTCGGCGACGGTCCCGGAAACCGGCCCTCGAAGGTCTTCCACCGCGACGACCCCGGGACAGAGTTCCAGACCAACCTGACGCCGTAGACGCGAATGATTGAATTACCGGGTGTTGGGCCCAGGGCCCGACACCCGGTTTCCGTTGAAAGAACACAGAGACTATAAGGAAGCCAGAGAGGTGTGTCATGGGGGCAGGATTCCTTTTCGTGTTCGTCCCGTTGTTCCTGTACCTGACGCCTGTGACGTTGCTGTGCGTGAAGATCGCCGATCGGACCTCGTGGAAAATGGGGCTTGTCTTCGCGAGCGGCCTCATATTCCTCCCCGCCGCGCTCGCCGCGGGCTGGATCCTCGTGGGAACCGGCGTCCTGTGAACCGAAAGGCCGAAGAGTCGTGACCGTCATAGTCGTCGCACTGGCGGCGGCACTCGGGGCCGTGGCCTACGTCTGGCCCCTCCTGCCACTGGTCGTCTACCCCATGCGCCGATGGCGAGGTTTCTGGGCCGCGCTCTACTGTGGTGCGCTGGGCGCGGTCGGCTCGGTGGCGTTCCGTGATCTTCACTACATGGTCGGCGACTTCTTCGCGGCATCAGTGGTCACCTCGGCGCTCAGAGCGCTCGTCGAAGCGGCTGGGCTCGTGGAGCCGGTCCGCAGCAGGCGGCGCGAACGGTGAGGGTCGCACACCGGGCGCCGGGCGTCTGGTCGGGGCGGAGAACCTTCTAGCGTTTAGCGAGGTCTACTGAGCGATCACGCTCGGTCTGAGATACAACACCGACCGCCGGATCCGGTGGAGCTTCCTGGGATTACCTCTGTGGCGGGGCTCTGCCCGGCGGTGTCGCCGTGTTCGGGGCACCGCCGGGAGCTGAAGGACGCGCTCGGTCCGGTTCCGGTGAATCTGTTCCTGGCGAAGGCGCGGAAGCTGCTCGGGGCCGGGAGGATGGGTGGTTGCGCGTGTGGGTGCCGAGGAGACTTCTCTATCCCGGATCCGCCTGTCCTCGGGCACGGTGTGTGGGTCGGTCTGCTGCACGCTGAGGCATCTTTGGCGAACCCGGTTGCTCTCGTTGCCGGGTCCGCCTCCGGTGTCCTTGGCCGCCGGTAGCGTGGGGGCAGTTCGGACTGCCGTGGGCCGCAGGGGCTCACACCCGCTGGGTGGTCCCTGTGCGTGGGAGGTTCCGACGGCAGGTTTCGAGATCGATCAGAATGCCGTGGATGCCGAGATCAATGAGGGCATGCAGAGGTTCGTGTCCGACCTGACCAGCTCGCTGGGCGCTCTGTCCGAGCAGTACCAGGGCAGGCCGCTAGAGGAGATCAAGCCGGAGATCCAGCGCGTGTGGAGCGATCGCACGGGCGGCGGGAACGTCACCGACCCGGAGTTGACCCAGTTCGCGGAGCAGATCCAGGCGGGCGGTCAGATCACGATTCTCCTGAAGTAGCGTGCTGCTCCTGGGCAGAGGGCGGGCAGCGTGTCTCCCGAAGGGGTGGCCCAGGCAGCCACCCGGGGTACACGACCCAGAACCAGTGTGGCAGCCGCCCGGGCGATGAACACACCGTGCTGGCATGGGCGTTCTGGTCCCTTGACCGCAGCAGCGGCGCTTCCCGCCCGGCGGGCCGGAGCTTTGGTCTGATTCCCTACAGGCGGTAGGGGCTTGCGGCGTGTCCGGGCCCCGGGGGCGACCCGTCGCCGGTTCAGTGCGGTTCGGGGTAGCCGGGCAGCCCGAGCGGGGTGGGCACCAGGCGCCGGTGCGGATCGACAGTGTCCAGACAGAAGCGGAAGCGCTGCCCGTCGACGGGGCGCATCCTCACGCGGTGCCCTTCGGCCTGACCCGCGTCCAGGGCGGCCAGGGCGGCGGGACCGTCATCGGCGACGACCTGCGTGTGGAAGGCCAGCACGGTGCCCAGGCGCAGGGTGCGCCCGGCCAGAGACAGCGCGAACTCCGACTGGGTGAGCAGCAATGACTGCGGCTCCCCACCCAGGACGGCGCGCAGGACAGCGTGGTCGTCGCCGTTCAGGGTGAAGGTCAGGGACCAGGCGAACGGGGCGATGACGCAGTGCCCCTCGACGACCAGTCGGGCCGCGCGCAGCGCGATCCGTTCGGAGCTGGTGATGTCGTCGGGTAGAGGGAATTCCTGCTCGCAGTGGCGTTGCAGGACCTCCAGGTCCTGCGCATACAGCCGTAGCTGCTCCAGCTCGTCGCGCTCGGCGGCGCCTTGTGCGGGCAGCTGGCCGCCGCCGGCGTCCTTGCCGTCGACGGTCAGGGCGAAGGTGCCGCCGGACATCAGCCGGTGCCGCAGCCCCAGCCGCTTGAGCGCCTGAGCGGGCGTGGCCCCGGCCAGGTCGAAGGAGAAGTTCAGCTTCGCGGGGCGGTCCCGGTCGTGGGGGAGCAGCAGCTTCAGGCGGCAACCGTGCAGGTCGACATCGATCGAGCGGCCCATACTGCCGCGCCCCAGGCCGTTCAGCCGCCCCGTGAACGACGCCACGGTGGCACCGGCCTCGTCGCTGAAGACCAGCTCCGCCGGAGCACCGGCCCCGGGCAGCGGCCCGGCGGGCCGCCAGGTCACCTGCACGTCGGTCAGGGTCTTGGCCAGCCACTGCGGCCCGGTGACGGTCAGCGACGCGATCGCCTCGGCGGGCAGCACGACCTGTTCGGCGAGCCCGAAACCGAGCGTCCTGGACAGCGCGGCGGACAGGTCCGCGCCCATCCCGCCGGGCCTGCCCTTCAGCTCCACCGTCACGGGACTGACCTCGTGGGCACGCGGATGCTTGGCCCGCAGAGTGTGCACCACCATGCCCTCGACACGGGAGAAGTCCACCGTCCAGTTGTCGTCCAGGGCATCGACCACCGTCCCCAACGCGGCGACCCGCTCGGCAAGGTCCCGCTCCCCGCCCAGCAGCACGGCCTTCTCCTGGTTGAAGACCTTCGCCTTCTCCAGCAGCTGGTCCCGGGTGAAGAAGTCCACCAGGCCCGGGTGCGTGGCCAGCCGGTCATCCAGCTCGGCCCGGTCCATCACCCGGACCCGCACGCCGCGCCCGGCCGCCAGCCCGTCGACGAATGCCCGCTCGTTCGGGCCCAGCGTGCACGGCACCACCAGCACCCACTCGTACGGATCGTGCGCCATCGCCCGGGCGAACGACCTCTTGATCGAGGCCTGCCGACCCTTGAACGACGACGAGGGAAACCCGTCCGGGTAGTACTTCAGCTGGAAGATCCGCAGCCGCCCACCGCTGACGACCTCGATGTCAATCCCGCCGTCCCCGCCACGCCCGTTAACCGCACGCACCCGCGCGGTCTGGTCGTACAGGCGGTGCACCAGCGCCTCCACCACCCGGTCGAACAGCGGCTGCCCGATGTGGTCCCACTCGATGGCCACGCCCTCGTCCTCCCCTCACCGCACCGCCCGTCGACACCGGGCGCTTCTCCCACGCAGGCCCGGCGGCAGAGCAATGAAGTGCGACTCGGCCCGAAGTTACAGCACCCCTCGGACAACGCCCCCCCGACCGCCACTGCCACGATCGCGAGGCAGCACGACGCCAATGCACGGTTTTCGACGCCGTTTTCCTGTGCGCTCCGGGGCGTGGGTCCCTTCGTGGTGCGACGGGCAGTTCACCGAGTTGCTCGCGGCCTTCCCCGGTCGCGCCCACCCTTGCTGAGGGCTGAGTGGAAGCATCCGCAACCCGCTCCCTCTCGCCCGGACCATGGCCAACGCCATGGTCGCTTTGCCCGCCCGCGTGGAGGACACTTCGCGCGCACCCGAACCGGGCGCCCCGGCCGGCGCGCCGGGGCAGGCCCGAACGCAGCAACCACGCTCACAGGCCGCAGACCACCGGCCGCCGCCCCGGAATGTGAGCGACAGTTCAGCCCCTGCGGCCAGCCCGCCCGGTCGGCACCGCTAGTGTCTGCACCAGCTCGTAGAGCTACGGCATGGATGCCATTCGGATAACCCGTCCATGCCAGGTCAGGCCCCCGGCATGCTTCGGGGGCCTGGCGGCCTACGACAGCCGCTCGTCCAGAGCGGCCCACCTGTGCCCGCGCAGATGATCGACGCCGTGCGGTGAGGAAGGGACCGGCCGATGGGAATGCTCCAGGACAGCCTCGACAAGGCTGTGCAGGGCGCATTCACCCGCCCGATCCCGAAGTCCGCCCCCGCCCGGATGCGGTACCTGGTCAAAGCCCTCAAGGGCACCCGCGCCGCCGCCGAGGCACTCGGCATCTCGCAGCGCACGGTGGAGCGCTACGTCAGGGGCCAGCTCAAGCAGCCCCGTCCGGATCTTGCGGGCCGCCTGGAATGCGAGGTGAAGCAGCGCTGGCAGCCGCAGGTCCGCGCCCGCGCCCGGCAGGCCGCGGCCACCACCGGCGGGATCGTCATCGACACCCGGGCCCGCTTCGGCTTCACCGCTGCCCTCGGCTCCACCGACGATGCCCGCCTGCGCCTGATCACCCAGACCCTCCCACCCGCCTATGCGGCCCGTCTGTTCGACGCCCAGGACGCAGGTGCCGGCGAGCAGCAGCTGCGCACGATCGCAGCCGAAGGCCTGCAGGAGATCTACTTCCGCGACCGCGGCCGCCGCGCCGCAGGCCTCCAAGTGGAGTTCACCGACATCGACTACCTCGACTTCGAGCTGTAGAGCCCGCCGTCCCCGACGATCTAGGCAATCGCTGACACAGTCAGATGGGATCATGGCCCCATGGCAGAGGGTGAAGGGACAGGGGAGATCCCGCAGGAGCCGGTCGCCCCGACGCGGGTGTACACGCAGGCGTTCAAGCCGCTGACCGACTACTACAACACCTGGGCAGTAGACCTCGGCAAGCGGCTGACCCAGGCAGCCACGGTGTCGCTCCCCCAGATGAAGATCGAGGTGCCAGCGCCGCGCTCGCTCCAGGCCGCCGAGACGTTGGGTCGGCAACTGACCGACGGCTTGACCACCCGGATCCGCGAGGCATTCGAGCCGATCACCACGCAGTACACGGATCAGTGGAAACGCCTGTTCGCCTCGATCGGCGATCTGCGCGACCGGATCTACCCAGAGAACCTGCGCGAAGCCCAGCCCTCGCTCGAGGTCCTGCAACTGCTCTTGGTCGACGAGGGCATCCCGCTCATGTGGGTGCCGGGACCTCAAGTCGTCCGCGCTCTGCTGGACGCCCCGACCCCTGCCCTTCGCCGTCGCGTCATCAGCCAGCGTTGGAAGGGCATCACCCACGACTGCGCCACGGTCCTGAACGGTCTCGACCATCCCGACCTGCAAGACCCCCGCGGCTTCGCGCTAGACGTCACACGAGCGCTGCGCGAAGGCCACATCACCGCGGCACAGGCGCTGGCCGCCAACCTGCTCGACTCCCTGACACACCGGTACTTCGACACACCCGCCCGACTCAAGATCACCAAGAACGAGCTCAAGACCAAGGGCATCAAGTTCGACCTGAACGACCACACGATCCGGTTCGCCTTCACCCTCGCCCCGGTATGGTGCGCGTACGCCCGGTACTTCCCCAAAGACGGTGAGCCGATCCCGCGCGCCTTCGGCCGACACCCCAGTGCCCACGGCGTATCACGCGCCCAGTACTCCCGCGTCAACGCCATCTACGCGCTGATGCTGGTGACCTCGCTGCTCAAGTTTTTCGACCTGGAACTGAAGCGGTAGAGCGGACGAGAGCCGCGGCAGGGCCGGATCCCCTCTAGCGATCTTGGCGCTAGGGACATCCCGCTCACCGGCAGGCCAAAAGCCCGCGGAGCATGTCTCAGCCGTTCCGGTGGCGTATCCAGCCCTTCCCGACTGTTCCACCCGCGGCAGCCGGGAGAATGCCTTGTGTGAGCACCACCAGCCCCACCCCCACGGCCCCCGACCCCATCCTCGGGCCGATCGTGCTGCGCCCGGATCAACAAGCCGGCCTGGACCGTACGGTGCGGCATCTGCGCCGCCCGGGCACCAGTGGGCTGTACGTCTCGGCGTGCGGGACCGGCAAGACCCTGGTCGGGATCCGGCTGGCCGGCACGCTCGGGTCGACGCTGACCCTGGTGGTGGCGCCGACGCTGGACTTGATCGCGCAGACCGCGCTGGCCTGGCGCCAGGACGGCCGAACCGAGGCCATGGTCGCGGTGTGCTCGATGGACACCCGCGCCCACAAGGGCCTGGCCGAGGCGAACGTCGGCTCCACCGGCGACGCCGCCGGCCTGGCCGCCGTGCTCTCCGCGGTCGGTACCGGCGTCCTCGATGCCGCGACCGTGTTCTGCACCTACGACTCCCTGGACAAGATCGAAGCCGCGCAGCGCACCGGGAACGTGCCCGCGTTCGACCTGGCGGTCATGGACGAGGCCCACCGCATTTCCGGCCGCGCGGACAAGAAGTGGGCGATCATCAACGATCGGGCCCGCATCCGCGCGGACCGCCGCCTCTACATGACCGCCACCCCGCGCATCTTCGGCGGTCCGGATCTGGCGGAGTCCGCGGACATCCGCCGCCCGCGCCGCCGCCGGTCCGCGGAGCCGGATGTGGATGCGTCGGCGAATTCCATGGACAATACTGCCGTCTACGGCCGGACAATCTGGGAATATCCTCTCGCACAGGGCGTGGCTGACGGCGTCCTCGCGGACTACCGGATCATCGTGCCCACCGTCACTGGAGACGACCTCCGCGCGCGCCTGAACCTGCCCGCCACCGGCCCCGACGCCGAGCTCGAACACGCCGAGCGCACCACCGCACTGCACCTGGCCATCCTCAAAAGCATGGCCGAACACGGCCTGAAGCGAATTTTGGTGTATTTCCAGCTCGTCGCCGACGCGAAGAGGTTCACGCGCGAGCTCGGCCACACCCTGCGCCGCCTCCGCGCCACCGCTCCCGAACTCTGCCCCGACATCGACCCCCAGACCTTCTACGTCCACGGCGACCACACCCCCGCCGAACGCGCAGAGATCTTCGCCCGCTTCGCCGACGCCCCCTGCGCGATCATGACGAATGCCAAGATCATTGCCGAGGGCGTCGACATCCGAAGCATCGACGCGGTCGCCTTCGCGGATGTCTCCCGCAGCGTCATCCGCGTCGTCCAGGCCCTCGGCCGCGCCCTGCGCCAGCCCGCCGGCGCCGGCAAAGTTGCCAGCCTGATCATCCCCGCCTACGTCCCCCCTGCGGCCAACCCGACCGACATCCTTGGCACCGCCTACGAGCCGGTCTGGGCCATCGCCACCGCCTTGGCCAGCCACGACCACCGCATCGCCGAGCGCCTCCCGGACAAGGCGAACCGCCTCCCCCGCGAGATCAGCGCCTTGATCCAACACCGCTGGCACTTCGACTTCACCGTCCAGCCCGAACGCATCGCCCGCGCCATGGACCTGATCTCTTTCGACCCCCGCTCCCAGCAATCCCGCCCCCGCCGCGAAGGCCTCGCCTCCGCCCAGTTCTTCCACGACGACCACGGCCACCTCGACGTCCCCGCCGACTACACCGACGCCGCCGGCTACGCCCTGGGCGCCTTCATCACCGGCATGCGCGACGCCCGCCGCACCGGCCGCCTCACCCCCGACCTCGACGCCGACTGGATCGCAGAACTCGACGCCCTCGGCATGATCTGGGACAAGCACGACGCCGCCTGGCGCGCCCAGCTCACCGCCGCCGCCGACTACCACGCCGCGCACGGACACCTGGCCATCCCCGTCACCGCCCCCGGCGGATCCTTCCTTGCCGAGCAGCGCTCGCTGGCCGCCAACGGCCGACTCGACCCGGCCCGCGCCGCCGAACTCGACGCCATGGACCCCCACTGGCGCCTGCCCCACGGCCCCGACTGGCACCGCAAATACCACCTGCTCCGCGCCCACCTCGCCGCCGGCCACAACCCCGGCGACCTCCACCTCGACACCGTCATCGGCACGGTCAAGATCGGCCGCTGGCTCCACCGCCAGCTCACCACCTTCACCACCCTCGACCCCGGCCAGCAGCAGCTCCTGACCGACCTCAACCTGACACCCGCCACCAACCCCCTCAAGGCGCCCTCCAAGCCTCGCCGGACCTTCGCCCAGACCGTTCAGCTCCTGGAGCTGTTCATCGCCCGGGAAGGACGGCCTCCCACCGCCCGCGAAGAGATCCGCGTCGACGGCGACACCGTCAAGATCGGACCCTGGCTCGCCAAGACGCGCACCAAGCACCGCACCGGCCAGCTCCCCGCCGACCAAGTCGGGTTGATCGCCTCGCTGTTCGACGGTGACTGGACCGACGACACCACCCCCACAGCCCAGCTCGCCTGACCGCCGGGCATGTCGCCCACCCACGAGGCGGTGTCCGGCTGGTCATCGTGGCGGCGGAAAAACCGGTTGGCCGGTGACCACGGAGCAGGGATACTCCGCTGGGCGCCGTGGTGGGGGAGGGTGCGTGACGGTGTTCGTGTGCGCCGAGTGCGACGCTGTGCTGAGTGCCCCGCTGTCGCAGGTCGCGTTTCCCGCGCATGGCCGCCTGAGACTGGGACACGGTTTCCTGCCGGCGCTCATGGAGCAGGGCACGTACGCCGTCGACCCGGAACCGACCGGGCCGCCATGGCGATGCTGGACCGACATCGGTGAGGAAGAAGCAGCGGCCCGAGGGGTGTTCGCGCCGGTGTCCGCGCTGTCTTACGGAGACCCGGGGGAGATCGTCGTTGCCCCCGGGGACACCCGCGGCACCGTTCTGATCCCGGAGCGATGCGATGGCTGCTGCTTCGGACTGGACGGAAGGGACGGCCCGAACCTTGCCTGTGAGCAGTGCGGGCAGCCCGTGGCGACCCGCATCGACGACTGCTCACTGTGGCAGGAAGTACGGTTCGCGCCGCGCGCCGTACGCTCCATCCCAGACCAAGACCCGGCGCCGCGCACAGTGAACTGGCAGGCGCTGGCGGCCGAGGTGCCGGGCATTCCGCCGATCGACCCCTGCGGCGGCTGGAGCCCACGATGGACGGCAGCAGCCGGCGTGGCACTGGCCCACCTGGTAGTGGCCTCGGACGGCGCCCCCGTGGCCGTCCCTGACGGCCCTGTCGCGGACACGTTCCGCCGCGCGCTCGACGCGCTGCTCCCGCAGGGCCCACCGGTGAAGACGGTGGCATTGACCGGCCCCGGCCTGCCCGGTCCGGAGCTCACCCCCGACATCTTGATGGTTCCGCAGCATCCATGGACGGGCGACGCGTGGCAGCCGCCCGGTAGTGCGAGGGTTGTGCCGTTGGCGGCCGAAGTGTGGATGCACCTGGCCTTCCCCAACGAAGGATTGCCCGTGCCCGCGGCGGGCCGACTGCCTGACGGCGTTCTGCGTGACGATCCACTGCCGATGTACCCATGGGGGATGTTCCGGCCCGACTCGACGCTCTTCCGCCACACACTTGCGCGACTCCCCGCGGTCCGGCAGCCGTGGCTGCGCAAGATCTACGACGGTGGGTGAAGGGACTGCAAGACCCCAAATCAAGAAGCAGCTGGCATTGCCTCGGGATCGGGGCAGGGACCTCCCTCTGCAGGGAGGAGGGGAAGACTCGGATTCCCAGAAACTTTTAGACGAAGGAAGCACTCGTACTCGCGAGTGAAATATCGGGAGCACCCCGTGCTGATGAGTCGTCAAGTGAGTCATAGCCTCATCGGGGAAACAGACGCACCCGCCACCGCCTGCTCCCAGTAGCCAGCTTGGTCCGCGGCAGCGGGCCACAAGGCCACAGGCGGAGCCGAAGGCCAGTCAGGAGAGCGAAGCGACCCTGACCTTAGGTGGGCTGGAGCGAAGCGAAGCCCACCACGGCTCGAAGAGCCGGCCGAACAGGGTGAGGCAAGCCCCGCAGAGCGGGGCCCAACTCGCGGACGAAGTCCGCGAGTACACGGACCGCGAAGCGGTCCGTCACCACCGAGCGAAGCGAGGTGGTTTCACTTGCACATCGCGCAGCGATGTGCTACCCGCTCCGCGGG
>NZ_JBIARB010000031.1:0-18992 GCF_042889545.1 Streptomyces sp. NPDC002574
CGTCCAGGTCGTGCCCGCGCAGGGCTGAACCACCGACTGACACGCCACCCGGCGTGACCGAGGGCGAGCACGCACCACGTGCTCGCCCTCAGTGCCGCCCGGCGTCACCTTCGCGGGTGACGGGCGCCGTCGTACCGGGTGGTCACCGCGCCGTGGGACGGCTGAGGCCACCGGCCGGGAGGGGACGCTCCAAGGTGCGCTTGAGGCGCCGCGCGAGCGGCTTCTCGGCGAGGACGTGGAGCAGCCAGGCGAGCACCAGCATCGCGACCGTGGTGGTCGCGAGGGTCGCGACGGGGCCCAGGTGGCCGTGCAGGCCGTAGATCACCAGGCGGCCGATGCTCTCGTGCACCAGGTACAGGGGATAGGTCAAGGTGCCCGCGAAGGTGAGCCAGCGCCAATTGAAGTGGCTGAACCAGCCGAGCGCGACCCCGGCCATCACAACGAAGCACAGGGTGACCACGGCGGAGGCCACGCCGCCGGAGAGATCGGTGTGGATCAACTTGCTGAAACGTTCCGTCTCCGCGACCACCGTCTCCTGGGCGATGAGCCAGGAGACGCCGACGATCCCCCAGGCCACCGCGTGGGAGCCGAAGCGGTGGATCAGGTAGAAGCCGATGCCGGCGATGAAGTAGGCGGAGTACTTCGGTATCAGCAGGTTGTTGAGCAGCGTGTCATTGGCGGCGTGCGTGATGACGGTGCCGACGGTCCACAGGCAGCAGAAGGCGACGGTGCTGCGGTAGGTGACGCCCTTCCAGACGACCAGGGCGAAGAGCAGGTAGAAGCGCAGCTCGACCCACAGGCTCCAGAAAACACCGCTCACGTGCGGCGTCCCCAGCGGCTCGTGGAGCATCGTGAGGTTCAGCAGGATCTCGTGGATGCCGGGGCGGGCCGTCAGGACGGGGAAGGCCGTCACCGCGACGCTGATCAGCACGATGGCCGCCCAGTAGGCGGGGTAGAGCCGGGTGATCCGGGAGCGGAGGAACTGCCCGAGGCCGCGGCCCCAGGCGCTCATGCAGATCACGAAGCCGCTGATGAGGAAGAAGAACTCCACCCCCAGCCACCCGTAGTCCGAGACCGGGGTCCCGGCCGGGAGGACCTCGCGGCTCGGCTGCCCCCAGGCGTCCGAGACCTCCGCCCCGCGGGAGAGGTAGTGGAAGAGCAGGACCGACAACGCGGCGACCAGCCGCAGTCCGTCCAGCGCGTGCAGGCGTTTGCCGGCGTGGCCCTGCTTCGCCTCGACGCGTGGCTGCGGGTCCGCCGCGGAGGCCGTCCCGCCGGCGTCGGCGGCTATGACAGCCGTGTCCCCCAGAGTCACAGGGCACCGTTCCCCGCGGCGCCGGCCCGGCTCTCCGCCGGTCGACGAGAGGCACGGGGCGGACGTGCCGCCCCTTCGACTCTGCTCATGCCTTGTCCTTCCCAGTACATCGACTCGGCCGCGGCAACCCAGGCCGGCCGCTGCATCGCGCGCCGACACTACCCACAGGTGCGGCCGCCCCCTGATCCGGGGCATACGCACCCCGACGGGCACCCGCCGCCGGGCCGGGCTCAGGCGCCGCCCGCCGCCGGGGCCTTGCGGGCGAGCAGGTGCACCTCCCGGAACTGGCGCCGGTCCGTGGGCTGCGGCTCGCGGACCATCCGGGCCACCTCGGCCAGTCCGGACGTGCGCAGTAGCGCGGCGAGATGATCGGGCCACCACCGATAGGCCGGTGCGACGGCGTGGTCGAAGACCTGCGCCGGATGGGACGCGTCGCCGCCGGCCGAGAAGCCGACCAGGAGGTGGCCGCCCGGGGCCAGTACGCGGTGGAACTCGGCCAGGACGGGGGCGAGTTCGTGGGGCGGAGTGTGGATGATGGACCACCGGGAGAGCACGCCGCCCAGCGCGCCGTCGGCGATGTCCAGCGCGGCCATCGACCCCACGTCGAACCGCAGGTGCGGATGGGCCTGCCGGGCCAGCGTGATCATCGCGGGAGAGGCGTCCACGCCGGACGGCGCCAGTCCCAGTTCGGCCAGGTGGGCGGTGACATGGCCGGGCCCGCACCCCAGATCGGCGACCCGGTCGTTGCCGCCGGCGCTCACGACCTCGGCGAAGGCGCTCAGGACGGCGCGGTCCAGGGGTCTGCCGCGCAGCTCGTCGCGGAACAGGTCGGCGTACGTGGTGGCCACCGCGTCGTAGGCCTCGCGGGTGGCGCCGAGGGTTGTGTGTCCGGGCATGCCCGCGACCGTAGCCCCCGGCGATCGGTCCCGTGCCCTACTTGTTCGGTAAATGTGCGCGAGGAGTGAGAAGTTGACCGACTTCGAGCGCAACCATGAGCGCTGTTCGGATGTCTGAACCGTTGTCCCCGGGACGGCCACGGGGTGTCCGGGACAGGACAGACGACGATCGAGCGCCAGGGGCCGTGCCGCAGGCGTGGACGGAGGACCCGAACAACCGTGGACACCGAGGACGGCCGTCACATCGACCCCGCGGACCAGTGGGTCCTCGACCCGGAGACCGGTACCTACCGGCTGCGGCTGGATCCCGGGGGGGCTCCGGCCGCCACGGTGCCCGCGCAGGGCGGCCGCAGAGCGCGCCGCGAGGAGCAGCGCGCCGCCCAGGCACCCGCCCCGTACCCGGAGGGCGGTCGCCGCGGTGCGGCGAAGCCGTCCCGCAAGGCCAAGCGCTCCACGAAGCGCAAGGTCCTGATGTGGACCGCGGGCACGCTCGGGTTCGTCGTGCTCGCGGGCAGCGCCGGCGCGTACTTCCTGTACCGGCACTTCGACGGCAACATCAGCACCGTGGACGTCGGCACGGCGGGCAACAAGAACGCCACCAGCCACGACGCGGTCAACATCCTGGTCATCGGGACCGACAGCCGGGTGGGCCTCGGCGGGAAGTACGGAGACTCCGACAACGTCGGCCACGCCGACACCACGCTCCTGGTGCACGTGGCGAAGGACCGGTCGAACGCGACCGTCATGAGCATCCCGCGCGACATGATCGTCGGCATCCCGGCCTGCCCCACCAAGCAGAAGGACGGCTCCACCAAGACGATCCCCGCCACCGCCAAGGCAACCTTCAGCCCGCGCTTCAACGAGAGCCTCGGCCAGGAGGGCCGCGACCCGGGCTGCACGATGCGGACCGTCACGCAGATCACCGGCCTGCCGATCGACCACTTCATGATGGTCGACTTCGAGGCCGTGAAGACCCTGTCCACGGCCGTCGGCGGGGTCCCGATCTGCCTCACCCACGCCATCGACGACACCGACTCCAAGGGGCAGGGCTCCCATCTGAAGCTGGCCAAGGGGCCGCACCGGGTGGAGGGCGAGCAGGCCCTGCAGTTCGTCAGGACCCGCCACTCGCTGACGAACGGCAGCGACCTGGACCGCATCCACCTCCAGCAGCAGTTCCTGGGCTCGATGATCCGCGAGATGAAGTCCGGAGACACGCTCTCCGACCCGGGCAAGCTGTTCAAGCTGGCCAACGCCGCCACCAGCGCGCTCACCGTGGACACCGGCATCGGCAGCGTCGCGAAGCTCAGCGGCCTCGCGAAGGACCTGAGCAAGGTCGACCCGAAGAACATCACCTTCACGACACTGCCGGTCCTGGACAACCCCGCCGAGATCAAGTTCCACGCGACGGTCGTGGTCGACGAGACCAAGGCGCCGCAGGTCTTCAGGGCCATCAAGAACGACGTCTCCCTGACCGGGGCCCCCAAGAAGAAGCCCGCGGCCGCCGACGCCAAGCTCCGCGGCACGAAGGCGGACCCCTCGCAGGTCCAGGTCACCGTCTACAACGGGGGCGGCCCGCAGGGCGCGGCGCAGACGACGCTGGACTGGCTGC
Source organism: Streptomyces sp. NPDC002574 (assembly GCF_042889545.1). NCBI lineage: Bacteria > Bacillati > Actinomycetota > Actinomycetes > Kitasatosporales > Streptomycetaceae > Streptomyces > Streptomyces sp. NPDC002574. The sequence continues at coordinate 3,821 of NZ_JBIARB010000031.1, forward strand.
TCGACACCAAGGGCGTCAGCCACGCGACCAAGGGCGGCAACGCGCCCGGCGGGAAGCAGGACCGGACCACCCTGGTCTACGGCCCCGACCAGGCCGACCAGGCCCGGGCCCTGGCCGCGATGATGGGGCTGCCCGCCTCGGCGCTGCGTCCCTCCACCGACGCCGCGGACCCCGGCACGGACATGACGCTCACCCTCGGCGCCGACTACCGGGGCGCGGGTCTCGCGCTCACCGACCCGGACAAGCCGCCGGCCGACATCCAGACGGCGCGGGCCGACAAGAACGAGTGCGTGGGCTGAGCCCGCGGGGGCGCCGCCGGTCCCGGGAACGGCCGAATCCCGGGCACCGGAGGTGCCGTCACCTACTGTGTATCACCACATAACCGGACGAATGACTCCAGGGTGATGCATGGTGACAGTCCACCGGTGGGGCCCGTCGTGACCCCCGTGCTCGACGCCGTGCGCAGCCTCGCCGCCGCGGGGGACCCCGACCAGCTCCTGCCGGCGCGTCAGCAGATGGCCTTCACCCTGGGCTTCCACATCATCCTGGTGCCCTTCGGTGTCGCGCTCACCACGCTGATGCTCGTCGCGAACCACCGCGGACTGCGCCGCGGCGACCAGGACGCCCTGCTCCTGGCCCGGCGCTGGTCCAAGGTGGCCGCGGTGCTGTTCGCCGTGGGGGCGATCACCGGCACGGTCCTCTCCTTCGAACTCGGCATCCTGTGGCCCGGGCTGATGGGCCGGTACGGAGCCGCGTTCGGCTTCCCCTTCGCGATCGAGGGACTCTTCTTCTTCCTCGAGGCGATCTTCGTGTCGATCTACATCTACGGCTGGGACCGCATGCCGCCGTGGGCCCACTTCTGGACCGGCGTGCCGGTGGCGCTGTCGAGCATCGGCGGCGCGGCCGCCGTGATCGCCGCGAACAGCTGGATGAACCAGCCCGGCGGGTTCACCCTGCGGGACGGCCGGGTGGTCGCCGTCCGCCCGGCCGAGGTCTTCTTCAACGGGGCCTTCTGGTGGGAGATGCTGCACATGCTGCTCGCCGCCTACATCGTCGCCGGCTTCGGGGTGGCGAGCGTCTACGCGGTGGGCATGCTGCGCGGCCGGACCTCCCGCTACCACCGGCTCGGGTTCCTCATCGGGTTCGTCACCGCGGCCGTCGTGCTGCCCTTCCAGATGGTCGTCGGGGACACGATCGCCCGGTACGTCTTCGAGGCGGAGCCCGCGAAGTTCGCGGCCATCGAACTCCTGCCGTCCACCGGCACCCACGTCCCCGAGACCCTCGGGGGCGTCCTCGTCGACGGCGAGGTCCGCTACGGCCTGCCCCTTCCGGACGTGGCCTCGCTGCTGGCGGGGTTCCGCCCGTCCACGAGGATCAGCGGGCTGGAGGCCATCCCGGCGGCCGTGCGCCCCTCCGACCGGATCGTCAGCACCGTGCACCTGGCCTTCGACATCATGGTCGGCCTGTCCACCGCCCTGCTGGCGCTCGCCGTCTGGTTCGCCTGGCTGTGGTGGCGGCACCGCAGCGTCGACGGCCGGCGCTGGTTCCTGCGGTGCTGCGCGGTCAGCGGCCTGGCCGCGGTGGCGTGCCTGGAGACCGGATGGGTCGTCACGGAGGTGGGCCGCCAGCCCTGGACGGTCGTCGGGTACCTCCTCACCCGGGACGCGGTCACCACCCAGGGGAACCTGTGGCCGTTCTTCGGGGCCGTCCTCGCCATCTACGCGGCCGTCGGCGCGAGCGCAGTGGGGGTGCTGCTGTCGATGAAGCGCCGCTGGCAGGCCGAGGGCGACGACGAGGTGGACGTCCCCTACGGTCCCGGTTCCGGCCCGGACCGCACGGGCGTCCCCGTGGGATCGGGGCAGTGATGCCCCAACTCGTCGCCGTCTTCCTGTTCGTCGGCGTCATCGCCTACGCCGTGCTCGGCGGGGCCGACTTCGGCGCGGGCTTCTGGGACCTCACGGCGGGCGGTGCCGAGCGGGGCAGGAGACCGCGACACCTGATCGACACCTCGCTCGGCCCGGTGTGGGAGGCCAACCACACGTGGCTCGTGTACTGCCTGGTGTTCCTCTGGTCGGGCTTCCCCACCGCCTACACGGCCATCACCACGACCCTCTACGTGCCCCTGGGGCTCGCCGCGCTCGGCATCGTCCTGCGGGGCGCGGGCTTCGCCTTCCGCAAGGCCTCGCTGCGCACGCCGGAACAGCGCGTGTACGGGGCCGCCTTCGCGCTGTCGTCCCTGCTGGCCCCGTACTGCTTCGGTTCCATCGCCGGGGGCATCGCCTCGGGCCGGGTGCCCGCCGGCGGCAACGGGAACGCGATCACCAGCTGGCTCAACCCCACCTCCGTCCTCGGCGGCGTCCTGGCCGTCCTGGTCTGCGCCTACCTGGCCGCCGTCTACCTGCACGTGGCCGCCGGGCGGCAGCACGAGCCCGGCCTGGCACGGTACTTCCGCGACCGGGCGCTGCTCGCCGGCCTGTTGACCGGAGCCGTCAGCATCGCGGGGATCTTCGTGCTCCGGCACGACGCCCCCCGGCTCTTCCACCAGCTCAGCCACCGCGCGCTGCCCCTGGTCCTGGTCGCCGCCCTGTGCGGTGCGGCCGGCATGGTGATGCTGCGCGGCACCAGGACCTCGGGCCTGCGGGCCATGGCCGCCGCCGCGGTCGCCCTGGTCGTCCTCGGCTGGGGCGTCGCCCAGTACCCCTATCTCCTCGGCACCCACGTGGAGATCCCCGAAGCCGCGGCGCCGAACGCCACCTTGTGGGTCACGGTCGGCGTGGCGATCGTGGCGGGGCTGCTGATCCTTCCCTCGCTCGTGCTCCTCTTCCGCCTGGCCGGCCGCGGACGGCTCCTCCCGGCCGACCACGGCCCCGCGGACCGCCCCGGCCCATGAGCCGTCCCGCCCCCGGTATGCGGCGGGCAACGCCACGGTAAAGCCCCGGTGGCCGCCGGAGCCGGTGGAATCCGCCCGCCCAGGCCCTTCGCGCCGTCCCTGAGCTGCGCGCATCTGTACGCAGACGCCGGCCGGACGCCGGCCTCCCGCACGGTGGAGGCGCCGGCGCAGCGCAGGTGTCCGGCCGCCGCCCGGCGTGCCCGGCGACCGGCTCCCGGAGGCCGAACGGCAGGCCCCCGCAGGGGTGATGGTCCATCACGCCGGCGGCGCGGGGGTGCGCCGGTGCCGTGTGCGCGGTGGTCGGCCGACGTGGCGCCGGGCTCTTCGGGGGATGGTCCCCGAGCGACCTGTACGGACAAGTACGGGCCTGCGGCTTTACCAGTCCCTGGAGATCTCGTTGCGTACTGGTCATCTGCTTTTGGTCAACCTCCCCCCGGAGGCTCCTATCGTCGCGGTCAAGTAATGGGCAAGAACTACAACGGAGGACGTTGTGTCCCTGGATGCTCGTAGGGCCCGGCGGTTCGCCGCTCCCGCCGCTGCTGCCATAGCCGCCGCGGTCGTGACGATGGTGGTCAACCCGACGCTGGGCGCTTCCGCCTCGGCGCCGCAGGCCGCGAAGGCCAAGACCCCGACTGCCAAGAACGTCATCTTCATCAACGGCGACGGCATGGGCGCGGCCCTGCGCCAGGCCGCCCGCCTGCACTTCACGGGCCTGAACGGCCAGCTCGCCATGGACAAGCTCCCCGTCTCGGGCCAGCTGACCACCGAGCCGGACGACCCGAAGGCCGTCGTCACCGACTCGGCCGCCGCCGCGACCGCGTGGGCCACGGGTGAGAAGACCTACAACGGCGCCATCAGCGTCGACGTGGACGGCAACCCGCTGGCCACCCTCGGCCAGCAGGCCAAGGCGGCCGGCAAGGCCACCGGCCTGGTCACCACCGCGCAGGTCACCGACGCCTCGCCGGCGGCGTTCTTCTCGAACACCGTCAACCGTTCGGCGCAGGACGAGATCGCGCGTCAGTACATCGAGGTCAGCAAGCCCGACGTCATCCTGGGCGGTGGCGAGGACTGGTGGCTGCCCGCGGGCAGCGCCGGCGCGTTCAAGGACCAGCCCGCCGAGGACCCGTCCGAGGCGAGCAAGGGCACCAAGGGCGACCTCATCAAGAAGGCCCAGAAGGCCGGTTACTCCTACGTCACCAGCGCGGACCAGCTCAACCGCGCCAAGAGCGGCAAGCTGCTCGGTCTCTTCGCCAACGAGGAGATGTTCCAGCAGCGTCCCGAGGGCCAGGGCGACGTGTACAGCCCGGTGGTCGGTCTCTCCACCATGACCAGCAAGGCCCTGAGCACGCTGGACAAGAACAAGAAGGGCTTCTTCCTCATGGTCGAGGAGGAGGGCACCGACGAGTTCGCGCACTCCAACAACGCCACCCGCACCCTGCAGTCCATGCAGGAGCTGGAGAAGGCCGTGGCCGTGGCCCGTGCGTACGTCGCCACCCACTCCGACACGCTGCTCGTCATCACCGGCGACCACGAGACCGGCGGCCTGGCCGTCGAGGAGGCCGACGCCGCCGACGAGTCCGGCGACGCCATCTCCGCCGAGGACGGTCCGTTCAGCATCCGCGGCAGCGAGAAGAGCTTCTACATCGACTGGACCACCTCCGGTCACACCGGTGTGGACGTGCCCGTCACCGCGGCCGGCCCGCTGTCCGACCGGTTCACCGGCAAGCACGCCAACACCTACGTCTACGACGTGCTGCGCCAGGTCCTCGCGCGCCACTGAGTGCCGCGCCGATGCGCTGACGCACTGAAGCGCTGACGCACCGACAACGGAGCCCCGGGGCGATCACGCCCCCGGGGCTCCGTTGTCGTCCCGGCCCGCGGTTCACCCGTCCGGCCCATCCCCTGCGTGGCATCGGTGTTAAGAACGGAAGAAGATCCTCCTTGAGGACTAGACCGCCCGCTTTGCCATGCCATTACTCTTGGTGCGAAGCCGTATCGCGCGGCCATGGAGGAGTGACAGATGAGGAGCAGCAACCCGGTCTTCTCCCGGCGGGGGTTCTCCCGCGGGGAGGGCTACGCGGGCTTCGGCGGTGCGCAGCCGCAGACGCAGGGCAGCCCGTACGCGGGGGGTAATCCGTACGCGGGCACGAACCCCTACGACACGACGACGTACCAGGCCCCGCCCACCGCCCCGGCGCAGACCGGCCGGATGACGATGGACGACGTCGTCATGCGGACCGCCATGACCCTGGGCACGGTCGTGCTCGGCGCGCTCGTGGCGTGGTTCGCCCTGCCGGTGTCGAAGCAGAGCTACGGCCTGGCGATCGGCGCCTCCCTCGTCGCGCTGGTGCTGGGACTGATCCAGTCCTTCAAGCGCGAGCCGTCGCCGGCGCTGATCCTCGGCTACGCGGTCTTCGAGGGCGTCTTCCTGGGCGTCTGGAGCAAGATCCTCGACTTCATGTGGCCGGGCATCCCGCTCCAGGCCGTGCTGGGCACGATGGCGGTCTTCGCGGGCATGCTCGTGGCGTACCGCACCCGCCTCATCCGGGTGACGGCCCGCTACGCCCGTATCGGCATGGCGATCGCCATCGGTTTCGTCATCCTGCTCTTCGTCAACTTCATCGTGGCGATGATCGGCGGCGGCGACGGCCTGGGCCTGCGCAGCGGCCCGCTGGGCATCGTGGTCGGCATCATCGGGGTCGCGCTGGGCGCGTTCTTCCTGTCGCTGGACTTCAAGCAGATCGAGGACGGCGTGCGTTACGGGGCTCCGCGTAAGGAGTCCTGGATGGCGGCCTTCGGCCTCACGCTCTCCCTGGTCTGGATCTACCTGGAGATGCTGCGGCTGATCGCGATCCTGCGCGGCGACGACTAGCCGAGCGGACAACGGCATTCAACGGGCCCCGGAGGCAGTGCCTTTCGGGGCCCGTTCGCATGCGCGGGGGGAGGTGGCTAGCCGAGCCTTCTGGCGGCGCGCCTCAGGTCGTACTCATGGACGATCGCCTTGGCGTGTCCGTAGGACAGGTCGTGCTCGCTGCGCAGCCAGCTGACTTTTTCCTCGAAGCGGAGGAAAGCGGGCCCGTCGTCGACCGTGCGAAGCCAATCGCCGATCTCGCGGCCGGTGCAATTCGGGATGTGGGAGAGCAGGTTCCGGTGGGTCTCTTCAGAGAAGGTCTGGGACATCGGCGCCTCCGGTATGCGTTCCGGTCACCCCACCGTGCCTGAGGCTTCTCCCGATGGCAACAGTGCAACGCGCTCGGTTCTGTGTACGTACCGGGTAGGCTCCCGGCCGTGCTGGACTGTACGACGCTTCGCGAGGCCGCCGGGACCCTGGCCGGACGCTACCGCTCCCTGCCGCAGAGCAGGCTGCGCGGTGAGCCGGCGGCGGCGGGGCTGGCACTCGCCCGTGAGCTGGCCGCGCGGGCGCAGCGGATCGAGTTCCCCGGGCGGGAGCCGCTGCCGCTGCCGGACGACGGCATCTTCGCCGTCGGGGACCAGATCGCGGTGGCCGCGCACGAGCTGGCCGCGGCGCTGGAACCGCACCCGGAGCTGGCCGGGGTACGCGACGAGGCCGTGTCCCGGATCCGGGACACGGCCTCGCGCTGGGGTCTGTAGGAAAGCGGGTCAGAGGGAGGCGACCACCCGGTCGGCCAGGACGTACACCGACTCCTCGCCGAAGGTGAAGGTGAGCGCGTAGCCGCCGGCCACCGCGGAGCCGCCCAGCAGGACCGGGGACTCACCGCTGTCCAGGGCGTCGCAGAGCCGGTCCGCGGTCTCGCGGTCGCCCGGGGTCATGCAGAGCGTGGTGCCGTCGGCGAAGACGTACACGTCCAGCGTGCCGAGCGGGCCGGGCCGTACGTCGGCCAGCGGCATCCGCAGGTCGGCGAGCTCGCCGAGGCGCTCGGCGGTCTGCTCCTGGTTGGCCACGACCGGGGCCGGCGCGGCGAAGTCCGGGTCGGAGGGGTGCCGGAAGGGCACCGGGCCGACGGGGCCGGACTCCAGGCCGGTCAGGTCCGCCTGGCGGGGCAGGAACGGGCCGTACGGGAGGACCTCGTAGTCCGCGCCCGCGGCGCCCGTGCCGAAGCCGGTGCCGCCGAAGATCTGGACGTCGAGCTGGGCGTCGGCGACGGCGTCGCCCGCCTCGCCGGTGCCGTAGGCCAGGGGTGCCTCCTGCGCGGCCCAGAAGGCCCGCGCCTCGGCGAGCTCCCGCTCGCGCTCGTCGGCGAGCGCGTCCGCGACAGCGGTCCGTATGGCCTCGACGCCGGGCGTCTCCGCGGCGGTGCGCGCGGCCGGTACGGCGGCATGTGCGGCAGTGGCCGCCGCCAGGTCCGCGCGCAGGGCGGCGACGTCACGACGAACGCCGCGCGTGGCGAACAGCGCGGCGGTGCCGGCGGCCACGGCGGTTGCCGCACCCGTCAGCAGGACGAGGAACATGGCGCTCACTGGCGTACTCCCGACTGTGCTTTCCCGAGCCTGGCCCCCTGTACACACCACTGTGCACTCAAATCCATGGCCTCTGCAGTGCGGAACGTCACGATATGAGTAGGTCCAAAGTCTTGGGGCGGTCGAGTGCTGCGCCCCTGACCTGGGCAAACGACCGCCCCCGGGGGAAGGTCACATCCCGGGGGCGGTTAGATTGCGACTTAGGACACGCGCGCGGGCGTTACGACAGGCGTTCGATGACCATGGCCATGCCCTGGCCGCCGCCGACGCACATCGTCTCCAGGCCGAACTGCTTGTCGTGCCACTGCAGCGAGTTGATCAGCGTGGTGGTGATACGGGCGCCGGTCATGCCGAAGGGGTGGCCGACCGCGATCGCGCCGCCGTTGACGTTGAGGCGGTCGATGTCGACGCCCAGGTCCCGGTAGGAGGGGATGACCTGCGCGGCGAAGGCCTCGTTCATCTCGACCAGGTCGATGTCGCCGATGGACATCCCGGCCCGCTTGAGCGCCTGGCGGGAGGCCTCGACCGGGCCGTGGCCCATGATCTCCGGGGACAGGCCGGACACGCCGGTGGACACCACGCGGGCGAGCGGGGTGATGCCGAGCTCGCGGGCCTTGGTGTCACTCATGACGACCAGCGCGGCCGCGCCGTCGTTCAGCGGGCAGCAGTTGCCGGCGGTGACGGTGCCGTCGGGACGGAAGACCGGCTTCAGGCCCTGCACGCCCTCCAGGGTGACGCCCGCGCGCGGGCCGTCGTCCTTGGAGACCACGGAGCCGTCGGGCAGCGTGACCGGGGTGATCTCCCGCTCCCAGAAGCCCTTCTTGATGGCTTCCTCGGCCAGGTTCTGCGAGCGCACGCCGAACTCGTCCTGCTCGGCGCGAGTGACGCCCTTCAGCGCGGCCAGGTTCTCCGCGGTCTGGCCCATCGCGATGTACGCGTCCGGGACCACGCCGTCCTCGCGCGGGTCGTGCCATTCCCCGCCGCCCTGCTCGGCGCGGGCCGCGGTGCGGGCCTCGGCCTCCGCGAAGAGCGGGTTGTGGGTGCCGGGCATGCCGTCGGAGCTGCCCTTGATGAAGCGGGACACCGTCTCCACACCCGCGGAGATGAAGACGTCGCCCTCGCCCGCCTTGATGGCGTGCAGCGCCATCCGGGTCGTCTGCAGCGAGGAGGAGCAGTAGCGCGTCACGGTGCAGCCCGGCAGGTGGTCCATGCCCATCTGCACGGCCACGATCCGGCCCAGGTTGTGGCCCTGCTCGCCGCCGGGCAGACCGCAGCCGAGCATCAGGTCGTCGATGTCCCGCGGGTCGAGCTGCGGGACCTTGGCCAGCGCCGCCTGGATGATGGTGGCGGTGAGGTCGTCGGGGCGCAGGTCCTTCAGGGACCCCTTCATGGCCCGGCCGATGGGGGAGCGGGCGGCAGAGACGATCACGGCTTCGGGCATCGCGACTCCTCGTCGAGGCGGCGTCGGAAACGGCTGTACTCCTGGGGAAGTTACCTGTCCGTAGCGCACCCAGTCACCTCCTGTGCGCTGTGACACGGGCCTCTTTCTGAGCGCCCGCTTAGCCCGCGGCGGTCATGGGATGCTGTCGGGGTGAACTCCGAGGACCTGGTACGGCTGCGGCAGGCACGGGACGCGATGGACCGCGACTACGCGGAACCCCTGGACGTGCCCGCGCTGGCCCGCGGGGCCCTGATGTCCACCGGTCACTTCGCGCGCAGCTTCCGGGCCGCGTTCGGCGAGACGCCGTACAGCTACCTCATGACGCGCCGGATCGAACGCGCCAAGGCACTGCTGCGGCGAGGGGACCTTTCGGTCACCGAGGTGTGCTTCGCCGTCGGCTGTACCTCGCTGGGCTCCTTCAGCACCCGCTTCACGGAACTGGTCGGCGAGAGCCCGAGCGCGTACCGCGCACGCGACCACGCGCCAGGTGCGGCGATCCCGGCGTGCGTGGCCAAGATGTTCACCCGCCCCGTCCGGAACAGTGCGGCGGGGGGTCCCTCGCAGGCCTAGCGTGAAGCCCATGGACATCACGCTTGCACAGTGCTTCATCGCCGTCGACGACCATGACAAGGCGCTCGCCTTCTATCGCGACGTCCTGGACCTGGAGGTCCGCAGCGACGTCTCCTTCGAGGGCATGCGCTGGGTCACCGTCGGCTCACCCGCGCAGCCCGGCGTCAGCATCGTGCTGGAACCGCCGCTCGCCAACCCCAACGCCTCGCCCGCCGACAAGCAGGCCATGGCGGAGCTGATGGCCAAGGGCATGCTCCGCGCCGTCATCTTCTCCACCCCCGACTGCGACGCGACCTTCGAGCGCATCAGCGCGGCGGGCGCCGAAGTCCTCCAGGAGCCGATGGACCAGCCCTACGGCGTCCGCGACTGCGCCTTCCGCGACCCCTCGGGCAACCTGCTGCGCTTCAACCAGCCGCGCTGAGGCCCGTCCCGGGGCGGCCTCGCGGGGCGGGCGTCAGTTCTGGGCGGCCTCGGCCGCTGCCGCGGCGGCTTCGGCCGCCTCGGCGGCGAGCGTGGGATCGGCGGTGTCGGGCAGACGGCGGCGGCGGCGCCGCTTGAGCAGGGCCCAGCGGCCGCGGGGACCGGAGACGCTGCCGGAGGCGGCGGCGACCTCGGTGCCGGCCTCGCCGGCCGCCTCGGCGGCGGCCTGGGCGACCGGCATGAAGCCCTCGCCGCGGCGCGCGTCCGGCCGCTCGTCCTCCTCGGGCCACAGCCCGAGCGCGGAGCACAGGGTCGGCAGCATCGCCATGGCGGCGGTCGCGTACCCCTCGGCGGAGGGGTGGTAGTTGTCCGGGCCGAACATCTCGCGCGGCCGCGACTCGAACTCGGGCCCCAGGAGGTCGCCCAGCGACACGGTACGGCCGCCGAGCCCGACCACCGCGATGGTCTGCGCCGCGGCCAGCTGCCGGCTCAGCCGGCGGGCGATCCACCGCAGCGGCTGGTAGACCGGCTCGACCGAGCCGAGGTCGGGACAGGTGCCCACGATCACCTCGACGCCCGCCTCGCGCAGCCGCCCCACCGCGTCGGACAGCATCCGCACCGAGACCGCCAGCGGCATCCGCCGGGTCACGTCGTTCGCGCCGATCATCACCACGCACAGGTCCGGCGCGGGGCCCGCGTCGGGCGCCAGCAGAAGATCGACCTGGCGGGCCAGGTCGTCGGACTTCGCGCCGGGGTTGGCCACGTTGACCAGCCGCACCGGCCGTTCCGCCACCGCGGCCAGGCCGGAGGCGAGCAGCGCCCCGACCGTCTGGCTCGCCCGGTGGACGCCCTGTCCCGCCGCCGTCGAATCACCCGTGAGGGCCAGCACGAGGGGCCGTTCGCTGCTGCTCAGCGCGAAAGCGGCGCCGTAGTGGCCGCCCGCGCGCGGGGGGATGGCGTCCGAGCCGCCGACAACGCGGCGGGCGAGCGCGGCCTCGGTCAGCACCAGGCCGACCGCCGCTCCGCCCAGGAGCCCGATCCCGCCTCCTCCGTACGCGGCGGCCGTCGCGATCCGCCGCGCCACCCTTGCCCTGGACAAGGTCCACCTCCCGTGCCGCGCACGGGCCCCCGTCGGCCCGCATTGCTTACAACACCTTGTTGCCCCGTCCGATGCCCGGCGCAACCGTCGTCAGGTCAGGCGCTGCTGCGCCACGAACCAGGCCAGCTGGGTGCGGTTGGCGGTGCCCGTGGACTCCATGAGCGAGCGGATCCTGCGCTGCAGCGTGCGCAGGGATATGCCGAGCTGCGAGGCGATCGCCTTGTCGGGCAGCCCCGACATCAGCAGGGAGAGCAGTTGCTCGTCGAGCTCGGGGGAGCCGGGGAACTCCGGGTCCTCCTCGGCGTCGCCCACCGCCGGCATCCGCAGCGGCGTGCCGCGCAGCCAGCGGTCCTCGAACAGCTCCAGCAGGGCGTCCACCAGCACCGACGGATGCAGCAGCAGCAGCCCCGCGGAGGACACCACCGACCGGTCGCGGCCGCCGGACAGCGGCAGCAGGGCCCGTTCCGCGTCGACGATCATCAGCTTCATGGGCACGGTCGGCGCGGCCCGCGCCAGCTCGCCCGGCTCGACGAAGCCGGGCATGTCGGCGGCGCCGGGGTAGACCAGCGCGGTGGTCTCGTACAGCGAGCGGTACTCGACCCCGGAGGCCAGCCGCTCCTTCTGGACGAAGTTGCCCTCGGAGGAGACGTAGGGCGGCCGCACGAAGGTCAGCACCTCCTTGCGCGCCTCGCGCTGGAGCTGTTCGATGATGTGCTGCTGCTCGGCCTCGCCGTGGACCACCTCGGCGATCCCGCCGGGCATCACCGGTTCGGCCGGTCGCGACGGGCGGGCGGCGGCGAGTGCGGTCAGCCGCTCCCGTACGGCGGCGAGGCCGGACTCCACCGCTGCCAGACCGCTCAGCGCGGCGGCGTAGTCGGCGGTGTCCGCGCCGGCCCCGGAGCGGTTCGGGTGCCGTTCGGTCATGGCTCACCCCCCGGTTCGACAGGCCCGGTGTCGTAGGTGCGACGTGTCGTGATCGCGCCACGATCCGACTCTACATCCGGACCTACCGGGGCGTACGTAACACCAATGTGAAGCGTGCGGCGGCCGCCTCCCCAGGGAGCGGCCCGGCGCGTGAAAACCGCTTACCCTGGCCTCACAATCTCGGAGAACCCGGAGACAATGGTGCAGTTCCACGACTCGATGATCAGCCTCGTCGGCAACACCCCGCTCGTGAGGCTCAACAGCGTGACCGCAGGGATCCAGGCCACCGTCCTGGCCAAGGTCGAGTACTTCAACCCGGGCGGCTCGGTGAAGGACCGGATCGCGCTGCGCATGATCGAGGCCGCGGAGAAGAGCGGCGAGCTCAAGCCGGGCGGCACGATCGTGGAGCCGACCTCCGGCAACACGGGTGTGGGGCTGGCGATCGTGGCCCAGCAGAAGGGCTACAAGTGCGTCTTCGTCTGCCCCGACAAGGTGTCCACTGACAAGATCAACGTGCTGCGCGCCTACGGGGCCGAGGTCGTGGTCTGCCCCACCGCCGTGGACCCCGAGCACCCCGACTCGTACTACAACGTCTCCGACCGCCTGGTGCGCGAGATCCCGAACGCCTGGAAGCCGGACCAGTACAGCAACCCCAACAACCCGGCCTCGCACTACCACTCCACCGGCCCCGAGCTGTGGTCGCAGACCGAGGGGCGGATCACGCACTTCGTGGCGGGCGTCGGTACCGGCGGCACCATCTCCGGCACCGGCCGCTACCTGAAGGACGCCTCCGACGGCAGGGTCCAGGTCGTCGGCGCCGACCCCGAGGGCTCGGTGTACAGCGGCGGCAGCGGCCGCCCGTACCTGATCGAGGGCGTCGGTGAGGACTTCTGGCCCACCGCCTACGACCGCACCGTCGCCGACGAGATCGTGGCCGTCTCCGACAAGGACGCCTTCCAGATGACCCGGCGCCTGGCCAAGGAGGAGGGCCTGCTGGTCGGCGGCTCCTGCGGCATGGCGGTCGTCGCGGCGCTGCGCGTGGCCGAGCGGCTCGGCCCGGACGACGTGGTCGTGGTGCTGCTGCCGGACTCCGGCCGCGGCTACCTGTCGAAGATCTTCAACGACGAGTGGATGGCCGACTACGGCTTCCTGGAGGAGGGCACCGGCCAGGGCCGCGTCGCCGACGTCCTGGACCGCAAGGACGGCGGCCTGCCGCACCTGGTGCACATGCACCCGGAGGAGACCGTCGGCCAGGCCATCGAGGTGCTGCGCGAGTACGGCGTCTCCCAGATGCCGATCGTCAAGCCCGGCGCCGGCCACCCCGACGTCATGGCCGCCGAGGTCATCGGCTCCGTCGTGGAGCGCGAGCTGCTGGACGCGCTGTTCACCCAGCGCGCCACCCTCGACGACCCGCTGGAGCGGCACATGTGCGCGCCGCTGCCGCAGGTCGGCTCGGGCGAGCCGGTCGCCGACCTGATGGCCGTCCTCGGCACCGCCGACGCGGCCGTGGTGCTGGTCGAGGGCAAGCCCACGGGCGTCGTGAGCAGGCAGGACCTGCTGGCCTTCCTGGCCGAGACCGCCAAGTAAACGAGCCCCGGGCGCGTTCCGGGGAAGCGGCGAGGGTTTCGCAGAAGTGGTACATCCGCGTCACGTCCGCGCAGCACGGTCTTAACACGGCTCCGGCAGATTGGTCGGTGTCAGCAGGACGGGCGGGAAGTCCCGGACCGGCCGGCTGACAGCGTGGATGTGGCGCCAAGGACCTCCGGAGCGGCTCCCGGACCTCCCTGGTGACCCCAGGACGTGCGGCCAGGCCCTGACCCGGCCCGCGTCCCTCGCGGGGACCGCCGTCGTCCCGCCCCCCGGGCGACCGGGGGTGCGGCGGTCCCCGCGCAAGGCGTCGAAGAGCGGCCCGCGTGTCCACGCGGGCCGCTCTTCTGGTAAAGAGACCGCGTGATCAACGCACAGATGTTCGCCACCGTCGAGGAGTCCGTACGCGCCGTCGCCGACGAGGAGGCGCTCTCCCGCTTCGGGAGGCTCGCCGCGGGCGACATCAGTGAGAAGAAGGGGCCGCAGGACCTGGTCACGGTCGCCGACCGCCGGGTCGAGGAACGCCTCACCAGGACCCTCACCGCACTGCTCCCGGGCTCCGCGGTGATCGGCGAGGAGGCTGTGCACGGCGACCCCGGGCTGCTGGACGCCTGGCTGGGCGAGGACCCGGTCTGGATCATCGACCCGGTCGACGGCACCTCCAACTTCGTCCGCGGCGACGCCTCCTTCGTCACCCAGGTCGCGCTCGCCGCGCGCGGCGAGCTGCTGGCGTGCTGGGTGTACCGGCCGGTGGACGGGGTCCTGGCCACCGCGCGGCGCGGCGCGGGCGCGCTGTCCGGCGGGCGCCCGCTGCGGCTGCCGGCCGTCGCGAGCGGCCCGGACGAGGTGCTGCTGGTCGCCGGGGCCCGCCCGGCCAACCTCACCGCCCACCAGCACCGGGCCCTGTACGACCTCGGCCCCGGGCAGGGGATCAAGCCCTGCGCGAGCGGTTCGGCCGGCTGCGACTACCTCGACGTGGCCCTGGGGCGGCTCGACGCGGCCACGTATGCCTACGACAACCCCTGGGACCACTCACCGGGCGTCCTCCTCGTCGCCGAGGCGGGCGGCACGGTGCTGTCCGCGGACGGGCTGCCCTTCCGCATGGCGGGCGGGCCGCAGCAGTTCGCCGCGGCCCGTGACGAGGCGGCGGCGGGACGGGTCGTGGCACTGCTCGCGGACTGACGCCGGGGGTCAGTCCTCCCAGGTGTCCGCGTTCCTGCGGCGCTCCCGCTCCCGCTCGCGGTCGGTGAACAGCCACCCCATGGACTGGGCGACGTTGACGCCCACGATCCCGGCCCAGGCGACGAGCAGGCCCGGCAGGTGGGCCTGGCCCGCGCCGATGGCGGAGAGCGGGATGGCCATGATGAGGGAGAAGCCGGCGAAGCCGTAGCGGGCGCCGAATCGGCCGCGCCCCTCGTCGCCGCCGCGCGGACCGACCTGCCGGCCGGCCCGGGCGAACGCCGTCTGGTGCTGGGCCAGTTCACGGCGCACGCGCCGCTCGACCTGGGCGTCGATGCGCTGGTCGATCTTCTCCAGGAAGGAGTCGACGAGTGCCGACTCGTACTCCTCACCGAGGTCCTTGCGCGCCTGAAGGGTGGCGGCGAATTCCTTCTTCAGCTCTGGGTCGCGGGCGTCCATGACGCCACCGTACGGACGGCTGCGCGCCGTGGCACTGGGGGAAACCCCCGAACCTTCTCAGGGGTGCTCCGTTATCTTTTTCGCGGTCCTGCAATGGGGCCGCTGGCCTCCGGGCCCGGTATGACTGTTGCCCCCTGTCGTAGGTATGACCTGGGGGGTGGTG
>NZ_JBIARB010000032.1:0-6427 GCF_042889545.1 Streptomyces sp. NPDC002574
AACGACGACACCGTCCTGCCCACCGAACTCACCGCATAGCCTCAAAGAAGAGATCACCGAGTGGCCGTCGATACACCACTCCAACGGACGTGACCTGCCAGCGGCAGTCGTGCTGCCCGCACTGGCACGTCCGCAGATGTGGCGCAAGTGCCGAGGCACGGACGTGCTGGACCAGGTGGGTCACCACAGACGTTCGCGTGGCTGACCTCCCTGAAGTGTTGGGAAGCATGCCGCATTGCTGGCATGTCATGACTGTCCTGCTCTTTCGCGGTTGGACCTCCACAATCCAGAGACGTGGCATCTGATCTGGCGCTGTGTCATGCCGCATGCAGCGCGGCCCTTTCTTGGTCGTGGTCCTCTGAGATGTCCGGGTGCCCGGGAGTGCGGTGGCGGCAAGAGGGTACGCACTGCCGCCTGTCTCGATGAGGTCACCCTCAAGTGCGTTTCCGCGGTGGGGACACAGTGCACCGGAGCTGGGCAGGCGCGGTGAACGGCGATATGCGGGGGGAAAGGGGTGGGTTGGGAGGGAGAGCAGTACCTGATCATGAGGCATTAGCCCTGCATTCCGGGCCGGTGCAGTCGGGGTACTCGGTGGGGGTGTCGAGGTGGGTGAGTTGCTCGGCGGGGCCGACTATGCGGACATCGACAAGCTCGCGCACCCCGCCCGGGCGGGTTTTCCACACCTTGGTCATGGCGGACGATGCGGTGTCGTATCCGCCCTCGCGTAAGTCGCTCATGAGGCATCTCCGCTGATCAGGGCCCATGCTTGCTGGGTGCCGTCCTCCGCGTGGTCGTGGCCGTAGTCGTCCGCGTCGGCCAGGGCGGCAAGGAGGAAGGCGCGGTGTGATTCGTCGAGCCGTTCCGGGAGAGCCACGATCAGGCGTACGCCGGTCTGGTCTTCCTGACGCTCGACTTCGGTGCCGGTGGCCGCGAGGAGTCGTGCGGCGATGCTTTCGATGCGTGGACGCACAGGTATCCCCTGGTCACTGGTTGATCGCACTGCGTAAGGCTACTTAAGTAGGTTCTCGCTTATGCAGTAGCTTTGTCAACGACGACGCCAACCCCAACTCGCCCCCGTGCTGGGGCAGCACGGAGAGTGTCATGCCCCGAGAAGCCCCCTACCTGGAGGTTGCCGACGACCTGCGCCGCCGTATCAAGGCGGGCGAGTGGGGCATCGGCGACAAGCTCCCGTCGGGGGCTGTGCTGGCGACCGAATACGACGTGGGCCGCAACGTCACCCAACGCGCCCTGGACCGGCTCGTCATCGAGGGCCTGCTCGAGGGGCGCGCTGGCTCCGGACGGTTCGTCCGCCCGCCGCGCGAACGCATGCGCATGGTCCGGTCGCGACACCGCGAGCAACGGGCCGGCAGCCCATTCCGCGCGGACATGAACGAGCAGGGCAAGGCCGGCACGTGGGAGTCCCACAGCCAGGCTCGAGTGCCCGCCCCCGACGACATCGCGCAGCGCCTCGCCATCCAGGCTGGGGACCTCTGCGTTCGCACCACGTACGAGTTCATGGCTGACGGCCAGCCGGTGCAGCTTTCGATTTCGTGGGAGCCTATGGCGGTCACGGACGGCACGCCGATCGTGCTACCGGAGATGGGCCCGCTTGCCGGCGCGGGCGTTGTTGAGCGGATGCGCACCATCGGCGTCGTCGTGGACGCCGCCGTCGAAGTGCCACGGCCCGGACGGGCCACGCAGGACGAGGCCAACCTGTTGGGGATCAGCGTCGGCGACCTGCTGATGCGGATCGAGCGCACGTACTACGACGGCGACGGCCGGCCAGTCGAGACAGCCGACATCGTCGTCCCCGACGTCCGCTGGGAGATTGCGTACGAGATCGGCATAGACCAGTCGAGCGAGTGAATGTCGATTGAGGTCTGTGCCACGGGCTGGCTGCCCAGTCACCGGGACACCCCGTCGTGCCGTTCGCCGATCACCCGGTCCGGTTCGCAGACGCGGAGCCGCTTGTTGTTGCCCCCTCCACCCTCGCAGCCGAGCGGGCTGTTTTCGGCAACTGAGCTTCGGATAATTGGCCGCCTGCGGAGTACGGATGGGGAGCTGTGCCGGTCGTCGGCGGGCCGCGGTCCGTTCCTGCAGTCGGTATCGCCGTAGGCTGTCTGGCAGATCCGAGGCGAACGTGTGCACCCAATGAATGAACTGTTGTCCGACCTGAAGGCGCCGGGGAGGTGACTTCAGCGGCTCGGTCGTCCATATTGCGGCGTGGTGGGCGGCATCGTCTGCGCTCATGCGCTCTACCAACAACTCCTTTGCTGATGGCGGTTCCATCTGGGACGGCAGTCGGAAGAACTACCGGCCTCGCAGGACGCTGCGTATCGACGCGGACAGCCCGAGCCGGCTGCTGCGTGCCGCGCAGGGAGGCTGGTGCGATTTCTGCGGGAATCGCGTCGAGTGGTACCAGCGTCCCGACAGTACTGCTGTGCCTCTGCATCCTGACGAGGTGCCGGCTCGCGATGTACCGGCGGCGGAGCGCTGGCATGTCGCCTCCGGT
Source organism: Streptomyces sp. NPDC002574 (assembly GCF_042889545.1). Taxonomy (NCBI): domain Bacteria; kingdom Bacillati; phylum Actinomycetota; class Actinomycetes; order Kitasatosporales; family Streptomycetaceae; genus Streptomyces; species Streptomyces sp. NPDC002574. The sequence goes on from NZ_JBIARB010000032.1 coordinate 2,513, forward strand.
GTCGCTCACCCTTCCCACGACGGGAGCGACTGGTGCCGTGTACGCCACCACGCCCTGTGCCCAGCCAGCCCGGCGGACAACCGCGGCCCGCTACTGGAGGAGATGCGGCGTACTCAGGCGCTGACCTCCCGCCGACGACAGGATGCCGGCCTGTTCACCACCCGGCCCGAGCAGCCACCCGAGCCCCAGACTCAGCCCCTGCCGCCTCTGCCGGTGCGGCCGGTCGTGGGCATGCTCTTCACGCGCTATCTCGCCCCTGGGCCGTTGCAGGACGTGAAGTGTGTGGCCCACACCCGCACGCGCCGCCGCTGCTGCCGGGCTGTCCTGGAGCCCACAACTCTCGCAGGTACGTGGCGGCTTGAACCCCTGGAACCTCTGCTGGACCCCGCCGACGATCAGTTGCCCACAACCCAGGAGCTCATGGCTCTCTACGACCTGACTGGACTGCCGTATGCCGAGCAGTTGCGCTGGCACAAGCAGCGCTGTCCGACTCACGCCGTCATCGACGAGGCCGCGGACAGTGTACGAACCGAATGGGTGCGCTTCCATCCTGACCGCCACCGCCGGTACGTCCTCGACCGGCTTCCTGACCCGTCGCCCACCCCGGGCCACGGTCTCGGGTGAACGGACCGCCCTCGAACGACCACCCCGCTCGACTGCCCCGCCCTGTGTAGAGCGGGCCGTCGCTACGACCACACCCCTCTTACAGCACTCGGAGCAGCAACTTCCCTCTCTTGGCCGTTTCGGAGGCCTCTTTGTCCAAGACCTTGATCGGCACTCCTGACCCCGACCAGCCTCCGCCCGTGCCAGCCCTGTGCGATGAGCACGCCGAGCGCATGGTCCTGGCCGCTTACCTCCACGACCGGCGGTACACCCGTCACCTGATGATGGTCCTTCGCGCCACGTGCTTCAGCAGCCCCGTCCACAAAAACCTCTATGGCGCCATGGACGCGGTTCACCGCCGTAACGAGCCATGCACCCCGGCAGCTGTCGTAGCCGAACTCGATGGACGGGAGCACACCGGAAATGCCGACCACGCACAGGCCGCGGAGGCCCTGGTTCATGACCTGGCACGTGCAGCGCCACCGGCGGGAGCAGTTGTCCCGCACTACGTGGCGATCATTCGGGAACTGGCTTACCTACGCCGCCGTGCAACCGTGCGCCCCGAGGGTTTGCCGCCGGTGCCGATGCGCGGCTTCCTCATCGACGAAGACGACTCCTGACCAACAATCCGCACTACCTGCGCCCTCACGGACCGACGAGACTCAGCGATGCTGCTGTCCACGGACGAACAGACCGCGGCCGCCAATGCATTCGCCGCCGGGGGTCTTCTGGCGATCCAAGCCGGTGCCGGCACTCGCAAGACCACTACGCTGACGCAGCTCGCTGCCGGCACCCCGCGGTGTGGCCTGTATGTCGCGTTCAACCCGGCGATTGCGCAGGACGCCGCATGCCCTCGCGTCGGCAGCGGTCAAGGACCTCGTGCAGGTCGGGGGCCTGGTCGGCCAGGGCGTCGATGCCTTCGTGGAGGTAGTGATGGGGATTCGCGGGGGCATTACCTGCGGCCACACCTCGTCCTTCACCATCTCGACCGGCTCGTCGCCGCGCTCGATCGCCCGGCGTATGGGTACCGGCGCGGACACGCCGTACTGCCACGGCAGTTCGGTTCGCATTCGCGGACGCCTTGTGTGACGAATCCTCCACAGCCATCCGGCGCGCGGGTATTCTTGATCACGTCGTCATCGCGGCCCGACGGGCTTCCGCTCCACCTTGGTGGAGTCTCGAAGGACATGCCCCCACCCGCACGAGTCACTTCGTGCTGCCCGGGGGAATTCCTTGCTGTTCCGCGCGTCTGCCAGGACGATCGCCGTCATGGGCCATGACGGCTCGCTCTTCCACCACCTCACCGAGCAGTTCGTCCATATGCACGGCTACCGGCCCGGCCCTTCCGAGGCACGTTCCTGGGAGCGCAGCATCCCGGCGCTGGCCGGGGCCCTCAACGACGCGGGCCTCGGCGACGTAGAGGTCATGCTGGAGTACGCGCTTCCCCTGAACAGCAAGCGCGCCGACGCCGTGCTCGCCGGAGTGCATCCGGTCACCGGAGAGCCGTCCTACGTCGTCGTCGAACTGAAGCAATGGAGCCAGGCGGCCCCGTACGAGGATGATCCGGCCCTCTGCCAGGTCGACGCCTACACGCATCCAGTGCTCAATCCCATCGAGCAGGTACGCCGCTACTGCGAATACCTGGTCAACTTCAACGGCGCGGTCGCCGAACACCCGAAGCGTGTCAGCGGGGTGGCCTACCTCCACAACGCCACCGAGTTCGGGGTGAGCGGCCTTCGTGAGATCGAGCTCGACGACCGGGGCCGGCTCTTCACGCAGGGCACTCGAGGAGCGTTCATCGAACATCTCCGCGCCAGGCTGAGCGACAGACACGCTGGGGCGCGCGCAGCCGACGAGCTCCAGGCAGGCAAGACGGTGCCGTCCAAGCAGCTGATGGCCGTCGCGGCCCAGGAGGTCCGGGACAGGGAGCAGTTCATCCTGCTCGACGAGCAGCAGGTCGCGTACCGCATGGTGCTCAACGCCGTGCGCAAGGCCAAGCAGTCCGACCACAAGGAGGTCGTGGTCGTCACGGGCGGACCCGGTACGGGCAAGAGCGTCATCGCGCTGTCCCTGCTCGGAGAGCTGTATCGGCAGGGTGTCCCGGCCCTGCACGCCACTGGTTCCCAGTCGTTCACCAAGACCATGCGCAAGGTGGCCGGCACCCGCAAGCGCGAAGTGCAGGATCTCTTCAAGTACTTCAACAGCTTCATGACGGCTGAGAAGAACACGCTTGATGTGGTCATCTGCGATGAGGCCCACCGCATCCGGGAGACCTCCGCGAACCGCTACACGTCGGCCGCCAACCGCACGGGCAGACCGCAGATCGACGAGCTTCTTGACGTCGCGCGCGTCCCGGTCTTCCTCCTCGACGAGCACCAAGTGGTGCGCCCCGGCGAGATGGGTACGGTTGCCGAGATCAAGGCGGCCGCGACCCGCAAGGGGCTCGAGTGCCATGTCGTCTCGCTGGAGAGCCAGTTCCGCTGCGGTGGCAGCGACGCCTACCTGCGGTGGGTGGTCCGGCTCCTCGGCCTGGAGCCCGGCGGCTCGGTGACGTGGGAGCCCGACGACCGCATGCAGCTCCTTGTCGCCGAGAGCCCGCAGGAGATGGAGGCGTTCCTTGAGGAGCGCCGCATCCAGGATGATCACCGTGCTCGAATGTCCGCCGGCTACTGCTGGCCGTGGTCCGAGGAGCCCAAGCCCGGCGACCCGCTCCCGGCGGACGTCGTGATCGGCGACTGGGCCCGCCCCTGGAACCTGCGAGGGGAGCGCTCCATCTCCGGGGCGCCCCCGTCCGCCCTCTGGGCGACCGACCCGGCCGGCTTCGGCCAGATCGGCTGCGTCTACACCGCGCAGGGCTTCGAGTACGACTGGTCCGGCGTCATCATCGGCCCCGACCTGGTCTGGCGCGCTGATCGCTGGGTCACCGACCGTACGAAGTCCAAGGACCCGGTCTTCAGGAAGTCCACGCCCGACGCCGACGTGGACCGTTTGATCCGCAACACCTACAAGGTCCTGCTGACGCGCGGCATGGTCGGCACGGTGGTGTACTCGACGGATCCGGAGACTCGGGAGAAGCTGCGCGAGCTGGTGGGCCTGGAGCGGCAGGCTGTCGGCGTCTGACGGCGTGAGGTTCCTCGACATCCGGTTCGAGGGGCGGCTCATGGGAGGGCATGCGTCAGGTCGAGTTCGGCCCACACCGTCTTGCCCGCGTGCGCGCGGGGGGGGTGCCTCTATGTCCTTCGGCAAGCCTGAGCTGGTCATGCGACGGTTGTTTAGGAGAGGCGCGGTTCGTAGAAGGTTCCGTCTCGGAGC
>NZ_JBIARB010000033.1:1879-4415 GCF_042889545.1 Streptomyces sp. NPDC002574
TTCGGTGTGTCTCGTGACTGCGTGCCTTTTGAAGAATGAGCCTGCGAGTTTGCGGTGTGTGGCGAGGTTAACCCGTGTGGGGTAGCCGTAGCGAAAGCGAGTCCGAATAGGGCGATTCAGTCGCACGCCCAAGACCCGAAGCGGAGTGATCTAGCCATGGGCAGGTTGAAGCGTGGGTAAGACCGCGTGGAGGACCGAACCCACCAGGGTTGAAAACCTGGGGGATGACCTGTGGTTAGGGGTGAAAGGCCAATCAAACTCCGTGATAGCTGGTTCTCCCCGAAATGCATTTAGGTGCAGCGTCGTGTGTTTCTTGCCGGAGGTAGAGCACTGGATAGGCGATGGGCCCTACCGGGTTACTGACCTTAGCCAAACTCCGAATGCCGGTAAGTGAGAGCGCGGCAGTGAGACTGCGGGGGATAAGCTCCGTGGTCGAGAGGGAAACAGCCCAGAGCATCGACTAAGGCCCCTAAGCGTACGCTAAGTGGGAAAGGATGTGGAGTCGCACAGACAACCAGGAGGTTGGCTTAGAAGCAGCCACCCTTGAAAGAGTGCGTAATAGCTCACTGGTCAAGTGATTCCGCGCCGACAATGTAGCGGGGCTCAAGCGTACCGCCGAAGTCGTGTCATTGCAGCAATACTCCCAACGGAGGCTGTGATGGGTAGGGGAGCGTCGTGTGCCGGGTGAAGCGGCCCTGTAAGGGAGTCGTGGACGGTTCACGAGTGAGAATGCAGGCATGAGTAGCGATACAAGAGTGGGAAACTCTTGCGCCGATTGACTAAGGGTTCCTGGGTCAAGCTGATCTGCCCAGGGTAAGTCGGGACCTAAGGCGAGGCCGACAGGCGTAGTCGATGGACAACCGGTTGATATTCCGGTACCCGCTTTGAAGCGCCAGCGCTGAACCCTCTGATGCTAAGCCCGTGAAGCCGCCGGCTGATTCTTCGGATGATGTCGGAGTGGTGGAGCCGGTGACCCGAGGTGGTAGTAGGTGAGCGATGGGGTGACGCAGGAAGGTAGTCCAGCCCGGGCGGTGGTTGTCCCGGGGTAAGGGTGTAGGGCGTTGCGTAGGCAAATCCGCGCAACTTGAGCCTGAGACCTGATGCCGAGCCGATTGTGGTGAAGTGGATGATCCTATGCTGTCGAGAAAAGCCTCTAGCGAGTTTCATGGCGGCCCGTACCCTAAACCGACTCAGGTGGTCAGGTAGAGAATACCGAGGCGTTCGGGTGAACTGTGGTTAAGGAACTCGGCAAAATGCCCCCGTAACTTCGGGAGAAGGGGGGCCATTGCTGGTGAGGGGACGTGCTTCCCGAGCTGGTGGTGGCCGCAGAGACCAGCGAGAAGCGACTGTTTACTAAAAACACAGGTCCGTGCGAAGCCGTAAGGCGATGTATACGGACTGACGCCTGCCCGGTGCTGGAACGTTAAGGGGACCGGTTAGTCACTCTTCGGGGTGGCGAAGCTGAGAACTTAAGCGCCAGTAAACGGCGGTGGTAACTATAACCATCCTAAGGTAGCGAAATTCCTTGTCGGGTAAGTTCCGACCTGCACGAATGGCGTAACGACTTCTCGACTGTCTCAACCACAGGCCCGGTGAAATTGCACTACGAGTAAAGATGCTCGTTTCGCGCAGCAGGACGGAAAGACCCCGGGACCTTTACTACAGCTTGATATTGGTGTTCGGTTCGGCTTGTGTAGGATAGGTGGGAGACTTTGAAGCCCAAGCGCCAGCTTGGGTGGAGTCATCGTTGAAATACCACTCTGGTCGTGCTGGATGTCTAACCTCGGTCCGTGATCCGGATCAGGGACAGTGTCTGGTGGGTAGTTTAACTGGGGCGGTTGCCTCCTAAAGGGTAACGGAGGCGCCCAAAGGTTCCCTCAGCCTGGTTGGCAATCAGGTGTTGAGTGTAAGTGCACAAGGGAGCTTGACTGTGAGACTGACGGGTCGAGCAGGTACGAAAGTAGGGACTAGTGATCCGGCGGTGGCTTGTGGAAGCGCCGTCGCTCAACGGATAAAAGGTACCCCGGGGATAACAGGCTGATCTTCCCCAAGAGTCCATATCGACGGGATGGTTTGGCACCTCGATGTCGGCTCGTCGCATCCTGGGGCTGGAGTCGGTCCCAAGGGTTGGGCTGTTCGCCCATTAAAGCGGTACGCGAGCTGGGTTTAGAACGTCGTGAGACAGTTCGGTCCCTATCCGCTGTGCGCGTAGGAGTCTTGAGAAGGGCTGTCCCTAGTACGAGAGGACCGGGACGGACGAACCTCTGGTGTGCCAGTTGTCCTGCCAAGGGCATGGCTGGTTGGCTACGTTCGGGAGGGATAACCGCTGAAAGCATCTAAGCGGGAAGCCTGCTTCGAGATGAGGACTCCCACCCCCTTGAGGGGTTAAGGCTCCCAGTAGACGACTGGGTTGATAGGCCGGATGTGGAAGCCCAGTAATGGGTGGAGCTGACCGGTACTAATAAGCCGAGGGCTTGTCCATAGGTTGCTCGCGTCCACTGTGTAGTTCTGAAACAACGAACCCCGGCACATTCTT
>NZ_JBIARB010000034.1:0-1508 GCF_042889545.1 Streptomyces sp. NPDC002574
GGGGGTGCCTCTATGTCCTTCGGCAAGCCTGAGCTGGTCATGCGACGGTTGTTTAGGAGAGGCGCGGTTCGTAGAAGGTTCCGTCTCGGAGCATCGCAAAGAGCACGCTGATGCGTTGGCGGGCGAGGCGGAGGAGGGCTTGGGTGTGGGTTTTGCCTCGGGCTCGGCAGCGGTCGTAGTAAGTGCGGGATGCGGGGTCGTGGAGGGCGGCGAAGGCGGAGAGGAACATCGCGCGTTTGAGTTGCCGGTTTCCTCCTCTGGGGGCGTGTTCGCCGTGGATCGAGGTTCCGGACTGCTTGGTCGTGGGTGCGAGGCCGGCGTAGGAGGCGAGGTGGGCGGCGCTCGGGAACGAGCTGCCGTCGCCGATGGTGGTCAGGAGGACTGCGGCGGTCCTGACGCCGATGCCGGGCATCGAGGTCAGGACCTCGGCAAGAGGGTGGGCCTCCAGCAGGGTGGCGATCTGGGCTTCGATGGCCCGGCGTTGTTCGTGGACGGCGGCCAGTGATCTGGCCAGCGAGGGCACGATCACGTCGAGGGTGCCGGTGCCGGGAACGACGACGGTTTGTTCGTCGAGGGCGTCGAAGACGTCGTCGATGAGCCGGGTGGCCATGCGTGGTGCTCTGGGGCGGATGACCTCGACGAGTTTGCGCCGGCCGGCTTTCCGCAGAGCCTGCGGGGATCCGTGGCGTTCGAGGAGCCAGGTGACGGCCGTGTGGTCCAGGCGTGGGCCCAGGACGCGTTCCAGGCTGGGGTGGAACTGGGTGAGCAGGCCGCGGATGCGGTTGGATGTGCGGGTCGCTTCGGCGGCGAGGTCTTGGTCGAAACCGACGAGCATGGTGAGTTCGGCGGTGACCTCGTCGGTCAGTTCCAAAGATCGCAGGGTGTGGGGCATGGTGCGGGCTGCGTCCGCGATGACGGCCGCGTCCTTGGCGTCGGTCTTGGCCTCGCCGGGGTAGAGGTCGGCGATCCGCCGCATGGCGAGTCCGGGCAGGTAAGCGACCTGGCAGCCCGTCTCGCGGGCGACGGCGAGTGGGAGAGCGCCGATAGAAGCGGGCTGGTCCACGATCACCAGGACGGTGCCGAACTTGTCCCGGAGCTTGTCGAATACGGCCCGCAGCTTCGGTTCGCTGTTGGCCAGCGGCTTGTCGAAGACTTTCTTCCCGGCCGGGGTCAGCCCGTGGCCGTGATGCGCGCTCTTGCCGACGTCCAGGCCGAGGAAGACGCCCACCTCGCCGATCTCGATCACCGTGCCCCCACATGATTCGATCCGGTGCCGACCTCGGCAGTGGGTCCGTTCGCGCGCATCCACGTTATGCAGACCTGCCGCCCCTCAGGTGGCCGGGCATTGCGCCCGGCAGGGCGGTGGTCGGGCCTCTGATCAGCGTCTCCGACGGCACCCCTCGGACCCGGCGACACCACCCCCCAGGTCATACCTACGACAGGGGGCAACAGTCATACCGGGCCCGGAGGCCAGCGGCCCCATTGCAGGACCGCGAAAAAGATAACGG
>NZ_JBIARB010000035.1:0-1106 GCF_042889545.1 Streptomyces sp. NPDC002574
GGGTTGCGTCCTTGGAAGTGGTGTACGGGTTCCCACCTGATGCGGGTGTTTGTCTCGGCGTTGGAGTGAGTCCCCGGATAGAAAGACGGCCACCGGCTGATCTTCGAGATGTCTAAGGCTCGAAGGAGATCAGCACGATGACCGCACCAGACAGTCTGCCCCTGCACGCCCTGGCCGAGGAGAACCTCGCAGCGGCGAGTCCCGATCTGCTCCGCGCGATGGTCAAGACGTTCGCCGACGCGCTGATGTCCGCGGAGGCCGATGCCCTCTGCAATGCCGAGTACGGGCAGGTCAGCGTCGAACGCGTCAACCACCGCAACGGCTATCGCCCGCGCGAGTGGGACACCAGGGCCGGAACGGTCGAGCTGGCCATCCCCAAGCTCCGCAGCGGCAGTTATTACCCGCACTGGCTGCTGGAACGGCGACGCCGGGCCGAGCAGGCCCTCATCAGTGTCGTCGCCACCGCCTACCTGCTCGGGGTCTCCACCCGCCGGGTCGAGAAGCTCGCCGAGTCCCTCGGCGTGACACAGCTGAGCAAGTCCCAGGTCAGCGCGATGTCCAAGCACCTGGACGACCAGGTCGCCGCGTTCCGCAACCGGCCCCTGGACGCCGGACCGTATGCGTATCTCTGGGTCGACGCGCTGACCCAGAAGGTCCGCGAAGGCGGCCGCATCATCAACGTCCACGCGCTGATCGCGGTCGGTGTCAACGCCGACGGACACCGCGAGATCCTCGGCCTGGACGTCGCCACCGCCGAGGACGGCGTCGGCTGGCTGGCCTTCCTGCGCTCGCTCATCGCCCGCGGCCTGGGCGGCGTCCAGCTGGTGGTCTCCGACGCCCACACCGGCCTGGTCGACGCGATCGGTGCGACCCTGCCCGGCGCCTCATGGCAGCGCTGCCGCACCCACTACGCCCGCAACCTGCTCGGTCAGGTGCCCAAATCAGCCCAACCGTGGGTGGCCACGCTGCTGCGGACGGTCTTCGAACAGCCCGACGCCGACGCAGTCCAGACCCAGATGACGCAGGTCCTGGACACCCTGGAGGGGAAGTTCCCCAAGGCCGCCGAGCACCTGGACGCCGCCCGGCACGACCTGCTGGCCTTCACC
>NZ_JBIARB010000036.1:0-1105 GCF_042889545.1 Streptomyces sp. NPDC002574
GGTGAAGGCCAGCAGGTCGTGCCGGGCGGCGTCCAGGTGCTCGGCGGCCTTGGGGAACTTCCCCTCCAGGGTGTCCAGGACCTGCGTCATCTGGGCCTGGACGGCGTCGGCGTCGGGCTGTTCGAAGACCGTCCGCAGCAGCGTGGCCACCCACGGCTGAGCCGATTTCGGGGCCTGACTGAGCAGGTTGCGGGCGTAGTGAGTGCGGCAGCGCTGCCATGAGGCGCCGGGCAGGGTCGCACCGATCGCGTCGACCAGGCCGGTGTGGGCGTCGGAGACCACCAACTGGACCCCGCCCAGGCCGCGGGCGATCAGCGAGCGCAAGAAGGCCAGCCAGCCGGCGCCGTCCTCGGCGGTGGCGACGTCCAGGCCGAGGATCTCGCGGTGCCCGTCGGCGTTGACACCGACCGCGATCAGCGCGTGGACGTTGATGATCCGGCCGCCTTCGCGGACCTTCTGGGTCAGCGCGTCCACCCAGACGAACGCATACGGTCCGGCGTCCAGCGGCCGATTGCGGAATGCGGCCACCTGGTCGTCCAGGTGCTTGGACATCGCGCTGACCTGGGACTTGCTCAGCTGTGTCACGCCGAGGGACTCGGCGAGTTTCTCGACCCGGCGGGTGGACACCCCGAGCAGGTAGGCGGTGGCCACCACACTGATGAGGGCCTGCTCGGCCCTGCGTCGCCGTTCCAGCAGCCAGTGCGGGAAGTAACTGCCGCTGCGGAGCTTGGGAATGGCCAGCTCGACCGTGCCGGCCCTGGTGTCCCACTCGCGTGGGCGATAGCCGTTGCGGTGGTTGACGCGTTCGTCGCTGACCTGCCCGTACTCGGCGTTGCAGAGGGCATCGGCCTCCGCGGACATCAGTGCGTCGGCGAACGTCTTGACCATCGCGCGCAACAGGTCGGGACTCGCCGCTGCGAGATTCTCCTCGGCGAGGGAGTGCAGGGGCAGACTGTCTGGTGCGGTCATCGTGCTGATCTCCTTCGAGGCTTCGACACTTCGAAGATCAGCCGGTGGCCGTTTGTCTATGCGGGCACCAACCCGTACGCCGGAGCAAACCCCCGGATCAGGTCCACCCCGCTACACCACTTCCAAGGACGCAACC
>NZ_JBIARB010000037.1:0-1084 GCF_042889545.1 Streptomyces sp. NPDC002574
GGCAGGAGTTCGGGGAGGTGGCCGTCGGAGGCGAGGCCGGTGGTGATGCGTTCGGCGGGGACCTCGCCGTAGGTGGTGGTGCGCTGGCGGGCGGGGCGGCCGGCGGCCTCGGCGATGGCGACCAGATCGCGGATCGAGCGGTAGGAGCCGTAACTGGAGCCGGCCATGCGGGAGATGGTCTCCTCCATCAGGGTGCCGCCCAGGTCGTTGGCGCCCGAGCGCAGCATCTCCGCGGCGCCGTCGGCGCCCAGTTTGACCCAGCTGGTCTGGATGTTGGTGATGTGCGGGTGCAGCAGCAGGCGGGCCATCGCGGTGACGGCGCGGTTGTCGCGCGCGGTGGGGCCGGGGCGGGCGATGCCGGCGAGGTAGACCGGTGCGTTGGTGTGGATGAAGGGCAGGGTGACGAACTCGGTGAAGCCGCCGGTCTCCTGCTGGATCCGGGCGAGCAGCCGCAGGTGGGCGAGCCAGTGGTGGGGCTGGTCGACGTGCCCGTACATCATCGTGGACGAGGAGCGCAGGCCGAGGGCGTGCGCGGCCGTGACGACCTCGATCCAGGTGGCGGTGGGCAGTTTGCCCTTGGTCAGGATCCAGCGGACCTCGTCGTCCAGGATCTCCGCGGCGGTGCCGGGGATGGAGTCCAGACCGGCGTCCTTGGCCGCGGCCAGCCACTGCGGGATCGACATCCCGGTGCGGGTGGCCCCGTTGACGACCTCCATCGGCGAGAACGCGTGCACATGCATGCCCGGCACCCGCTCCTTGACCGCGCGGGCGATGTCGAAGTAGGCGGTGCCCGGCAGGTCCGGATGGATACCGCCCTGCATGCACACCTCGGTCGCGCCGACCTGCCACGCCTGCTCGGCCCGGTCGGCGACCTGCGACAGCGACAGGGTGTAGGCGTCGGCGTCGGTACGGCGCTGCGCGAAGGCGCAGAAACGGCACCCGGTGTAGCAGACATTGGTGAAGTTGATGTTCCGGGTGACCACATAGGTCACCTCGTCGCCCACCGTGTCCCGCCGCACGTCGTCCGCGATCCGCGCCAACGCGTCCAACGCCGCACCATCGGCATGGAACAACGCCAACGCCT